>JBPCKO010000237.1:0-19113 GCA_051004215.1 Streptosporangiaceae bacterium | reverse complement strand
CCCCCCCCCCCCCCCCCCCCAGCGCCGGGTCGAGATCGGGACCGGGGAGCCCGCGCTGACCGACCCGGCGAACTGGCGGACGGCGGGCCGTCCGCACCGGCCGCCAGGAGCCTGGGCCGCGGTCACGGGCACCCGCAGGTTCGGCTCCGATCTCGACCATCCCGGTCTCTGGCACGGGGCCGTGCTCCGGCCGCCCGCACCGGGCGCGACGCTGCGGGCGCTCGACCCCGCGGCCGCCGCGGCCCACGAAAACGTGGTCGTGGTCAGCACGCCTGCCCTGGCCGGCGTCGTGGCGCAAGGCCAGGCCAGGGCCAGGGCGGCGCTGGCCGACCTGGCGGCCGGCGCGACCTGGGACATCCCGGCCGCGCCGTCCGACCACGACGTGGCCCGTTATCTCCGCGAGCACCCGACCGAGGGCACCAAGACCGGCCGCTGGGGCGGCCCGTTCCTGCATCAGGACGGCTCGGCGGCGACCGCGCTGGAGAGTGCCGCGGTCCGGTGCGAGGCCACCTATACGGCCGCCTACATCGCCCCCGCGGCCCTGGAAACCCGGGTCGCGGTGGCCGAGTGGGACGATGGCGGGCCTGCGGACCACGGGCGGGTGACGGTGTGGACGGGCACGCAGACGCCGTTCGCGGTCCGCGGCCAGGTCGCCGAGGCGCTCGGGCTCGGGGAGGCCGACGTGCGGATCATCGTGCCCGCCACCGGCGGTGCCTTCGGCGGCAAGCACGCCGGCGGGATCGCCGCCGAGGCCGCGATCCTGGCCCGCGAGGCCGAGCGGCCGGTCAAGGTGCACTGGACCCGGGCCGAGGAGTTCACGGCCGGGACGCTCCGCCCCGCGGCCGTCATCGACGTGGCCGCGGGGCTCAGCGCCGACGGGGCGATCTCCGGCTGGACGTTCACCAACATCAACTCGGGCGCGCCCGGCATCTGGAGTCCGTACCGGACCGCCGGCCAGCGGCTGGAATACCAGCCCGCGGCCAGCCCGCTCCCGCAGGCGTCGTACCGGGCGCTGGCCGCGACGGCCAACACGTTCGCCCGCGAGTCGATGATCGACGAACTCGCCGCGCGAGCCGGGCGTGACCCGGTCGAGTTCCGGCTGGCCAACCTGGCCGACGACCGGCTGGCCGCTGTCCTGCGGGCGGTCGCCGAGCACATCGGCTGGGAGCCAGGCGCCACCGAACCAGGATCCGGCCTCGGCGTGGGCATCGCCTGCGGGCTGGAAAAGGACGGCCGGGTCGTCACCGCGGCCCAGGTCGTGCTCGGCCGCGGCCGCCAGGTCCAGGTCACCGCGCTGGTGACCGGCTACGAGTGCGGCGCGATCGTGAACCCGGCTACGGTCACCCGTCAGATCGAGGGCGCGACCGTGATGGCGTTCGGCGGCGCGATGTTCGAGGCGATCAGGTTCACCGATGGCGTGATCACCAACGGCTCGTTCTCGGACTACCGGGTGCCGCGGCTGGCCGACATCCCGCCGGTCGAGGTGCTGCTGCTGGACCGGCCCGACCTGCCGTCGGCCGGCGCGGGCGAGACGCCCATGATCGCGGTGGCCCCGGCCATCGGCAACGCCATCTACGCCGCGGCCGGCCGCCGGCTGCGCTCGTTGCCGCTGACCGACGACGGCCGCCTGCCCGGCTGAGCCCGCCCGGCTGAGCCGGCCCCGCCCTGCGCGGACGACCGGCTCAGTGATGGAACGCGGTCGTCCGGCGGCCCTCCTTGGGCAGCGGTCCGTCCAGGCCGTCCAGGTACTTCACCGAGTCGGTGATCTGACCGAGCAGCAGGTCGGCCAGGTCTATCGACAGGCCGTTGCGGACCACGATCCGCTGGACGGTGAGGTCGGACAGGTTGTCCGGCATCGGATAGGCCGGCACCAGCCAGCCGCGCTGGCGCAATTGGTTGCCGAGGTCGTACAGATCCCACTTGTCGGTGTAGCCGCGCTTCATCCGCCAGGCGAAGACCGGGATGTCCGGCCCGTCGCCCCACAGCTCGAACGGCGCCAGCTTGCCGATCTCGTCGGCCAGGTGCCTGGCCACGTCGTGCGAGGCGCGCTGCACGTCCCGGTACCCGGACCGGCCGAGCCGCAGGAAGTTGTAGTACTGCAGCAGCACCTGGGCGCCGGGCCGGGAGAAATTCAGCGCGAACGTCGGCATCGACCCGCCCAGGTAGCTGACCTTGAAGATCAGGTCCTCGGGCAGGAACCCGGCGTTCTTCCACACCACCCAGCCAAGACCCGGATAGACCAGGCCGTACTTGTGGGCGCTGGTGCTGATCGAGTGCACCCGGTCGATCCGGAAATCCCACTCCAGCTCCGGCTGCAGGAATGGCGCGACGAACGCGCCGGACGCGCCGTCGATGTGGATCGGGATGTCCAGGCCGGTGCTGGCCTGGATCTTGTCCAGCTCGGCGGCGATCTTGGCCACCGGCTCGTACATGCCGGTATAGGTGACCCCCATGACCGCGACCACGCCGATAGTGTTCTCGTCCACGTAGGAGGCGAGGTCGTGACCGTCGAGCATCGGATGCTCCTCGGTGATCGGCACCAGCCTGGCCTCGACATCCCAGTAGTTGGCGAACTTCTCCCAGCAGACCTGTACCGCCGAGCTCATGATGATGTTCGGCCGGTCGGCCGGCTGGCCCGCCGCCCGGCGGGCCTGCTGCCAGCGGCGCTTGAACGCGAGCCCGCCCAGCATGCAGGCCTCGGACGAGCCGATCGTGGATGTGCCGATCGCCTCGCGGGCGTCGGGGGCGTGCCACAGCCGGGCCAGGATCTTCCAGCACCGGTCCTCGATCGCCGCGGTGGCCGGGTACTCGTCCTTGTCGATCATGTTCTTGTCGAACGCCTCGCCGTACAGCTTCGAGGCCGCCGGGTCCATCCACGTGCCGACGAAGGTCGCCAGGTTCAGCCGGGCGTTCCCGTCCAGCATCGCCTCGTCATGCACCACCTGATACGCGGTCTCCGGCAGCATCGGGTCGTCCGCGAGCGCGAACCGGGGGCGCTCGGTGGCCTCACCGGGCCGCGAGTAGAGCGGGTTGATCTCGAAGCTGCTGCGCCGCGGGGCCATGATGTGCTCCTTGAGAAGGTGAGTATTCCGGTCTGCGTGAGGCGAGACCTACCACGACAACTTACGGAGGGATTACCCATGACGACGGCAGAACTCCTCGCCGACGCCCTGTCGCGGGTCAGGGAGGTCGTGCATCAGGTGGCCAGCGGCCTGACCCCGCAGCAGCTCGCGTACCAGCCGCAGCCGGGCGCCAACTCGGTCGGCTGGCTGCTGTGGCACCTGACCAGGGTCCAGGACGATCACCTGTCCGAGGTGGCGGGGGCCGAGCAGGCGTGGACGGCGGACGGGTGGGCGGACCGGTTCGGGCTGCCGTACGAGGCCGGGGCCACCGGCTGGAGCCAGGAGGCGCAGGACGTCGGCCAGTTCTCGGTCGGCTCGGCTGAGCTGCTGACCGGCTATTACGACGCGGTGCACGAGCGGTCGCTGGCCTTCGTGGCCGGGCTGACCGATGCCGACCTGGACAAGGTCGTGGACCAGCGGTGGGATCCGCCGGTCACCGTCGGGGTCCGGGTGGTCAGCGTCATCGACGACGACGCCCAGCACGCGGGCCAGGCGGCCTACCTGCGCGGGCTGATGCTCGGCTGATCATCCGCGGTCAGGACGTCGGGCCCAGGGCGGCAAGGGCGATAGAATCCCGGCCATGTTCCCTGTCCTGTCTGACAAGCCTGACGCCGACGCGCTCGAGCGCGCGATACTGGATTTCTGGGACCGGGACGACATTTTCGCCAAGGTACGGGCGGCCAATGCGGGCGGCCCGAAGTTCAGCTTCACCGACGGCCCGGTGACCGCCAACAAGGTCCTCGGGGTGCACACGGCCTGGGGCCGGACGCTGAAGGACGCGTTCCAGCGGTACAAGGCGATGCGCGGCTTCGACCAGCGGTACCAGAACGGGTTCGACTGCCAGGGGCTGTGGATCGAGGTCGGGGTCGAGAAGGAACTCGGCCTGAATTCCAAGCGCGAGATCGAGGAGTACGGCCTCGAGGCCTTCGCCGCCAAGTGCCGTGAGGTGGTCGAGTGGTCCGCCACGGAGCTGATCAAGGGCTCGATCCGGCTCGGCCAGTGGATGGACTGGGGCAAGGACTACTACACCTTCTCCGACACCAACATCGAGTACATCTGGAAGTTCCTGCGCGTCGTGCACGAACGCGGCTGGCTGTATATGGGCCACCGCCCTACCGAGTGGTGCCCGCGCTGCGGAACCTCGATCTCCGCCCACGAGCTGGTCGGCAGCTATGTCGAACGGTCCGATCCGTCGCTGTACGTCCGGTTCCCGCTGCTCGACCGGCCGGGCGAGGCGCTGGTCATCTGGACCACGACGCCGTGGACGCTGCCCGCGAACGTGGCCGCCGCGGTCCAGCCGGGCGCGCGGTACGGCCGGCTCGCCAATGGCGACTGGATGGCCGTCGAGCGGGCCCAGGGCGAGGAGTTCACCGAGACGCTGCCCGGCTCTGACCTGATCGGCTGGCGGTACAGCGGGCCGTTCGACTACCTCGCGCCCGGCGGCGGCGTCCAGCACCGGGTGGTCGGCTGGGACGAGGTGTCGATGGAAGAGGGCACCGGCCTCGTGCACATCGCGCCCGGCTGCGGCGCCGAGGACTTCGACCTGGGTAAGGCCCAGGACCTGCCGGTGCTGACCCCGGTGGACGAATCGGGCCGGTTCTACCCCGAGTACGGCTGGCTGGCCGGCCTGTCCACCTCCGAGGTCGCCGACCAGGTGGCCAACGACCTGAAGCAGCGCTCGCTGCTGGTGCGGGCCGGTCACATCACGCACCGGTACCCGGAGTGCTGGCGCTGCCACACGCCGCTGATCTTCCGCATCTCCGACGACTGGTTCATCTCGGTCGGGCAGATCCGCGAGCCGATGCGGGCCGCCAACCGCGAGGTCGAGTGGACCCCGGCCTACATGGGCAGCCGGATGGACGACTGGCTCGTCAACATGTCGGACTGGAACATCTCGCGGCGCCGCTACTACGGGCTGCCGCTGCCGTTCTACCCGTGCCCGTGCGGCCACCTGAACGTGATCGGCTCCCTGGCCGAGCTGGCCGACCGGGCGACCACGCCGCTGACCGGCCTGAAAGAGCTGCGCCGGCCCTGGATCGACGCGATCAGGGTGCGGTGCGAGAAGTGCGACCGCGAAGTCCAGCGGATCGCCGAGGTCGGGGACGTCTGGCTGGACGCCGGCATCGTGCCGTTCTCGACGCTGGGCTGGGAGCACGAGCCGTACGTCAAGGAGGGGTACGCCACCGGCGCGGCCAAGGGCCTGACCACGGCCGATCTGCCCGACCATCAGTACTGGCAGGAGTGGTTCCCGGCCGACTGGGTCTCGGAGATGCGCGAGCAGATCCGGCTGTGGTTCTACTCCCAGCTGTTCATGTCGGTGACCCTGACCGGAAGGCCCCCGTACCGCAAGGTGCTCGGCTACGAGAAGATGCTGGACGAGAAGGGCCGTGAGATGCACGGCTCCTGGGGCAACGCGATCAGCGCGGACGAGGCGTTCGCGCAGATGGGCGCGGACGTCATGCGCTGGCAGTACTGCCAGCAGCCGCCGAGCCAGAACCTGCTTTTCGGGTTCGGTCCCGGCAAGGAGATCCAGCGCAAGCTCCTGACCCTGTGGAACAGCCTGTCGTTCTTCGGCGGGTACGCCAACACCTCGGGCTTCACTCCCCGGCTCGGCGACCTGGCCGCCGCCGGGTCAGGCCGCGCCGAACCCTGGCCGGGCCTGCACCTGCTTGACCGCTGGCTGCTGGCCCGCACGGCCAGGCTCGTGGCCGACGCGACCCGGGGTTATGAGGAGTACCTGACCGTCAACGTCGTCCGGGCCTTCGAGGCCTACCTGGACGACCTGTCGAACTGGTACATCAGGCGGTCCAGGCGGCGATTCTGGAACAGCGAGGAAGCCGCGCTCCGCACCCTGTGGACGGCCCTGGTCCAGGCCGTGCGGGTGATCGCCCCGATCACGCCGTTCCTGGCCGAGCACATGTGGCAGCTGCTGGTCACCGGCCCGTGCCCGGGCGCCCCCGAGTCGGTCTTCCTGGCCGGCTGGCCGCAGGCCGCGCAGGCCGACGACGGGCTGGTCGCCGACATGGCCGCGGTCCGGCAGGTGGTCGACCTGGGCCGCCGGGCCAGGACTCAGTCGAAGATCAAGACCCGCCAGCCGCTGCCCAAGCTCGCGGTCGAGGGGGTCGAGGGGATCGGCGAGTACCTGGCCGAGATCGCCGACGAGTTGCGGGTCAAGCAGGTCAGCAGCGAGCACATTGACGCCAGCGGGCTGCGGGTGCGGCCGAACTTCCGCGCGGTCGCCCCGCGGCTGGGCAGCGCCATGCCGATGGTGAAGAAGGCGCTCGACGCCGGCGAGTTCCGGGAGCTGGAGGGCGGCCGCTTCGAGGTGCTCCAGCACGTGCTGGCGCCGGACGAGGTGTTCGTCGAGCGGCTGGAGAAGCCCGGCTGGGAGGTCGTGTCGGACGCGGGCGTCACGGTCGCGCTGGACACCACGCTCGATGATGACCTGCGACGCGAAGGCCGCGTGTACGAACTGATCCACCAGGTGAACACGCTGCGCAAGCAGCGCGGCCTCGGCCTGTCGGACCGGATCGCGCTGTCGCTGCCGTCGACCGACGGCGACCTGCTCAGGCACAAGGACTGGATCGCCGCCGAGGTGCTCGCGACGTCGGTCGACCTCGGTCCCACCGACCAGCTCAACTTCGACCGGGCGTGATCGATGACGCCGCGGTGGCCGGGCTCGGCGCGGCCCTGTATGAGGCGCGGCGCAGCGGGATCCCGATCGAGCCGCTGACCGATGCCCGGCCCGGCTTGTCGGTGCCTGACGCGTACCGGATCCAGCGCGACCTGGTGGCCAGGCTGCTGGCCGACGGCGACCGGATCACCGGCTACAAGCTGGGGCTGACCAGCGGCCCGATGCAGCGCATGCTGGGGGTGGACTCGCCGGACTTCGCGCCCGTGCTCGCCTCGCACGTGCACTCCGACGGGGCCGAAATCTCCGCCGCCCGGTTCATCCACCCGCGTGTGGAGGCCGAGATAGCGCTGGTCCTCGGGGCGGATCTGGCCGGCCTCGACTGCACTGCGCTGGACGTGGCCCGGGCGGTCGCCGGGGCGGCCGCGGCGATCGAGATCGTGGACAGCAGGATCGCCGGCTGGCGGATCAAGCTCGCGGACACGATCGCCGACCTGGCCAGCAGCGGCGCGATCGTGCTGGGGTCCGCGGTGGTGCCGGCGGTCGGGTTCGACCTGCGGCTGGCTGGGATGGTGTTCAGCCGGGACGGCGAGGTGATCGCGACCGGGGCCGGGGCGGCCGCGCTCGGCAGCCCGCTGGAGGCGACCGCCTGGCTGGTGCGGACGCTGGCCGACCTCGGCGAGTCGCTGCGGGCCGGGCAGTTCGTGATGACCGGGGCGCTGCACGCTGCGACCGATATCGCCCCCGGCCAGCGCTACCGGGCCGAGATCGACCGGCTCGGCCCGGTGAGCCTGCGGGTGACGGGAGCCTGACTATGAGCGAGCCAGCTGAGCTGGCCAGGCGGCTGATCGGGGCGGCGCGCGACCGGGCCGGCATCGAGGCGCTGACCACGACGGCCGGGCCCTTCGACGTCGAGACGGCCTACCGGGTCCAGGACGAGGTGGTGGCCGACCGGGTCAGCCGGGGCGCCGGAGTCGTCGGGGCGAAGCTGGGCCTGACCAGCGCGGCCAAGCAGCGGCAGATGAAGGTCGGCGAGCCGCTGTACGGCTGGCTCACCGGCGACATGGCGATCGACGTCGGCCAGCCGCTGGACTGCGGGCGGTTCATCCAGCCCAGGTGCGAGCCGGAGATCGCGTTCCTGCTGGGCACGGACCTGGCCGGGCCGTTCGTGACCGCTGCGCAGGTGCTGGACGCGACGGCAGCGGTGTACCCGGCGATCGACGTGCTCGACTCGCGCTTCTCCGGGTACTCGTTCACGCTGCCTGACGTGGTGGCCGACAACGCCTCGGGAGCCGCGTTCGTGCTCGGCGGCCAGGCCACCAGCCCGCGCGGCATCGACCTGCGGCTGACCGGCATGGTGCTGGAGAAGAACGGCGAGCTGGTCGCGACGGCCGCGGGCGCGGCGGTGCTCGGGCACCCGGCCGCCTCGGTCGCCTGGCTGGTGCGGGCGCTGGCCAGCCGGGACCGCGGGCTGTCGGCCGGCCAGATCGTGCTGTCCGGTGCCCTGACCGAGGCCGTGCCCGCGGCACCAGGTGACGTGATCGTCGCGCGGTACGACCGGCTCGGGACCATCGAGATCGCCTGCCGCTAAGCCGCGCGGGTACCGCCGACGTTCAGGAGGGGACCATGCCGTTCGTCCAGGTCACCATGGTGCGCGGGCGCACCGTCGAACAGAAGCACGCGCTGATCGCGGCGGTGTCCGACGCCGTCGCCCAGGCGCTGGACACTCCGGTCGACCGGGTCAGGGTGGCAATCTACGAGGTCGGCCCGGAGGAATGGGGCATCGGCGGCCGGCCGTACTCGGCCGTGCGCGGTGCTGCGTCCGGATCCGCTGATCAGGCCGGACCCTCCGATCAGGCCGGGCCGGCTTAGCCATCCGGCCTGC
Organism: Streptosporangiaceae bacterium; assembly: GCA_051004215.1. Classification (GTDB taxonomy): domain Bacteria; phylum Actinomycetota; class Actinomycetes; order Streptosporangiales; family Streptosporangiaceae; genus Chersky-822. The sequence goes on along the minus strand of JBPCKO010000237.1, from coordinate 10,475 downwards.
GGTTCCGCGGCCTGGCGTTGCGCGTTATGAAGCCGTTATTGGTTAGCCCGCGCGATTGCCGCGACTGGCGCGCCTGGTCTGGCTAGGGTCGTTCCGGGCTCACCTGAGGAGATCGCGATGCACAGATCCGGCACGGCTCACCGGTTGTCCGTTCTGGCGGTGGCTGTCGTCGCCGCGGCGGTCTCGCTCGGGGCGCAAAGCCTGGTGCCGGCCGCTGCCGCCGGCGCGCCAGGGGCGCACGCGGCCCGGGCGACGATTCCCGGCGTGACCAGGCCGCGAGGCACCGGCATGCTGGACTGCAACGGCCTGAGCCCGATCCAGCGCCCGGCCAAGCGCGGGCTGATGTGCGAAGATCCGCGCGGCCCGTGGGGCGGGCGGTTCTACGAGCACGGCCACTACATCGGCCACGACGAGCCGTCGGTGCGCTTCCTGTCCGGGCAGCGGGGTTCGGGTAACAACGTCACGATGACCGAGCGGCTGCCGGTCGACCCGGCCGCCCGGCCGACCGCGCGGCATCCTGGCCACGACGTGACCCACTGGTTCGAGCTGTCGGTCGCGCCGTGGATCTCGATCACGGTCTGCGACCCCAATTCGGCGCCGCTCGCGCCGTGCAAGCCGCGATCGGACTCGAACGCGCCGCACGGGACGTTCCAGGGCGGCGGCGCGGGCTTCGTCGAGCTGCAGTTCTACCCGCCCGGGTTCGCGCCGTTCGCCGACAACATCAGCTGCGACAACACGCACTGGTGCTCGGCGCTGAACATCGACAGCCTGGAGTGCACCGGGAACGGTTCCGGCCCGTGCAACAACAACTGCATCGAGCCGGTCAACTTCGGCTGGGTGCAGCGCAACGGCGTGCCGACCGGGCCGCCCAGCCCGCAGCTGTCGGATCAGGCCACTTTCACCCCGAACCGGCACACCCTGCTGATGAACCCCGGTGACAACGTCCGGATCCACATGTTCGACGCGAAGGTCAAGAACGGTCATGCGCTCGAAGTGCGCGAGACCGACCTGACCACCGGCAAGAGCGGTTTCATGATCGCCTCGGGCGCGAACGGGTTCAAGACCACCAACCCGTTCAGCTGCAAGGGCCGCGGCTTCAACTTCCAGCCGGAGTACTCGACCGCGCGGGCCGGGAACGTGATCCCGTGGGGCATCGGCCCTTACATGATCAACAACCAGTTCGAGATCGGGCACTTCGAGCCGTGCACCTCGGTCAGCGGCAAGGCCACCACCCCGCTCGGCTCGGTGAAGGACGTCTACTACAAGACCTGCCACGGGCCGTACGAGAAGGCGAAGGACACGGGGGCGAAGTTCGAGCCGAACGACTCCCCGTGCTACCGGGCCGGGGACACGCACGGCGGGACGGTGCAGCCGAACATCATGACCGGGTGCGACGTGTTCTTCAGCGCGATCGGCGACCTGGACTTCGACGGCACGCCGTACTACCGCGACTGGCCCAACTCGGTGCGGCCAGGCCGGTTCCCCTCGCCGTTCCTGGCCAGGCAGCCGACCACGGTCGGCGGCCGGGGCTACCCGCAGATCCAGTTCATGACCGACGCCAGCGCGACCGAGTTCAACACCAAGTGCAACCTGGTCAACGGCAAGGGCTGCGTGCTGCCGCCGAAGGGTCCCGGGCACTTCTACCCGTACTGGACCCAGGCCAAGGTCGGCGGCCGCTGCGTCTGGGAGTTCGGCAACATGACCAACGGCCGGACGTTCGGCGCCGACCGGCAGTACGGCACCGTCCGCCCGACCACGATGGGCGCCTTCGTCGGCCCGGTCCGGCGTAACCGGGGCTGCGGACGGCTCTAACCCCAGACGACGGGCTGGGCCCGGCCCTGGGCCCGCCCGGCTTGGGCGGCCGGGGCCCGCCTGGCCGGGTGGAGCGGATTCGGGCCGACCGCGGCCTGGGACGCCTCGTCCGGCCCGATGATCGCGACCTGCGCTCCCCCGGCCCGCAGCTCTGCCCAGCTGGGCCGCCACCGCCGATCCGGCTGACGTGCCCACGATCAGGTCCGCGCCGCTGACGTCCTGGCCCGCGTCGGCCAGCCCGGCCAGCAGCCCGGTGATCCACGCGATTCCGCCGACTCCCCCGCCCCCCAGCACCAGCGCCTCGGTCATGTAGGCCGTCTTTGTCGTCGTCCGGTCCGTACCAGCACTGTAAAGCAGGCCGGCCGCAGCGGGCTGTCGGCACCTGGTGGGAGCGTGGGGTCCAGCGAGCCACCTGCCTAGGAAGGATCACCCCGATGGAATCCGTCGCCCCGGCCGGCTACTCCACCGTGCAGCCCTGGCTGGTCAGCCGGGATACCGGCCGCCTGCTCGGTTTCATCACGGCCGCCTTCGGCGGCACCGAGCTTGGCCGGGTGCCGACCCAGGACGGCGGCATCGGGTACGCCGAGATCAAGCTGGGCGACTCAATCCTGCTGGCCTTTGACGCGCAGCCGGACTGGCCGGATACGCCGAGCCTGCTGCGGGTCTACGTCGCCGACGCCGACGCGGCCTTCGAGCGGGCCATCGCCGCCGGCGCACGCGTGGTCACCCCGCTCGACCCGACCGCCTGGGGCGATCGCGGCGGCCGGGTCCGCGACCCGCTCGGCAACATCTGGTGGGTCGTCCAGCGGGTCGAGGACGTGCCGCCGAGGAGATGGCGGCCCGCCTGCAGGACCCGCGCTACGCCGAGTCGATGCGGCGCGCCCAGGAATCCCTCGACGCAGAACTGGGCTCGGCCGGCAACCGGCGGTAGCGACCTAGGGACCGGCCCGTTGCGCGGTGACGACGATGGCGGCGTAGCCCATCGTGAAACGGCCGCCGACCGCGTCGATCGCGGCGCCGATCCCGGCCAGCAGTTCTTCCAGCTGCGCGGGCGGGAGCCGGTGCTGGTTGCCCTGAGTGGGCACCTGGTCCAGCCATTCGTCCCTGGTGTAATCGCACGCCCAGTCAAAGCGCCACTGCTCGGGCTGGCCGAACCCGTCGGCCCGCCGGATGCCGTCGCCGACCGTGCGGAACACCCCGGCGTAGGCGTCGAGGGCCGGCCTGGCCCAGAGGTTGACCGGCAGGTCGGGAAGCACCCGCCCGTACACGGCGGCGAACGCCGCCGCCAGGTCGGGTGGTGGCTGGAAGACATTCCAGAACGGGGCGAGGCGTCCGCCTGGCCGCAGTGCCTGCCCGGCCTTCACCGCGCCGGCGAGCGGATCCACCCAGTGCCAGGCCTGCCCGGCGACCACGATGTCGAAGGTCCGCCGGGCCGGGTCCCAGTCCTCGATCGAGGAGATCTCGACGGCGATGCCGTGCTGCCTGGCGACCTCGGCCATCCGGGCGTCGGGGTCGATGCCGAGTACCTCGCAGCCGGCCGCCTGGAACCGCCGGGAGGAGATGCCGGTGCCGCAGCCGACGTCGAGCACCCGCGGCCCCGGACTCGCGGCCATGATCGCCGCGACGAGTTCATCCGGGTAGCCAGGGCGGGCGCGGTCGTAGCGCCCGGCCTCGGCGCCGAACGAACGCGCGACCTGGCCGGCGTCGGCCGGCTGGGAGCCGGAGGGACGAGGCGTTCTGGCCGGTATAGCGGGCACGCGCCCACCCTAGCGGGCGCCAGGACGGCCGTGTTGTTCTCTTGCCAAGAATGGTCTGTAATGCAAAGCTAGCTGCATGACAGAACTACCGACGGCCCTGCAGGACGGTCCGCGCGAACTCCTCTCGGCGACGCGCCAGGTTGTCCGCCAGGTCCGGCAGGCGCAGCGTGGCACGTGGTTCCCGCTGCTGGTGTTCGCCGTGCTGACGCTCGCCTCGATCCCGGTCACCTTCAGCAGCCACCATCCGATTGCCTGCCGGGTGCGGCCAATCGGCCGGGCCCCGAATCGGCGATCGGGCTGGCCCTGCTGGTACTGGCCTGGGTCGGCCACAGCCGGGCGCTAGTGGTGTTCGGCCTGCTCTACCTGGTGACTGTCGGCTTCGGATGGATGCTGGCGCCGCCCTCCCGCCTGGTCCTTCCGGTCGCCGCCGCGGCGGTGCTGCTGCTCGGCGCGGCTAGACTCGCGCTGGCCGAGCGACCAGGCGGGCGGCTGGCGGAGTGATCGAGCATCCCGCCAACGGCCTCGATGATGTCGTTCATCAGCGGGTCCGGCTCGGCATCCTGGCCAGCGCCCATGAGGGCCGCCGGGTGGAGTTCGGGTTCCTGCGCGCGGCGCTCAGCCTGACCGCGGGCAACCTCGGCCAGCATCTGTCGGTGCTGGAAAAGGCGGGACTGGTGCAGATCGAGAAGGGGTACGAAGGCAAGCGCCCCCGGACCTGGGTCCAGCTCACGGCCGCGGGGGAGAAGGCCCTGCGCGACGAGATCGCTCAGCTCAAGCGCCTCATCCGGCAGGTTGAGCAGCCTCCTAAGGGGTGAACAGCTCCAGAGGCGGGATGACGGCAAAGTCGCCCAGTCCCATCCCGTTCGCCCGCACGAAGGTTCTGCTGACCTCTCCTTCGGGTGATCCGAATACGGTCGTCTCCGAAGCGATCACGTCTGCGCCGCTACTGCTGACGCCAGGGGACGCTGGAAGTGAGGAGCAGCTTCATGTTTCCTTTACCTGGTTGGACGTGGAGGATGTCGCGAGTTCGGCGGAGCTTCGCTGCGGAAGGTCGCGCAGGTGCCGGATGGGGGTGAGCAGGAAGAAGAGACCGGAGGCGACGATCAGGGCGGTGAGTATCCACAGGGCGCAGCAGCGTGAAGCACTCGCCGCCAACGACGGCGATGAGCATGGCCCGCGCTGTGCCGAACCGCCGTCCCAGGGGCCGGGCGACGAGTGCGCCAAGGAGGCCGCCGACGCCGAGGCTGGCCATGACGAGGCCGGCCGCGGCCGAGGACAGCCCGACGGTGCGGACGAGGAAGACAACCAGGAGGGCGTCGATACCGGTGAGGGCCAGGATGGCGAGCGACGAGAACACTGCCAGCGCGCGCAGGTAGGGATCTCGCCAGGCGAAGCGAAGACCGTCGAGCATGCCCCAGGCCGCGGGCGCGCCCGACCGGCGATCCCGTGGTGCCCGCAGCGCGGTCAGGCAGCAGAACGACACGCCGAAGCTGATCGAGTCGGCGAGCAGCCCGCCGACCGGGCCGGTCGCCCGGGCGAGCAGCCCGCCGAGCCCGGGCCCGCCGATCTGCGCGATCGCCTGGCTGCCCAGCAGCTTGGCTTCCCTCGATAAGGTCCGCCTGTCGACGATCCCGGGCAGCAGGACCTGGAAGGCGCTGCTGAAGAACACGGTCGCGGTTCCCGCGATCAGCGCGACCGCGATGAGCTGGGCCACGGTCAGCACTCCGGACCAAGCCGCGACCGGGACGCTCGCGTACACCGCCAGCGAGACCGCGTCGCAGGCCAGCATGACCGGCCTGGGCGCCAGCCGGTCGATCCACGCTCCGGCCGGCACGCCGATGATGACCCAGGGGAAACCAGGCCATCGCGGTCAGCAGGGTGACGATAAACGTGCTGGTGTGCAGGGTGTCGATGGCGACCAGCGGCACGAGGATGATGGTGACGGAGTTGCCGACCTCGCTGATGCTCTCACCGGTCCAGAACAGCGCGAAGTTCCGCTGCCGCCACAGCCCGCGCCGTCGGCCGCCCACTGCCGCGGGCTCACGGCGGACGGGATCCGGCCCGGGAGAGCTCCGGAGCTAAGGAGTCGAGCTAGTTCAGGTGTCGGCTCCAGCAAGCCGGGCAATCTACGTCGGTTAACCTCAAATCTCGACGCAGGACCGCGGGCGGCGGGCGAGCTGTCCTGTAGGCCGGGCACTGATGGCAGGACTCTAGTCACCTGCCGCGCTCCCCCGCTTTCGCCGCTGAGATGGAGACTCGCCCTTCGCTGATTCTCAGCGTATCTCGGGTGCACCGAATCTTGGCAGGTGCAGAGAAGGTACAGCCACGACTCTTGAGGGCTGCGCCGCGCCACCTGAGGCAGGCCCCTGGCCTGCCCCTCCATCTGCCGATGCCGTGCCAGAGGCTCGCGGTCAAGGACGCCGAAAGGCGCCGCCCAGCGGTCGAAGAATCAGGCGTCTCGAGTCAGGACGACGCGGTAGGCCAGGATGATGAGCGCTGCGGCTAGCGCGATGAAGATGCCTGCCTCGATCCCCTGCAGGGCCCAGAACCTGCTTGCGGGCTGATAGGTGATCATCGTGTGGAACCCGTGGGATGACAGGCAGGAATTGAACCGGGCGGGTTGCTGCCCGAAGGCGCGGCAGGCTGCGGGGGTGTCCTGGTAGCCGATGCCGGCAGTGTAGTTTCGGCCGCTAGGCCCGATGGATGGTCGCGGTTGACAGGACCCAGGAGCCAGCTGGCGCGGCCTGGTTGCCGCTGAATGGCGGGAGCACACTGGTGATCGCGGTCAGGTAGTGGGACCGGGCGTATTCGGCGATGAGGAAGCGCAGTCCGGCGAAGGCGGTGAACGTGACCGCCATAGCGGGCAGGACCCGCCTGAATATCGAGCCGGCTGCGATGCCCAGGGCCACGGCGAAAACCGAGTAGGCGGCCGGCGCGATGCCTTGAATGTCGAAGGTGAAGGTAGCGAGCCGGACCGGGACGCCGACCGCGTTCTGGGGGCCGCGCCACCAGCTCACCAGTATCGCCGTGCCTGCGCCCCACGCAGCTGCGCCGGCTATTGCCCACAGGACGTTGCGGCTCAGCCAGGCGCGGCGGGTCACGGCCTGTGTCCAGGCCAGGTTGTGGGTGCCGGTTTCGAAGTCTGGGGCCAATAGCGGTGCGCCCCAGAACAACCCGAGCAGCAGCGGGACGGCCATGGTGGCATCGACCAGGGTGGTGATGGCGCCGTCGCCGCGGAACAGCAGCTGGGTCGCGTCACCGCAGCTGCGTGTCGTCCCGCAGGTCGCCAGGAACGCGTGGTAATCGCGGGCCATCGCGATGCCGGTGAGCACCAGCAAGCAGGTCAGCGCGGCGAGGGCGGCCCCGGCCACGTAAGCCTGATTGCGGTGCAGCCGCCATATCAGGACGTTCACCGGTCCGGCCTTGCCGTGGTCAGCGGGCTGGGGGTTCGCGTGTCGTCTTGCCCCATGTAGGCCAGGACGATGTCCTCCAGTCCTGCTTCGCTGATCCCCCACCGGGGATCGAGGACCGGGCCGGTGAGCCGGGCCAGCAGGCGGGTCTGGTTCGCGGTTTGCGTTGCCTTGATTACTTCGATACCTGGCTCGATGTCGGTTGCCTTCCTTCTGGCTCCGAGGAGCCAGCGGTGGGTGTCCAGGACATGGTCGATGTCGCCGGCGAGCTGAGTGCGTGAGGCGGCGAGCAGGATGATGTGGTCGCAGACGCGCTGCAGGTCATGCAGCAGGTGCGACGACAAGATGACCGACAGATCCCCGTCCGCGACCGCCTGAGTAAGCGAGGCCAGGAACTCCCGGCGTGCCAGCGGGTCCAGGGCCGCCACCGGCTCGTCCAGTACCAGGATCCGGGGTCGCTTGGCCAGGGCCACGCTGAGGCCAACCTGGGCCCGCTGGCCGCCAGAAAGCGTGGAGACAGGCCGGTCGGCCGGGATCCCCAGCTCGGCCAGCCGTGCTCGGGCTCCGGCCGCGTCCCAGCCGCGGTTGAGATGCGCGCCGATCTCGAGGTGCTCTGCAGTGGTCAGCCGGTTCCACGGCGGCACGTCCTGCGCCAGGTAGGCGATGCTGGCCAGGAACTCCGGGTCCTGCTCAGGCGGGCGCCCGAGCACGAATACCTCGCCGGCGCTGGGGGTGCTCAGCCCCACGAGAGTCTTCAGCAAGGTGGTCTTCCCGGCTCCGTTGGGTCCGACCAGCGCGGTGACACTGCCACCGGGCACGGACACCGAACAGTCCCGCAGTGCCCAGAACGAGCCGTATCGCTTGCCCAGCCCGGTCGTCCCGATCGCCGGGGTGTCCTGGGCGCTCATGCGATCCGCTCCGCCCGCGAGCCCGACAGCGTCGAGCGCAGGAGCGATTCGATGGCCTCGTCATCGAGTCCTTCGGCCCGCGCCGTCCGCACCCACTGCTCCAGACTGCGGGCGAGCCGCAGCTGCGTGCCCGGCGGAGGTCCTGCGGGGCGGCGCGCGACGAACGTGCCCACGCCCTGGCGTCCCTCAACCAGGCCCTCGTGCTCGAGCTGCCAGTAAGCCTTCATCACCGTGTTCGGGTTGATCGCCACCTCGGCCACGACCTCCTTGACCGTCGGCAGCTTGTCGCCGATGTCAAGGACTCCCATCCGAAGGGCCTGCCTCACCTGCTGCGCCAGCTGGAGGTATGCGGGCACCCCCGAGTCCGGGCTCAGCTGGAAGCTGATCGACTGCTTCAGTACTTCTCTAGTCACCTAGTGAACAGTATGAGGCCTGATCACCAGAGTCAAGCGCGGAGGATTCAGGAATCTGTTGCCACCGTTGTGCTGGGGCGGTGCGATGCTGCCGGCCCGCGACGGAGGCTTCGTCCACCGGAATGGCTTCGGTGAGATGTGGCGGCGGCCCGTCCGACTAGCCCGAACCTGCGGCAAGCCGGCGGCGACAGTGGCAGATCAAGACCGGAGGCAGCGCGCAGACAACTGCTCCAATCCCACGCCCATGGTGCCGCACGGCACCCGATTCCACGATCTTCGGCACTTCTACGCCTCGGCGCTTGATCGCCGCGAATCTGAACCCGAAGGTCATTCAGGCCCGGCTGGGCCATGCCACGGTCGCCGAGACGATGGACACCTACGGGCACCTGTTCCAGGACGCCGACGACCTCGGGATTCGGGCCGTTGACGAGTCTCTGGCATCGGCACTGGAGGTGCAGCGGAGGTACAAAGCCCTCCCGGAGGTCCCGGATGAGTGAGAAAGTACTGGTCAGAGTACGGGCGGCGGGCGAGCTGGCCTGTAGGCCGGGTTCTGTGCACCCGCTTTCGCGGGCCGGCGGCCATCCATCTAGGACTGCCGTTGCCGGCAGCCTCGTGCGGTCTACCCGCGAGCTCGGGCGGGCCACCCTCGAACGCTCGCGCAGGCCGGGCGCCGCTCGCGCGGTTCCCGGCCCTCTTGACCTTGCTCCGGGTGGGGTTTGCCGAGCCGCCGCAGTCACCTGCGGCGCTGGTGGTCTCTTACACCACCGTTTCACCCTTACCACCGGGCCGGAGCCCGGCGGCGGTCTGTTTTCTGTGGCACTTTCCCGCGGGTCACCCCGGGTCGGCGTTACCGACCACCCTGCCCTGCGGAGCCCGGACCTTCCTCGGCCGTCCCGGCGAACCGGAACCGTCGCGGCCGCCCGGCCAGCTCGCCCGCCGCTGCGCCCAGTCTATCGGCCCCGCCGCTGGTCCCGCGGTTCGTCCTCACCATGATCACGTGGACTTGTTCGCGCTATCCGCGAAAGATCCACTAGATCATGAAGCCGGGGGATGCGGGACGCGCCGCCGGGCCGGTAGCGGGCCGCTCGGGCTAGCCGCGGCGCCGCCGGGCCGGTAGCGGCGGCGCGACCGCAGGTGCGCGGTGTCGTTGAAGGACCGAAGCAGGGCCGAGCCGTTGTCGAAGCAGTCGATCCTGGTCACCGAGGCGACGTCCAGGTTCATCCGGAACATGGCCTCGGGCGGCGCGAGCAGCGCCCGGCAGATCAGGGTCTTGATCGGGGTGACATGGCTGACCACGACGGCGCGCTTGTGCTGGTGCTCCTCCAGCAGCCGGTCCTGCGCGGCCAGGACCCGCATCGCGACCATGGCGAAGCTCTCGCCATCCGGCGGGCGGGCATCGGGGCTGGCCAGCCAGGCCTTCATCTCGTCCGGCCAGCGCTCCCCGGCCTCGGCGAAGGTCATCCCCTGCCAGGCGCCGAAGTCGGCCTCGACCAGGTCGTCGTCGACGACGAGGGGCGCGCCGGTTGCCGCCGCCACCGCCTCGGCGGTGCGCCGGGCCCGCAGCAGCGGCGAGGTGATGACTACGTCGGCGCCGCGGCCGGAGGCCAGGCTACGGGCCACCTGGCCGGCCTGCTTGATGCCCTCTTTGGTCAGCGGCACGTCCTCGCGGCCCGAGAACCGGCGCTCACCCGAAAGCGCGGTCGCGCCGTGCCGCAGCAGCAGGGTGCTGGTCGCCTGGCCCTGCACGCTCCCCCATCCGGCGGAACCACTGGCCGCGCCACCGCCGCTGGCCGGGCCGCTCGCCGCCGGACCGCTGTCAGCCGGCCCGCTAGCGGCCGCTCTGCGGGCGGCCAAACCGCGGGCCGCCGAACCGCGGGCCGCCGAACCGTGGGCCGCCGGGGACTCGCCACCGCGCGCTGGCCTGGTCACAGACCCGAGTCGGGCGTCCGGACCAGGATCCGGCGGCACTCCTCGCACCGAAGCACCTCATCGGGCGGGGCCGCTCGGATCGTGTTCACGTCGACCGTATTGAGCGTCAGGTGGCAGCCCTGGCAGCGGCGCTGATGGAGCGCGGCCGCGCCGACGCCGCCGTGCTGCGCGCGCAGCTTTTCGTACAGCTCGAAGAAGTGGGGGGGCAGATCCGCGCTGAAACAAGAACAGAGATCGCCGGCACTG
>JBPCKO010000236.1:0-7556 GCA_051004215.1 Streptosporangiaceae bacterium | reverse complement strand
TTTCTTTCTTGCGCCCCCCCCCGCCCCGCTCGCCTTTCTTCGTCTGCTCCCTTCTGCCCCCCTCCCTGCTCTCCCCCCCGGCCGCCTGGCCATCCCGGCCGGGTAACCGCCGCGATCACGTAGGGCCGGGCCGTGACCACGGTGTTGCTGGCAGGCCAGGAAACGGAGGCTGAGAAGTGACCGACGAAGAACGCGCTGCTCAGGGCATGGCCATTCGCCGCGAGGTGCTCGGCAACGACCACGTCGACCGGGCGGTTGCCGCGACCACCGAGTTCAGCGCCCCGTTCCAGGAACTGATCACGCGCTACGCCTGGGGCGATATCTGGGCCCGGCCCGGCCTGTCCAGGGCCGACCGCAGCATGATCACGCTGACCGCGCTGGCCGTGCTGCGCCAGGAGGAGGAACTGGCGATGCACGTGCGGGCCGCCCTGGTGAACGGGCTCACGCCGGCCCAGATCCAGGAGGTGCTGCTGCAGGTCGCGGTGTATGCGGGCGTGCCGGCGGCGAACCGTGCCTTCGCCATCGCCGCCGACGTGCTGGAGAATGCTACGTAGTCCGCACAGTTGTTCACTTAGCGGCCGATCGATATCGTTTTCGGTGACCGCCGCGAGGAAGGCTGGTGCGTGATGGCGAAGATCATGTCGCTGGCCGGGGCGATCGCCGCCGCCGTGCACGACGGCGACTCGGTCGCGATGGAGGGCTTCACCCACCTGATCCCGCACGCGGCCGGGCACGAGGTGATCAGGCAGGGCCGCCGCGACCTGACCCTGATACGGATGACCCCCGACATCATCTACGACCAGATGATCGGCGCGGGCTGCGCCAGCAAGCTGCTGTTCTCCTGGGCGGGTAACCCGGGCGTCGGCTCGCTGCACCGCTTCAGAGACGCGGTCGAGCGGGGCTGGCCGGGCCCGCTCGAGATCGAGGAGCACAGCCACGCGGGCATGGCGAACCGGTACGTGGCCGGCGCGTCCGGGTTGCCGTTCGCGATCCTGCGCGGCTACCGGGGCACCAGCCTGCCCGCCCGCACGGCCGGCGTGGCCGAGATGACCTGTCCGTTTACCGGGGAGATCCTGACCGCCGTGGCCGCGCTTCGGCCCGACGTGGCGGTCATCCATGCCCAGCGCGCCGACCGGCTCGGCAACGTGCAGTTCTGGGGGATCACCGGCGTGCAGAAGGAGTGCGTGCTGGCCGCCTCCCGGTCGGTGGTCACGGTCGAGGAGATCGTCGGCGAGCTCGACCCGCGCCCCGGCGCCGTGGTGCTGCCGTCCTGGTCGGTCAGCTACGTGGCCGAGGTCCCCGGCGGGGCGCACCCCAGTTACGCGCTGGGCTACTCGGCCAGGGACAACGACTTCTACGTGGCCTGGGACGCGATCAGCCGTGACCGGGACGCGTTCACGGCCTGGCTCGACCAGCACGTCTACGCCTCGCCGGCCCGGTCCGCAGGCGCGGCGAGCGCGCGATGAGCTACACCGCCGACGAGATGATGACGGTCACCGCCGCGCACGCGCTGCGTGACGGCATGACCTGCTTCGTCGGGATCGGCCTGCCCAGTGAGGCAGCCAACCTGGCCCGGGCCACGCACGCGCCTGGCCTGGTGCTCATCTACGAGTCGGGCACGATCGGCGCGAAGCCGGGGGCGCTGCCGCTGTCGATCGGCGACGGCGTGCTGGCCGAGACGGCCGTCTCGGTGGTCAGCGTGCCGGAGATCTTCAACTACTGGCTCCAGCCGGGCCGGATCGACGTCGGGTTCCTCGGTGCCGCGCAGCTCGACAAGTTCGGCAACATCAACACGACGGTGATCGGGCAGGATTACGCCAATCCCCGGGTCAGGCTGCCCGGCGCGGGCGGCGCCCCGGAGATCGCCGCGGCCTGCCGGGAGGTCATCGTCGTGATCAGGCAATCGCGCCGTACGTTCACCGAGCGCGCCGACTTCGTCACCTCGGTCGGATTCGGCGACGGCCGGGGCAGCCGGGAGCGGCTCGGCCTGACCGGGGCCGGGCCGCGCCGGATCATCACCGACCTCGGGGTGCTGACCCCCGATCCGGTGACCTGCGAGCTGGTGCTGGCCGCCATCTACCCCGGGGTGGCGGTATCCGACGTCAGGGCGCGGACCGGCTGGGACCTGCGGGTCGCCGCCGACCTGCACGTCCTGCCCGCGCCGGCCCTGGACGAGCTGACCGCCCTGCGCCGCCTGATCGCTACCATGCCCGCGGCGAAGACGCCCGCGCCGGAAGGAGCCGCCCGATGACCGCCGACCCCCACGGTGCCCCCAGCAGCAGTGCCGCCAGCAGCAGTCCCGCCAGAAACAGCACGGCCAGAAACAGTGCCGCCAGAAACAGTGCCACCCATCCCGGCCGCGGGCTGGTCCTGCCCAGGTACGTCAGGCCCGAGCGCGGGCATCCGCCGCTGGACAGCCCGGAGTACCGGTCCTCTCAGCTGCGGGCGCCGGTCCAGCCGCTGGTGCCGATGCCGCAGTGGCTGACCGAGGTCACCGGCCCGCTGCTGGGCTCCGAGCGGGCCACCGCGGCCGACGCCGACCTCACCACCCGGCACGGCCGCGAGCCGCTCGGCGAGCGGATCATCGTGACCGGGCACGTGCTCGACTCCGACGGACGGCCAGTGCCCGACTCGCTGATCGAGATCTGGCAGGCCAACGCGTCTGGCCGGTACAGGCACGCCGTGGACGACCACGCGGCACCGCTCGACCCCAACTTTGACGGCGCGGGCCGCTGCGTCACCGATTCCAGCGGCCGGTACCGGTTCGTCACGGTCAAGCCGGGCGCCTACCCGTGGCGGAACCACCTGAACGCCTGGCGGCCCGCTCATATCCACTTCTCGCTGTTCGGCCGGGCGTTCACCCAGCGGCTGGTGACCCAGATGTACTTCCCTGGCGATCCGCTGTTCGAGCAGGACCCGATCTTCAACTCGGTGCCCGACCCGAAGGCCAGGCAGCGGATGATCTCCCGGTTCAGCCTGGACCAGACGGTGCCGGACTGGGCGCTGTGCTTCGAGTGGGACATCGTGCTCCGGGGCCGCAGCGCCACGTTCTTCGAAACGCAGGAGGACCAGTGAGCGAGGGGAGGGGGCGCGGCGGTGCCTGGACTGACGAGCGAGGAACGAGCGAGGAGGGAAGGCGCCGCGTGAACGCGCCCCGGAGCCGAGCGCAGCAATCACCGAGCGAGCCGCCGATTACGCCGTCGCAGACGGTCGGCCCGTTCCTCGCGATCTGCTTGCCGTGGCCCGACGGCTCGCTTGTCGTGCCAGCAGGAACGCCGGACGCGATCACCGTTGCCGGCCGGGTGCTGGACGGGGCCGGCGAGCCAGTCCCCGACGCGCTGGTCGAGACCTGGCAGGCCGACCCGGCGTCCCGGTTCGACCATCCGGACGACCCGCGCGGCGCGGCCGGGTCCGCCGTCCCTGGGTTCCGCGGCTTCGGCCGTTGTCCGACCGGGCCGGACGGTTCTTATCAGATTCTCACGGTCCGGCCGGGGCCGCTGCCGTGCCCGTCCGGCGGGACCGAGGCCCCGCACCTGGACGTGTCGGTGTTCGCCCGGGGGCTGCTGGACCGGGTGGTGACGAGGATCTACTTCCCCGACGAGGCCGAGGCCAACGCGGCCGACCCGGTGCTGTCGGCGATCGCCGAGCCAGGCCGCCGGCAGACGCTCGTCGCCAGCGCGACGCCGGGCGGCGGCCCCGGCCGGTTCAGGTTCGACGTCCGGCTGCGAGGCGAGCGCGAGACCGTTTTCTTCGATGTCTGAACCGGATCCCGGCGAGCCGCTGACCGCGTCGCTGACCGGGCCGGCCGGAGCGCCGGTGCTCGTGCTCGGCGACTCGCTGGGCACTTCGCGAGCGGTCTGGGACGGGCTGGTGCCCTGGCTCGGCGGGCGGTACCGGCTGCTGCGGTTTGAATTGCCGGGACACGGGGGCGCGCCAGCCCCGCGCGGCCCGTACACGATCGCCCAGCTCGGCCAGAGCGTGCTGGCGCTGCTCGACCAGCACGGCATTGAGCGCGCGGCCTACGCTGGTATCTCGCTCGGCGGCATGATCGGCATGTGGCTGGCCGCGCACGCGCCCGGCCGGATCGGCGCGCTCGGCCTGGTCTGCACCTCGGCCTACCTGCCGCCGGCCGGGGGCTGGCGAGCCCGGGCCGATCAGGTACTGGCCCATGGAATGGGCTCCGTGCGCGAGCAGTCGCTCGCCCGCTGGTTCACGCCGGGCTTCATCGGGCACGAGCCCGCCGTCGCCGCCGCGTCCGGTGCCGACCTGGAGCGCATCGACCCGGCCGGCTACGCGGGCTGCTGCGCGGCGATCGGCGGGATGGACCTGCGCGGCGCGCTGAGCGGAATCGCCGCGCCCGCGCTCGTGATCGCCGGGAGCGAGGACCCGGCCACGCCGCCGGACCACGGCGCCCGGATCGCGACCGGCCTCCCTGGCGCCAGGCTGCTGGTCGTGCGCGGAGCCTCGCACCTGGCCACGGTGTCGCACCCCGGCCAGGTCAGCGCGGCCCTGGCCGCCCATCTCGACGCCGCGACAGGCCGGTCAGGCTAGCCGCGATTTCGCCCCCGGGAGCTACCATGCAGGTGAGATGAGAACTTCCGGGCGCGAAGCGAACACCGCAGCGGACGCTGAGCCCTCGCCGGCGGGCGAACCTGGCGTACCGGACAACCTGGCCGCCGACGACGGGGCCGCGGCCGGGAACGCGGTTCCCGTGGCCGCCAGGGACTCCGACTTCGTGCAGTCCCTGGACCGCGGCCTCGCCGTCATCCGGGCGTTCGGGCCCGACCGGGAACGGCTGAGCCTCAGCGAGGTGGCCCGGGCCACCGGGCTGACCAGGGCCGCGGCCCGCCGGTTTCTGCTGACGCTGGTCAAGCTCGGTTACGTGCGCAGCGATGGCCGCGAGTTCTCGCTCCGGCCCAAGGTGCTGGAGCTCGGCTACGCCTACCTGTCCGGGCTCGCGCTGCCCGAGGTCGCCCAGCCGCACCTGGAGGAGCTGTCCGAGCGGCTGCACGAGTCGTCGTCGATCTCGGTGCTGGACGGCCAGCAGGTCGTGTACGTGGCCAGGGTCGCGACCAAGCGGATCATGACCGTAGCGATCTCGGTCGGCACCAGGTTCCCCGCGTACGCGGCCTCGATGGGCCGGGTGCTGCTGGCCGGGCTGCCCGACGACGAACTGGGTAAATACCTCACCGAGGCGACGTTCGAGGCGTTCACCGCGCAGACGGTGACCGATCAGGACGAGCTCCGGTCGATCCTCCGCGAGGCCGGCCGCCAGGGCTACGCGATCGTGGACCAGGAGCTCGAAGAGGGGCTGCGCGCGATCGCCGCGCCGATCAGGGACTCGGCCGGCACGGTGACCGCCGCGATCAACGTCTCGGCCCACGCTAGCCGGTACAGCACCGCCGACATGATCACCCGGCTGCTTCCCGCCCTGCTGGAAACGGCGGGCAAGATCGAGGCCGACCTCAAGGCCGTCTCCCCCCGCTTATCAGCGCCTACGGCCAGCAAATGGCCGGTATATGGGCGTTCTCAATGATCACCACCGATACGCGAGGGACGTTGACAGTGGTCAAGATCGCTGATTAAGTTCTACATTGCGTATAGTCGTACGCCAAGCGAACATCCTGCGAGTACCTGTCCTGAAGTGTCGGCCGTTACCGGGGGACGCTGCAGCGCTTCAGTCCGCCGGCAACCCGCGGGTGCTGACCGTGACAGGAGACGGAATGGACCGTCAGCAAGCAGGCCCCCCGAATCCGCTCGCCCAGCCGAATCCGCTGGCCCAGCCGATCTCCCGGCGCTCCCTGCTCAAGGGCGCCGGAGCCGGCAGCCTCGCCGTCAGCGCAGGCGGCCTTCTCGCCGCCTGCAGCTCCGGGCTGAAAGGCGGCGGCTCCGCGTCGGCCACCGGAACCATCAATATCGGCTTCATCACCCCGCTGACCGGTGAGCTGGCCGGCTTCGCTTCCGGCGACCAGTACGTCCTTGACCAGGTCAGGAAAACATCGGCGTACTCCAAGGGCTTCAAGATCGGCAAGAAGACCTACAAGGTCAACATCATCGTGGGCAACAGCCAGTCGAGCCCGACCATGGCCGGCCAGGTCGCGCAGCAGCTGATCACCCAGCGGCACGTGGACCTGATCCTGACCACGTCGACCCCGGAAACCACGCTGCCGGTCGCGACCGTCGCGGAGAAGCTGCACACACCGTGCCTGTCCACCGTGGTGCCCTGGGAGGCCTGGTACGGCGGCCTCGGCGGCGACCCGCTCAAGCCGACCGCCACCATCCAGTACTGCACGATGTTCTTCTTCGGGCTGAAGGAGTTCCAGGGCTGCTTCGCTCCCATGTGGAACCAGGTCAGCACCGACAAGATCGTGGCCTGCCAGTATCCGAACGACGCGGACGGCAACGCGTTCCGCCAGGGCTTCGAACCGCTGATCAAGGCGTCCGGCTATCAGGTCGTCGACGGCGGCAAGTACGCCGACGGCACCTCCGACTTCACGTCGATGATCTCGGGATTCAAGAACGGCAAGGCCGAGGTGTTCAGCAACTGCCCGCTGCCGCCCGACTTCAATTCGTTCTGGAAGCAGGCCTCCCAGCAGGGCTTCAAGCCCAAGATCGCCACCGTCGCCAAGGTCCTGCTATTCCCGGCCGACACGGTGGCGCTCGGGCCCCTGGTGAACAACATCGCTACCGACTCGTGGTGGGGCCCGTTCATGCCGAATACCTCCTCGCTGGTCACCGGCCTGACCGCCAAGCAGCTGGCCGACGGCTACCAGACCTCGACCGGGCAGCAGTGGGTGCAGTCGATCGGCTCCTCGTACTCGCTGTTCGAGGTGGCCAAGGAGGCGTTCGGCGCGGTCTCCGACCCGCACGACGCCGCCGAGGTGGCCAGCGCGCTGCATCAGGTCAGCTACTCGGGCATGTGCGGGCCGCTGAACTTTGCCAACGGGCCGGCTCCGGGCGTCGGCATCATCGACCCGGTCGGCGTCCAGTGGAAGAAGTCGACCGGCAAGTACCCGTTCCAGATGCTCGTCGTCGACAACTCGCTGAACAGCTCGGTCCGGGTCGAGGCGAAGCTCGAGCCAACGAATGCCTGAAACCGCGGGGACGGCCCTGCTGGAGCTCGACGGTCTGTCCAAGAGCTTCGGCCGGGTCGTCGTCGCGGACGACCTGTCGCTCGCTATCGGCCCGGCCGACGTGGTCGGCATCGTCGGGCCGAACGGGGCGGGCAAGAGCAGCCTGTTCGGCCTCATCGCGGGCGACCTGGCGCCGTCCGCCGGCGAGATCAGGTTCGCCGGCCAGCCGGTCACCAGGCTGGACGCGGCCGCCCGGTGCCGGCTCGGCATCGGACGCACCTTCCAGGTACCCAGGCCGTTCGGCGGGATGACCGTCTTCGAGAACGTGCTCGTGGCCGCTCAGCAGGGCGCCGGCCTCCGGCATCACGCCAGCTACGCGGCCGCTTCGGCGGTTATCGAGCTGACCGGCCTCGGCGCCGACGCCAACAGCCCGGCCGAGCGGCTCGGCCTGCTTTTGCGCAAGCGGCTCGAGGTGGCCAGGGC
>JBPCKO010000235.1:0-5089 GCA_051004215.1 Streptosporangiaceae bacterium | reverse complement strand
CCACACCATCGAGCCCGCGACGACCCAGCTCACCACCCTGGCCGACCTCACCGCATACGCAACATCTCAGGGCATAACGCTCACGCCCAAGACCAAACCAGCGCGTTAATAATCGACAAGCCCTAAGGGCAGCGCTCGCCCGGACGACCGGAGGACGGCGCCTAGTCTGGGCGGTTACGCGACGCGCATCCGGAGGTTCGCATGACCTTGTCTGGTGACCGCCAGGATCCGGCGGCCGGCGAGCGTCCGGCCGGCCAGCCGCCGCCGCCCGGCAGCCCGTACCGGGTGATCGAGCTGACGTCGGTTCCCGGCTGGATCGTCTTCGATCTCCCCGGCGCGGACCGCAGCGCGGGCGGCACCAGGCTCGCGCGGGGAGTTTCGATACCTGAAGTGGCACTCCTGGCCCGGGCGATGACCTACAAGTTCGCCGCCCTCGGCGACAAGCTAGGCGGCGCCAAGGCCGGGATCGCCGCCGACCCGGCCGACCGCGCGGCCCGGGCCGGGCTGATGGCCAGGTACTGCGCCGAGATCGGCCCGCTGTCGTCCCGCGGGGAGTTCCTGACCGGGCCGGACATGGGCACGTTCGAGGAGGACTTCGCCCCGCTGCGAGCGACGAACGCCGCGCCGTCGGCGATCAGCGCCGTCATCGACGGGATGCCGTTCGAGGATGTCCTGACCGGTTTCGGCGTCGCGGTGGCAGCCGAGGCCGCGTTGCTGGCCGACGGCGCCGGCGGTGCCAGTTCTGGCCGTGCCAGTTCTGGGGGTGCCGGATCCGGCCGGGCGGCCTGGGCCGGCCGGAGCGTCGCGATCGAGGGATTCGGCAAGGTCGGCGGAGGTGTGGCGCTCGAGGTGGTCAGGCGGGGCGGCCGGGTGGCCGCGGTGTCGACGATCGCGGGCTGCGTGGCCGACCTCGCGGGCCTGGACGTGCCGCGGCTGCTCGCGTTGCGGCGCCAGCACGGCGACGATTGCGTCCGGCAGTACGGCGGTCTCACCGGACCCCCTGAGCGGTTGCTGACCGTACCCGCCGACGTGCTCGTCCCCGGCACCAGGCCCGGCCTCATCGGGGCGGCCGCCGCGACGGCCCTGCCCGCCGAGGTCCGGGTCATCGCGCCGGCCGCGAACGCCCCGTACACCGAGCGCGGCACCTCGGTGCTGCGGCAGCGCGGCATCCTGGCGCTGCCCGACTTCGTGTGCAACGCCGGCGCGGTGATCGCCTACCGGTCGGCCAGGGAGGCGACCACCGGCCAGGTGCTGGCGGACGTCGAACGGCGGATCGCGGCGCTAATCACCGAGGCGCTCGGTCATCCGCAGGGACCGTACGCCGGTGCCTGCGCGGGCGCGGCCGCGTTCCTGCGCTCCTGGTGGGGCGAGCCGCCGGCCCCTCCGTTCGCGCCGCAGGCCTAGTCTGGCCTGTCCGGGTCGGCGGCGCCGGGCGTCGCGCGCTGCCCGCCCACTCGCCCGCGCTATCCGGGCGCCGCGGGCCGGCCGGGCAGCGCGGCCGCGATCATCGCCGCGGCCGCGGCGGGCGGCCGCGAGCTCGTGTCCACGACCAGGTCCGCTTCCGTCGTCATCCACCCGCGGGCCGCCTGGTACGAGGCGAGGTGATCCAGCCGCCACTGGGTGGCCTCGTCCGAGCCTTCGATCCGCTGGCGCAGCGCGTCCTCGCTCGCGTCCAGAAGCACGTGGAACACGGGCTGGCCGGCCGCTTCGAGCCCGGCCCTGATCTGCTCCAGGTAGGGCCGGTCCAGCACGCTCTGCGGCGCGATGAGGTGCTGGCCGGTGTACCGGGATCGAACTGCCGCGGGCCCGGGACGAGGGGCAGCAGCGCCGCCGCGGTCGACGTCTTGCCCGCGCCGAAGGGGCCGTTCAGCCAGATGATCACGCCGGCCATGTTAGGTCAGGCCGGTGAAGCCGCGCCGAATCTGTTATCGACAACTCTTGCTCTATCCCGTGGCGATTAGCGTGTCCGTTCGACACTGTCGCCATTGGGCATTACATTCACGCTCGTGCCCGAGACAACCGCGTTGCCCGCGACACCGGCGCCCGCCGCGACGACACCCTCCGGGGCGGCGCTGTCCGGGAGCCTGGATCATCTCGACGACGAGCAGCGCCTGGCCGCCACCTGGCCGGGCGGCCCGCTGCTGGTGCTGGCCGGGGCCGGAACGGGCAAGACCCGCACCCTGGTCGCCCGGGCCACCTGGCTGCGCAGCCAGGGCATCGACCCGAGCCGGATCTTGCTGCTGACGTTCACCAGGCGGGCGGCCGAGGAGATGCTGTCCCGGTCGGCTCCGCGGCCCGGCGCCGGCCCGGCCGAGCGGATCAGGGGCGGCACCTTTCACTCGATCGCGCACCGGGTCATCCGGCAGCACGCCGAGTCCTTCGCCCTGCCGCCGCGGTTCACGGTGATCGACCCCGGCGACGTGACCGACCTGTTCGACGTGCTGCGCGGCCAGCACGGGCTCACCGGCACGGACCGCCGGACGCCGCGCGCGGCCGTCTGCGCCGACATCTACACGCGCTGCGTGAACACCCAGCAGCCGGTCGCCGAGGTGGTGCGGGCCGGCTACCCCTGGTGCACCGGCTATACCGGGGAGCTGTCGGAGATGTTCCGCGTCTTCGTGGCGCACAAGCGCGGTCACGGCCTCGTCGACTTCGACGATCTGCTGCTGCTCTGGCGGGCCGCGCTCGCCGACGAGTCCGCCGGGCCGGCCCTGCGCGGCCTGTTCGACGCCGTCCTGGTGGACGAGTACCAGGACGTCAACGCCGTGCAGGCAGACATCGTCCGGCTGCTCCGACCCGATGGCAGCGGGCTGACCTGCGTCGGCGATGACGCCCAGGCGATCTACAGCTTCCGCGGGGCTGACCCCGGCCACCTGCGGCGGCTCAGCACGGACTTCCCGGAACTGACGGTGGTGCGGCTGGCTCGCAACTACCGGTCCCGCCAGGCCGTGCTCACGCTGGCCAACGCGGTCAGGCCGCAGTCCGCCGGGCTGGAGCTCACCCTCACCGCCAGCCGGACCGCGGGACTGAAGCCCGCGCTGGTGCGCTGCTACGACGAGGCCACCCAGGCCAGGGAGATCTGTGCCCGGGTGCTGGCGGCGCACGAGGAGGGTACCGACCTGCGCGACCAGGCCGTGCTCGTGCGCTCGGGTCACCACAGCGACGTGCTGGAGATCGAGCTGACCGCGCGGGGCGTCCCGTTCGTCAAGTACGGCGGGCTCCGGTTCACCGAGGCCGCGCACGTCAGGGACCTGCTCGCCGCACTCCGGGTGCTGGCCAACCCGGCTGACGACATCGCGTGGTTCCGGATCCTGCGGCTGCATGACGGGATCGGCCCCACCCACGCCCGGCGAATTACCGCGGTCCTGCGGCTCGCCGAGCCCGAACCCCTCGAGCACCGAGACGAGGCCGTCAGCGCCGCGCCGGGACGGGCCCGCGACCTGCTCGCCGCGACGCTAGACGGCCTGGCCGGCGCCGCCCTCCTCGCCGGGACCGCCGAGCAGGCGACCGCCGTGCTCGTCGCGCTGGACCAGCCGCTCCGGGCCCGGTACCCCGACGCCGAGGCCAGGATCGCCGACCTGCAGCGGCTCGCCGACGCCGCGGCTAGCCGCCCCTCGCTGCACGACGCCCTGGTCGAACTGGCCCTCGACCCGCCCGTGTCGGCCTCCGATCTCGCCGGCCCGCCGCGGCTGGACGAGGATTACCTCACCATCTCGACCGTCCATTCGGCCAAGGGCCTGGAGTGGCCCGTCGTTCACCTTCCGCACCTGGTCGACGGCGCCGTTCCCAGCCATATGGCGCTGACCAGCCGGACGTGCCTTGAGGAGGAACAACGGCTGTTCTACGTGGCCGTGACGCGCGCCCGCGACCAGCTCTATCTCTACGCTCCGCTGCGGCTGCATCATCACAGGACCGGCCGTGACGACCGGCACAGCCTGGGCCAGGTGACCAGGTTCCTGCACGCCGGCGCGCTGGCGGCCTGCGAGCGGATCGAGGCCAGCCCCCCGCCGCCGCTGATTCCGCGGGCCGCCGGGCCGCTGACGGCCAGAATCGATGCCGCCCTGGACGCGCTCTGGTCCGGTTAGCCGCTGCCTACCCCGCCGGCCGGGCGGAAGGTGGCCGCGAAGGCCTGGAAGTAGCGATAGTCGGCGGTCCACGCGCTGGCCGGAGCGGACCAGTACAGCGCGTACGCCTGATGGGGGTTCGCGAGCACGTTCCGGTTCAGGACGTGGGTCGGGCCGCCGCTGCCGGTATAGGTGAACTCCCAGTCCGCCGCGCGCTCGGCCGCCGCGTAGTGCACCGCGGCCAGCCGGATCAGGTGGTAGTCCGCGTAGGTGCTGCGCCGCGCCGCTTCCTGCTGACGCCAGTCGGCCAGCGGGCTGGGCTTGGGGTGATCGGTCTGATCGATGAGCAGGAACGCCCCGCCGGCAGGCGGCGTGATGTACACGATATGTCCCTGGTGGGAGACGGACCAGCCGGTCGGAACGCCGATCGAGAACCCGGTTGCGTCGAGGTAGCGGTGATAGCCGGGCGGCAGCGCCGACCCGCTTCCGCCCGGTCCCTGGCCGGAGCCCTGCTGCGGCTGGCCGGACGGCGTGTGCCCATGCGGTGGTGGCCCGGGCGAGCCGCCCCCGGGGCTGCCGTGCCCGCCGGAGCGGGCCGGAGCGGTCCTGCCGCCGCCCGGGGCCGACGACGAACCGCGCCCGTGGCCCGGGTGACCGGACTGCTTGCCCGACCCTGGGGCTGAGCCACCGAGGCCCACCCGGCTCAGCGCCAGCACCACCCCGCCGATCAGCACGGCCGCGACAGCGGCCAGCGCTCCGAGCCAGAACCCGCGGCGTCGGGGGCGCTCCTGGCCAGACCGGTCCTTCGGCGGCCGGGGCGAACGCAGGCTGGACGGCGGCTGCGCTGGCCGGTAGGCCGCGGCTCCCGGGCGGGACCCGGGCAGCAGCCCAGGTGCGGGGCCGGCCTGAGACCAATCACCGGCCGCGGCCGGGTCCTGAGCCAGGCCGGCGACCTCCGGCTGGCGGTGAAACGCCCTGGTCTGCTCCGCCCGCGCGAGCCCGCTGACGCCCGCCCCGCCATCGGC
>JBPCKO010000234.1:0-8080 GCA_051004215.1 Streptosporangiaceae bacterium | reverse complement strand
GCAGTCGCCCGGCCCGGGCGGCCCGCTGCGCGGCCGCGAACCGGCGCGGGTCGGCCATCACCCAGGCCGCCGCGGCCATCGTGACCTGCTCCGCGCTCGGCCGCCGCCGGGCCGCCCGCTTCGACTCGACTACCGCAGAACGCAGGTGCACCAGCATCGACGGGATGTCGATCTTCACCGGGCAGACCTCGTAGCAGGCTCCGCACAACGACGACGCGTACGGCAGCGACGAATTCGCGGCGACCCCGGTGAGCTGCGGCGACAGCACGGCGCCGATCGGACCCGGGTAGACCGAGCCGTAGGCCTGGCCGCCGGTCCGCTCGTAGACCGGGCACACGTTCAGGCACGCCGAGCAGCGGATGCAGTGCAGCGCGGAACGCCCCTGCGGGTCGGCCAGGGCCGAGGTCCGCCCGTTGTCCAGCAGCACCAGGTGGAACCGCTGCGGCCCGTCGCCGGGAGTCACCCCGGTCCACATCGAGGTGTAAGGGTTCATCCGCTCCCCGGTCGAGGATCGCGGCAGCAACTGCAGGAAGACGGCCAGGTCGGACCACGACGGCAGCACCTTCTCGATGCCCATCACGGTGATCAGCGTGTCCGGCAGGGTCAGGCACATCCGCCCGTTGCCCTCGGACTCGACCACGCACAGCGTCCCGGTCTGCGCGATCGCGAAGTTAGCCCCGCTGATCCCGACCTTCGCCGACAGGAACCGGCGGCGCAGGTACGTGCGGGCCGCCGAGGCCAGCGCGGCCGGCTCGTCGCTGAGGCCGGGATCGACGCCGGCCATCTCGCGGAGGAAGATCTGCCGGATCTCGGCCCGGTTGCGATGGATCGCGGGCACCAGGATGTGCGACTGACGGTCGTGGCCAAGCTGGATGATCAGCTCGGCCAGGTCGGTCTCGTAGGCGGTGATGCCGGCCCCGGCGAGCGCGTCGTTGAGCCCGATCTCGTCGGTGACCAGCGACTTGACCTTGACAACCTCGGTGGCCCCGGTCGCGCGGACCAGGCCGGTCACGATCTCGTTCGCGCCGGCCGCGTCCGCGGCCCAGTGCACGGTGCCGCCGCGCGCGGTGACCTGTGCCTCCAGCGTGAGCAGGAGCTCATCGAGCCCGGCCAGGGCGCCTACCTTGATCGCCTGCCCGGCGGTGCGCAGTTCTTCCCAGTCCGGCAGCTCGGCGGTGACCGCGGCCCGCCTGGCCCTGATGTGCCCGGTCGCCCGGGCCAGGTTGCGGCGCAGCTGGGTGTCGCCGAGCGCGGTCCTGGCCGCGGCCGGGAACGGCTCGTCCCCGCTCAGGTGCCCCGTTCCCGGCGCCGCGGGCAGCCCGGGCAGGCCGAGGAAGGTGCTCACCGGCTGTCCCTGGTCGCGGCGAGGATCTCGGCCAGGTGCACGGTCCTGATCCCGGCCCGCAGCCGGGACAGCCCGCCGCCGATGTGCATCAGGCAGGACGCGTCCCCGGCCGCGGCGACCTCGGCTCCGGTCTGCAGGATCCGCGCCATCTTGTCGGCCAGCATCGCCGTCGACACATCGGGGTTCTTCAGCGCGAACGTCCCGCCGAACCCGCAGCACGAGTCCGCGTCCGCGAGCTCGGCCAGCTCCAGCCCGCCGACCTGGCGCAGCAGCCGGAGCGGACGGTCGCCGACGCCGAGCAGCCGCAGCGAATGGCAGGTCGGGTGGTAGGTGACCCGGTGCGGATAGTAGGCCCCGACGTCCTCGGTCCCGAGCACGTCGCAGAGCAGCTCGGTCAGCTCGAACGTCCGGGCCGCCACCGCCTCGGCCCGGCGGCCCAGGTCCTCGTCGCCCGCCTGCCTGGCGACCAGCGCGTGCTGATGGCGCACCGATCCGGCGCACGATCCCGAGGGCGTCACGATCACGTCATACGGTTCGAACACCTCTACGTGGTGCCGCACCAGGCCGAGCGCGTCCCGGCCGTAGCCGGTGTTGATGTGCATCTGGCCGCAGCAGGTCTGGCCGGCCGGGAACGCCACCTCATGGCCGAGCCGCTCCAGCAGGGTCACGGTGGCCCGGCCGACGTCGGGGAACAAGGTGTCGGCCAGGCAGGTGACGAACAGCGCGATCTTCACGAGCTCACGCTGGCCTCCTCGAGCAGCAGACTGGCCGCGCTGCGCCCGAGGGCCTCGCGCGGCTGCTTGACCGACGATAGCGCCACGGCCGCGGCCGGTCAGGGGCATCAGGCGGCGAAGATGCGGTGGAGCTGGTAGTCGAGCAGGTCGATGGCGTCGTCGGGAGACAAGATTCCGATCAGTACCGGGCCGACGAGACCCTGGATGAGGAAGAAAAGCATCGCGGCCTCGCGGTCGGTGTCGACGCCGCCGGTGAGTTCCCCGGCCCGGGCCGCGGCGGCCAGGCTCTGCCTGGCCACGGCCAGCAGCCGCTGGTAGCCCTCGCGCAGCGGGCCGGCGTAGGCCGGATTCACGGTCGCGACAGAGTAGAACGCGCCGGCCACGATCGCTTCCTGGCGGCCCTGCTCGCCGAACGGGAGCATCGCCCGGGCGGCGGCCCTGATCGTTGCCCGCGCGGTCGGGTCGCCGATCACGGCCAGTTCGGCCTGCATTCTCGCCAGTGCACGGTCGCGCATGTGCCCCAGGGCGAAGAGAAGCATGTCTTCCTTGGACGCGAAGTAATGCTGGACCGCGCCCATCGATACCCCGGCCTGCGCCGCGACA
The DNA here is from genome assembly GCA_051004215.1 of Streptosporangiaceae bacterium. Classification (GTDB taxonomy): domain Bacteria; phylum Actinomycetota; class Actinomycetes; order Streptosporangiales; family Streptosporangiaceae; genus Chersky-822. The sequence continues at coordinate 5,398 of JBPCKO010000234.1, read as the reverse complement.
TCGCGCAGGCTGACCGCCGCCAGCCCGCGGCGGCCGATCAGCGCGAAGATCGCGTCCGCGATGGCCAGCCGCCTGGCCTCGTGATCGACCTGCTTCGGCACTGAACCACCTTCGCTCGCGGCGCCGCCCGGCCTGCGCTCAGAGCCCATGATGCCATGCGACTGCATTGTTAAATCTGCCTGTAGCTTATACAGTGCAGTTGCATTGTAAAGATCTGGCTTGATGGGGGACGGCGTGCCCGTGCAGACTCAGTACGCGCGAAACAAGGACGTCACCATCGCCTACGAGACGTTCGGAGACCTCGCCGCGGGCGAGCCGCTGCTGCTGATCACGGGGCTGGACTTCCAGATGGTCTGGTGGCCCGACGGGCTGTGCGAGCTGCTGGCCGGCCGCGGGTTCGCGGTCGTGCGGTTCGACAACCGGGACAGCGGGCTGTCGACCAAGTTCGGCTCCGCCCGCAAGGAGAACCCGTTCCTTGCCCTGCTCGGCCGGACCACGCCGAGCTACAGCACCCTGGACATGCTTGACGACGCGATCGCGGTGATGGACGCGGTCGGCTGGAAAAGCGCGCATGTCCTGGGCGCCTCGATGGGCGCCGCGCTGGCCCAGGTTCTCGCCTTGTATCACCCGGACCGGGTCCGCACCATGACCTGCGCGGCCGGAATCCCGGCCGACGTCAGCGGGCTCGGGGCAATGCGCTATATCAAGTTCGGCGTCTTCGGCCGCCTCCGGAAGATCAAGCTGGGCGGGCCCAGACGATCCCGCCGATCTCCGGAATCGGCGTCCCGGCGCTGGTGTTCTGCGGCCTCGACGATCCGCTGATCAAGTCCAGGGCCAGCAAGGACATCGCCGCGAAGATCCCCGGCGCAACGCTGGTCACCTATCCGGGCATGGGCCACAGCCTGCCCGGGGAACTGTGGCCCGACCTGACCGGCCGCATCGCCGCCCTCGCGGGCATGAGCTAACGCGCTCCCGGCTGCTGACCAAGCTGACCACAGCGTGTTACCAGCGGAGCTGGGCGACCCGGTCGTAGTCGGCGGCGGAGTACCCGGCCAGGCCCTCGGACAGCGCGAAGATCCATTCGGCTACGCCCAGGGACAGGGCCAGGCGGCTGCACCGGGCGCAGTAGTGCGGCTGCTGGAGGCGGACCGAGTCATCCGCTTCGAGCCGAACATAGATCAGCGTCGAGCCTTGCAGCTGCTGCCAGCCGGCTCCTTCGCGAGCCAGGGTGATGGCCCGCTGCTCGGCATGGGTACGGCACTGGTCGTGGTGCCCGAGCTTGGGGAACTTGCAGTAGCAATGATCCTCACCGGGGAAGGGCACGCCGTTGTTCCCCCAGGCCAGCAGGCTGCCCTCGTTTACCAGCAGCGCGGCATGCCGGGTCCGCGCATGGGAGTCGCGAGCCAGTTCCGCCGCCCGCTCGACCATCTCCTGGGCCACCTGGCTGTCCTGGCGGTTGACCGGCCGCCACTGCGGCTGTTGCTCGTGTTGCACGCTAGCCATCCTCTCGCAGGGAAATTGCTCCTGGGAAGGACGTGGTCGTAAGCGGCCAGGTCGGCCGATGGCCGGAGAGCCGCGGGTCAGGCGGCGCGCTTTGACCGCCTGGACACCGTCGTGACCGCGGCGTCGGCGCGGTTCAGCAAACGGGCCGAGCGGCCGCCCCGGCGGCCGGCGAAGACGGCCAGGCGGTGGACGAGGAACCTGGCCAGCGGCAGGGCGACGATCAGCATCAGCTTCGTCCGCAGCCGACCCGACAGGAGAGCCCACATGTGCTAGATCCCTTCTTTGACGTAGCGCGACGCGCCTGAGGGCATTGCGCTACCCGTCAGACGGTGCGCTAACCCCGGCCGGTGCTGGTCAGGAAATCCAGGTCCGCTCCCTGACTGGCCTGCAGCACGGTTCGGGCATACAGGTTGCGCCAGCCGCGGGCCGGCTGCGGGGGCGGCCGCCATCCTGCCCGCCGGCGTCGCAACTCGCGGCTATCGACGAGGAGGTCGAGCCGTCCGGCATCGACGTCCACAGCAATCTGGTCACCGTCCTGCACCAGCGCGAGCGGACCGCCGACCGCGGCTTCCGGCGCGACGTGCAGGATGACGCTCCCGAAACTGGTTCCGCTCATCCGGCCGTCGCTGATCCTGAGCAAGTCCCTGACGCCACGCTGAGCCAGTCTGGCCGGTACCGGGGGCGCACCGGCTTCTGGCATGCCCGCCGCGACCGGTCCCACATACCGCAGCACCAGGACGTCTGAGTCAGCGATTTCCAGCCGGGGATCATCGAGTCTGGCGATGACGTCCGCAGCGGAGTTGAAGGTGACGGCCCGTCCTCGATGCCGCCGCAACTCCAGGGTCGCTGCGGCCGCCTTGATCAGCGCGCCGTCCGGCGCGAGCGAACCGCGCAGAATCCGCAAGCCGCCCGGCGGCGACACGGGCGCCGCGGTCGTGCGCAGCACCCGGGTGGTCATTGCCGAGGGCGAGGTCTTTGCGCCGGACTCCACCAGATCACGAACCGAGAGGCCGTCGACCGTGCGCGCGTCCAGGTCCAGGAACTCGCGAAGCTGACGGAGAACGGCCGGCACTCCGCCGTCGTCGTGGAGGTCAGGGAAATAACCCGCCCCGACCGGCTTGCAGTCAACCACCACTGGCACGTCACGCCAGGCGTCCTCGATATCGGCGAGAGTGAAGTCAGCGCCCGTGCGCCTGGCGATAGCCAGCAAGTGGATGACCGCGTTGGTTGACCCGCCGACCCCGGCGATGGCGACCGCAGCGTTTCTGAACGATCCCGCAGACAGCAGCGCAGATGGCCGGAGCTGGCGGCGAGCCACCCGGACCGCGAGGCGGCCGCTCCGGCGCCCGGCTCTCAGCCGGTCCCCGGTCGGAGACGGCGCCGTGGCGCTGCCCGCCGGGGCCAGGCCGAGCACTTCGGCGACGACGGCCATCGTCGACGCCGTGCCCATCACCATGCACGTCCCGGCGGTCGGGGCAAGCTGGTCCCGGGCCTCGCGCAGGTCCTGCTCCGGCAGCTCGCCGGCCCGGCGGGCCGCCCACAGCCGGCGGCAGTCCGTGCACGCCCCTACCCGTTCCCCGCGCCACGATCCGGTCATCATCGGCCCGACGACGACCTGCACGCACGGCATATCCGCCGAGATCGCCGCCATGAGCTGCGCCGGAACCGTCTTGTCGCAGCCGCCGACCAAGACAACCGCGTCCATCGGCTGACTGCGGATCAGTTCCTCCGTCTCCATGGCCAGCAGGTTCCTGTACAGCATCGTGGTCGGCTCGACCAGCGCCTCGGGCAGCGACATGCTGCCGAAGGCCATGGGCAGGCCGCCGGCTTCGAGCACCCCGCTGGCGATGGCCTGAACCAGCTGCGGCATGTCCCGGTGGCATGTCGTGTAGTCCGACATGGTGTGGCAGATGCCGACGACGGGCCTGGACATGTCGCGGTCCTCGAACCCGGCCGAGGCGAGGAAGACCTGCCGCAGGTACGCGCTGAAGCCCTCGTCCGAGTAACTGGTCAGGCCCTGAAGCAGGCCGGTCATAGCCCGATCCGGTGGCGTTCCCGCTGGACCTCGGTCACCCAGCTGCCGACATTCCAGGCCCCGAATGTGCCGAGCGACCCCGCCGGGTCGTCGCCGTAATAGACCGGCACGTGCACGACGCTCAGCCCGGCCTGGGCTTTGGCCTCGTCCAGCGCGGCGATCAGCTCGTCCGCCGAGGCGCCCACGGTCATCGCCCGCACTCCCCGCACGCTGCGGGCCCAGCCGGCGAAGTCGATCGACACCGTGCTGCTGGTCGCGAAGTCTTGCCCGTACTGCGCCTTCTGCAGGCCGGAGATGGCCCCCATCCGGCTGTTGTCGAGGATCACGATGCAGCCGCGGGCCCCGTGTTCCGCGCCGTCGATGAGGACCTGCGGCGCCATCGTGAACGACCCGTCCCCGCAGACCGCGAGGGCATAGAAGTCGCGTTCGCTGAACGCGGTGGCGAGCACCGCGGACGGGGCGAAGCCCATGTAGCTGGCCCCGGTCTCGGTGACCGTGCGACCCGGCCCGTCGTCGACGTTGAGCTGGAATCCGTAGGCCTGCACGTCGCCCGCGTCCCAGTACGTCACCAGGTCATCCTGGGGCTTGGCCCAGGCCACGATGGCGGCGATCGCGGCCGGAGCGGTCAGGAGGTCCCGGTTCCTGGCCGCATCGAATAGGACCGGCGTGGCCAGCACGCCCCGCTTGTACTCCTCCCACCGGCGGCGCTGGGACGCGCACTCGGTGAGCCAGGCGCTCCGGTCAGCGACCGCCTTGCCGACCCCGCCCCGCAGCCGCTGGTTGAGCACCCGCAAGGTCGCCCCGGCCTCCCCGACCAGCGCGATGGTGTCGGCATAGTGCGTCGCCGCGTCGGCGTCGGCGTTGATGTTGATGACCTGACGGACCTGCGGGTAACCGGTGCGCGAGCAGTCGGCCTGGCAGACGGCCCGGCTGCCGATCGCCACCAGGGTGTCGGCATTCTCCATCGCGTAGTTGCCGCTGATCGATCCTTTGCTGCCGCCGACCGTCATGTTCCGCTCATGGTGGTGGGGCGGGATTCCCTGCGCGGCCGGCGCGATCATGGCCACCGCGCCGGCCAGGCCGAGGAAGTCCAGCAACTCGGGCCCCGCGCCGAGGGCTCCCCGGCCCACCCGCACGACGACGCGCCTGGCGGCCCGCAGGACGGCCCCCGCGGCCGCGTAGCCGCCGAGGTCGGCGGCCGGCCCGAGCGGGGGCGGCGCGCCAGCCGGCAGTTCCCGCAGGTTGAAGTCCGTGAGCAGGGCCGGCTGGGTGTTGATCGGTAGCAGCAGGTAGAACGGGCCAGCCTGATGCGGGTGATCGACTACGTTCAGACCCCGCCGCAGGGCCGTGCCCACCGCCTGCGGCGTATGCAGGACGTAGGCCGGGCCAAGGGCTGACATCAGCCGCAGGTACGGATGCTGGGCGGTGCCGGGGACCTGCTGGAGGTTGGGCCCCTCGTCCTCTGTGGTCTCGTCGCCGCACAGGTACCAGACGCCGCAGCAGTTGCTGGCTGCGCTGAGCGAGCCGGCCAAGGCCTGCAGCGCCCCCGGCCCGATCGAGGTGACGACGGCAGCCTTCTCGCCGGTGGTCAGGCGCAGGGCAGTGGCCGCGTGGCTGGCCTCGGTCTCATGGCGGACGGCCAGGACGGTCACGGCACCAGCGGTGGCATAGACCCGCAGCACCTCGGCCAGATCGGTGCTGCCGTGCCCGAGCACGACCAGGTAGGTCCTGACTCCTTGCCGGTGCAGGCCCAGCACGGTCGCCTCGGACAAGCTCAGCGTGTCCGTGGCGGGTAGTGAGGGCGGGGCCAGCGACACCGCCACAGTTTCTTGGTGGGATTGCGGGGGCGACGCGGCTTGT
>JBPCKO010000233.1:0-10493 GCA_051004215.1 Streptosporangiaceae bacterium | reverse complement strand
GGTGGCCGGGGCGGCCGGGGCCGCCTGGGTGGCCGGGGCGGCCGGGGCCGCCTGGGCCTGGGCGGCGGTGGCCGCGAGGCCGGCCAGCGTCATTCCTGACGCCGCGAGTACCGATGTCAGCCGAGATAGCCGCAGATTCACCGCGCCAGGCTAAACCCGCCGCTCATCCGCGCACAATGCCACCGAACCGGCCATCTCGGATAAGTTGCCGTCATCGCAGGCCGCCCGAGGCAGTACTGCCCGCTGTCAGACCAGTCGCGACGTTGAGGGCATGAAGAGAGCCAGCGAGCCAGCGGGCGTCGTACGCGCCCTGTGGGATGCGATTCCGGCCAGGAACTGGGCCGGAGCGGCCCGCCCCCGCCCGCCGGATCTCTCCGCCGCGTCCTCCGCCCCCCGCCTTTCCGCCGCCGCCGACCTCGAAAAGTGCTCTGGATCCGAAGTGGGGAATAAAACGCCCTATATCTACCGTGGAGTCTGCTCTCCGTCCGTGCCGGACGTGACGCCGAGGTCATAAAGACGGGATTGGGCGATTTGCCGGTTCTGAGATGCGGCGGCGTCCGCACGGCGGCCGAGCTTCGCCCGTCCAGCTCGACGTCCCGCTGGATATTGCGAAGTAGTTCTTTCGCAATTATTATTTCGCAACATGTCCTTCGAATCTTCGGACGAGCTATCGGGCGCGACCAGCGACGAGCCAGCCCGGGGCGAGCCGACCGCCGACGAACCGGTCGAGATCTCGGACCCGCGCGCGCTCCGGGCGCTCGCTCACCCAGCCCGGCTGACGATCCTGGAGCACCTGATCATCGAGGGCCCGGCCACGGCCACCGAATGCGCGGAGGTCGCCAGGCTCTCGCCGTCGGCCTGCAGCTACCACCTGCGCGCACTGGCCAGGCACGGCTTCGTCGAAGAAGATCCGGCGGGCGGCGCGGACGGCCGGCAGCGGCCCTGGCGCGCCCGGGTCGTCTCGATGAAGGTCGGCTTTCAGCCTGGCCGCCCTGACGCCGTCCGGGCCGCCAGCCGCATTCTGGTCGAAAACGTCGAGGCCCTGCTCGATGAGGTCCGCGCCAGTTACCGCGATCACGAGGCCCAGTACCCGCAGGAGTGGCAAATCGCCGCCGGCACGACTCAGGACGTGCTGCACGTGACCGCAGCCGAGCTGGAACACGTTCACGAGCAGATCCGCGCGGTACTGGCCAGATACCGCCGGCTCGGCCGCGAGCAGCGCCCGGACGGCGCACGCCGGGTGTATGCGCTGGTGAACCTCACCCCTGGGTTCGCCCCCGATTCGCCGGCCTGACCGGCAAGATACGGAGCTCCGATGAGTTCGGTAAGGGCCGGGCGAGCCGGCCGGGCGTCCCGGCTGGGCGCCGCCTTCCGCCGTGGTCCGCTCGAGGTCAGGGACTTCCGGCTGTTCAGCATCGGCCAGCTGACGTCGACGGCCGGCGACTTCTGCTACGCCGTGGCACTGCCGTGGATGGTGCTGTCCGCGCACGGCGGCACCGTGCTGCTCGGCACGGTGCTGGCCTGCTACGGAGTGCCGCGGACGGTGCTGATCCCCGTCGGCGGGTCACTCACCGACCGGCTCAGCCCTCGCACGGTCATGCTCGCGGCCGACTCGGTCCGATGCGTCTTGGTCGCGGTGCTGGCCCTGTTCGCGGCGAGGGGGCTCGTTTCGATCGCCTTCCTAGGACCGGTGGCCGCGCTGATCGGCGCGGGTGAGGGCATCTTCCTGCCGGCATCGGCAGCGATCATGCCGTCGCTGCTGCCAGCCGGGGACCTGCAGGCCGGTAACGGCCTGTCGTCAGCGGCGATCCAGGTCGGCAGCCTGGCCGGGCCGGTGCTCGGCGGCATCCTCGTCACCGTGACGGGCGGCTCGGCGACGGCCTTCGCCGTCGACGCGGCCACGTTCGCAGCGTCGGCGACTGCCCTCGCGTTCATGCGCGGGACGCGGCAGGCAGCCACCGCGGCCACCGGCACCGCGCCCGCCACCGGACCAGCCGACACTGAGCCCGCCGCCCGACCAGCCGCCGGCCCGACGGGCGATACGCCGGCCGAGTCCGCCAGCGTCTGGCGGTTGCTGCGCACGGCCAGGGAATTGCAGACGGTCCTGGTGATCGCCGTGCTCGCGAACTTCGTGATCGCCGGCGCCTTCGAGGTAGCGCTGCCGACATTGGCGCACTCCAGGTTCGCCGCCTCGGGTTACGGCGCGATGATCGCCAGCTTCGGGCTCGGTTCCCTGCTCGGAACACTCATAGCGGCCAAGCAGAACAGCCTGCGTTACCCGGCCGTGGCCACCTGCGCCGCCTTCGCATTCGCTGGCGTCGCGCTCGCATTGATTCCGTTCCTCGGGGGGCTGCCGGGAGCAGCGGCCGCGGCCGCGGTCTTCGGCGGGGCCGGGTACTTCGGCAACGTGGTCATCGTGACCTTGTTGCAGCAGTGGGCACCGCCGCACCTGCTCGGCCGGGTGATGAGCCTGGTCATGCTGGCGGCGATCGGCGCCTTCCCGGTGTCCGTCGCCTTGTCCGGCGTGATCGTCGGCCGGATCGGCCCGGCGCCGTTCTTCCCGGTGGCCGGGGCCGTGCTCGCCCTCGCCGTCCTGGTCGCCGCGACCCAGCGCCAGTTCCGCAACTTCGGCGCGCAGCGAATCAGCGCGGGCGCCGATGCCGGAACCGGGGACGGAACCGTGGAGGGCGGCGAGCCCGGTCAGGCGGCCGTGGTCGAGGCCAGGTAGGTCGCCCACTGCGGATCGCCGTCGCGGGCCGCGCCGATCAGGCGCCAGTGCATGCCCCGCGGAGCCAGCGGATCCCACCGCAGCTTCCAGCCGAGTTCCTCGATCATGCGGTCGGCCTTGCGGTGATTGCACCGGGTGCAGGAGGCGACGCAGTTCTCCCACGCATGCGCGCCACCCCGGCTGCGCGGGATCACGTGGTCGATCGTGTCCGCGGCCAGCCCGCAGTAGGCGCACTGATAATTGTCCCGGCGCATCAGCGCTGCCCTGGTCAGCGGCACGCGGTTGCGGTGCGGTACCCGGACATACCGGCGTAGTTTGATCACCGAAGGTGCGGCGAGCCGGACCGACGCTGAGTGCAATTCGCGCCCTGAGGTCTCGCCGTGCAGGATTTCCGCCTTCTCGGCGAGCACCAGACCGACGGCCCGGTGCAGGCCGACGGTGGTCAGGGGCTCATACGTGATGTTGAGCAGCAGTACCCTGCGCAAGGCCACCTCCCAGGCCGGGCCGCCCGCTGGCTGTCGGGGCACCCGTGACCAGTGTGACCGCAGTACCTACCGTCCGCCAACACCAAATTGCCGCCAACTGGCCAAACCGTTACCGAACGATGGCGGAATCCGGGGTGTCGCCGCAGGCCGCGCCCGCCCCGGCGGGCCCAGTAGGCTGGGTCACGCGATGAACAGCTCAGCTTCCGAAAACGCCGTCAGCTTCTACACGGCCGTAGGCGGCGAACAGGCCTTCACCAAGCTCGTCGCCCGCTTCTATGCCGGGGTCGAGTCCGATCCGCTGCTCCGGGCCGTATACCCGAGCAAGGACCTGACCGCCGCGGCCGAGCACTTGCGGCTGTTCCTGATCCAGTACTGGGGCGGCCCCGCTACCTACAACGAGCTGCGCGGGCATCCCCGGCTGCGGATGCGGCACGTCAGGTTCGCGATCGGCGACGCGGAGCGGGATGCCTGGCTCCGGCATATGCGGACGGCCATGGACGACCTGGCCTTGGACCCGCAGCAGGACGACGAACTCTGGCAGTACCTGGTGATGGCCGCGAACAGCCTGGTCAACAAGCCGCCGGAGGGCGGGCCTGAGCCCGGCGGCGGACGCCAGGACCTGGGCCTGTCCCCCACCTGAGCCACCCGCGAGCGCGGCCTTTAGCCGAATACCCGCTCCGGGTAGATCAGCACTGCCGCACGACGCTCGGCCGCCATCACCCGGTCAAACTCGTCGAAGTCGTCATGGGTGCCGCCGGCCGCGAGGAAGATCTCGCGCAGCAGCAGCCGCAGCCGTTCCGACCCGATCTCCTCGGCCGGATCGTCCGGGCCGATGATGTCGGCCGGGCCTTCCACCGCCGCCCAGCGCCAGCCGCCCCGCAGCACTACCGACGCCCGCGGGTTCGCCCGCAGATGGTCGAGCTTGCGGGCCCGGCCCTGGATTACCGCGGCCACCACCTTGGTGCCGTTGACCGGATGGTCGATGACGCCGGCATTCACCACCGACGGGCGCATCCGGCCGTCGGGACCCAGCACCGTCAGCACCACGAGTCCGTGCTCGGCAGGGACCAGCGCCTCGAAATCCGCGAGCTCGGCCATCGGCCTCCCTTTCGCTCATCTCGCCCGGACCGCGGCTGCCCGCGGGCCGGGCTCGTTACATCTGCACGCGCTTGCTGGCCGGATCGTACAGCGGCCGCAGCGACGCCCTGGCCGGCCAGACCGCGTCGCCGACCCGCACTGTCCACTGGCCAGCGTCCAGGTAGGCCTGGGTGATCGGCTCATCCGCGTCGATCATCGCCAGCCCGACCGCGCCCCCCAGCGTGAACCCGTAGGACGCGGAACGGATATACCCCGCCGGCCGCCCGTCACGGCATACCACCTCGGCGTGATACAGCAACGGCTCCGGGTCGCTGAGCAGCACTTGCACCAGCCGCCTGCGCAGCGGCCCGCGCTCCTTCTGGGCCAGCACCGCGTCCCGGCCGACGAAGCCGCCCGGCTTGTCCAGCGCGACCGCGAAGCCCAGCCCGGCCTCCAGGACGGTGTCCGTGTTGTCGATGTCGTGCCCGTAATCCCGGTATGCCTTTTCCATCCGGAGGCTGGCGAGGGCCTTCAGCCCCGCGTGCCGCAGCCCGAACGCCTCGCCTGCGGCGACCAGCCGGTCATAGGTGGCCGCGGCCTGCTCGGCCGGGATGTGCAGCTCGTAGCCGAGTTCGCCCAGGTAGGTGATCCGGATGCACAGCACGCGCGCGAACCCGATATCGACGAACCGGGCGCCCCGGAACGGGAACGCCTCGTTCGACAGGTCCGCGTGCGTGACCGCCGCTAGCAGCTCGCGCGACAACGGCCCCTGCACGTTGAACTGCGCGTACCCGGACGTCACGTCGGTGACGAAGGCGTGCGCGTCACCGAAATGCCGGCGCATCCATGTTTCCGCATGCCGGTGGGCCGTATCCGAGGCAACGACGAGGAACTTCTCGTCAGAGAGCTGTGTGACTGTCAGGTCGGCCTCGAGCGTGCCCCGGTTATTCAGCCATTGCGTGTAGGTAATCCGGCCGGGCTGCGCCGCGACCTGGTTGGCCGAGATCCGCTCCAGCTCCCGGCCGGCGTCCCGGCCCTGCACCTCGAACTTGGCCATGAACGACATGTCCATCACGATCACGCCGTTGCGGGTGGCGTGGTGCTCGGCCTCCCAGTAGCCGAACCACTGCGGCCGGCTCCAGGTCAGCTCGCCGACCTCGGGCTCGACGCCCTCCGGGGCGTACCAGTCCGCACCCTCCCAGCCGCTGACGTCGCGGAAACAGGCCCGCTGCCCGGCCAGCCGGGCGTGCACGGGCGACAGCCGGGCCCCGCGGGCGGTCCGCATCGGGCGGTGCGGGTAGTGGGTGGCGTAGACCAGGCCGAGCGACTCGACCGTCCGCGTCGCCCGGTATTCCGGGTTCGCCTGGTAGGGGTGCAGCCGGTCGATGTTCATCGCGGTGACGTCGATATCCGGGCGGCCGTCGATGATCCACTGGGCGACCGCGCGGCCGATCCCGCCGCCGGTCAGGATGCCGATCGAGTTCAGGCCGGCCGCGACGAAGTAGTTTCGCAGCTCGGGGGCCTCGCCGACGATCGGCTGCAGGTCGGGGGTGAAGCTCTCCGGTCCGCAGAAGAACTTCCGGATGCCGATCCGCTCGGTGACCGGCACCCGCGCCATCGTCTTCTCCAGGTACGCGCCCATGCGGTCCCAGTCCGGCGGCAGTTCGCCGAACGAGAAGTTCTGCGGAATGCCCTGGACGTTCCATGGTGCGCAGACCGGCTCGAACATGCCGAGCATCAGGCCGCCGCCCTCTTCCCGGTAGTAGCCGTAGGAGGCCGGGTCCTCGAGGACGGGCCACGAGCTGTCGACCTCGGCGATGGGCTCGGTGAGCAGGTAATAGTGCTCGGCGGCCTGCAGCGGGATGGATACCCCGGCCAGCTCGCCGAGCTGGCGGGCCCACATGCCGGCGCAGTTCACCACGTACTCGGCTTCGACGTCGCCCTCGGCGGTGCGGACCCCGGTGACGGTTTCGCGCTGGCGCAGGAACCCGGTGACCGGCACTCCCTCGACGACCGTGACGCCGCGCATCCGGGCGCCCCGGGCCAGCGACATGGTCACGTCGACCGGGTTCACCCGGCCGTCGGCCGGGATGTAGAAGCCGGCCAGCACGTCGTCGGTCCTGGCCAGCGGCCACAGCCCGGCGACCTCGCGGGCTGAGATCTCGTGCACGTCCACGCCCAGGTGCCGGTTGAACGCGGCGACCCGGCGGTACTCCTCGAGCCGGCCGGGCTCGGTGGCCAGCTCGATCAGGCCGCACTGCTTCAGCCCGGTGGCCAGGCCGGTCTCGGCCTCCAGCCGGCCGTACAGGTCGGTGGTGTACTGGCGCAGCTCGGTCGAGGTCTGCGAGGTCGACCCGAACGTGGCCATCAGCCCGGCCGCGTGCCAGGTGGTGCCGGAAGTGAGCCGGTCCCGCTCGATCAGCAGGACGTCCTTCATGCCCAGCAGGGCCAGGTGGTAGGCGACCGAGGTGCCGATGATGCCGCCGCCGACGACGACGGCCTGGGCCCGGTCCGGCAGCTTCCGCCCGGCGACCGGGAGCTGGGCTTCGTGCGTGGTCATCAGGCTGCTACCTCGGTGTCGGCGGTCGATGGAGTCGATGGATGAGCATATGCCAGTGATCGTCCGGCCAGGTCACGGAGCTCATCGTGCATGCGGGCGATCACGCCGGGTAGCCCGGGCCGGACGGCGACACTGGACGAGAACGCGGGGTAACCAAGATGACGGAGTTCGGGTACACGGCGATGGGCGAGCAGACGCCGGTCCGGCAGCTGGTCACGGACCTGATCGGGGCGGAGGCGGCGGGGTTCGACTTCTCGGTGATGTCGGACCATTACTTCCCCTGGGTGGAGAATCAGGGCCACTCCCCCTATGCCTGGTCGGTGCTGGGCGCGGCCGCCCAGGCGACCGAGCGGCTGCCGCTGATGACCTTCGTCACCTGCCCGACTTTCCGGTATCACCCCGCCGTGGTGGCCCAGAAGGCGGCCACGATGGGCGAGCTGTCCCAAGGCCGGTTCACCCTGGGCCTGGGCGCCGGGGAGAACCTGAACGAGCACGTGGTCGGGGCCGGCTGGCCGGTGCCGAGGGTCAGGCAGGAACGACTCGCCGAGGCGGTGCAGATCATCAGGAAGCTGTTCACCGGCGACTACGTGAACTTCGACGGCAAGCACTACACGGTCGAGCGGGCCAGGCTGTACGACCTGCCCAAGAGCCAGGTGCCGATCGGCATCGCCCTGTCCGGCCCTGACTCGGTGCAGCTCGCGGCCGAGCACGGCGACGCGATGATCACCACGGTGCCCGACGCCGGCCTGGTCAAGGCGTTCGCCAAGGCCGGCGGCAAGGACAAGCCCCGCTACGGCCAGATGGCGATCTGCTACGACACCGACCTGGGCCGGGCCATCGCCAACGCGCAGCGGCTGTGGAGCTGGGCGGCGCCCGGCTGGTTCGTGATGTCCGAGCTGCCGGAGCCGCGGAGTTTCGAGGCCGCGGCGCAGTCGGTGACCCAGGAGCAGATCACCGACCTGGTCCCGTGCGGCCCGGACGTCGAGGCGCACGTGGCGGCCGCGAAGAAATGGGTCGACGCCGGGTTCACCCACCTGGCGCTGGTCCAGATCGGGGCGGCCAGCCAGAAGACGTTCCTGAACTGGGCCGAGCGGGAGCTGTTGCCCGCCCTGCGCAAGCTCGGCTGAGCCGGTCCAGGCCGAGCGGGCGCCCGGTTCACTCGCCCGGCGCCCGGTTCATTCCAAGCATGACGAGCACCGCCCCCGACCGCCGCAGCCGCTCATCAGTACTGTCGCCGGCTCCGCAAGCACGCACGGGCACGGCTTCGGCTGACGAGGCGATCTCCCGCCCCCGAACGCTCGCGCGGCCGTGTATGAGACCGGGGTTCCATCACCGTTTTCGTGTATCAAACCCCGGTTTCATACAGCAGCCGGCGTGCTCGCCGCCCCATGCGTGATCGGCCTGACCTGCGAACCCTCCGCCGCACGAACTACCCACAGCGGGCCACGGTGGCCGCAAGTACGGCTGCCCCGGCCCGGGTTCACTCGCCCGGCGCCGCAGCACGAGGGCGGCTCCGGCCACCGCCGCCAGCGGTGCGAGCACGACCAGCGGCACCAGGTCGGGCGCGTTCGCGGCCGTGACCGCGCCGATCACCGCTCCAGTGGGCAGCGCGGCCAGGATCGCCACGCTGCGCCGCCAGCCGTCCGGCCACGACCAGGTCGCCCGGCCGGCCAGTATCCCAGTCAGCATGCTGGTCAGATACGTCGTCGAGAACGGGCCGAGTCTCCTGACCGCCGCGCTCTGCATGCCCAGGCCGGCCGCCGCCAGGGCCAGCAAGCCCAGGCCAGCCTGCGGTCCGGGCCGGCCGCCGGCCGCGAGCCAGCCCGCGCTGAACGCGGCCAGCAGGCAGAACTCCAGGCCGAGGCAGACGATCACCCGGGCCGGCCAGCGACCGCTGTCGTCGTCGTCTGACCGGTCGGCCTCGCGCGCGATCGGCGCCGCGACAAGCACGCCGGCCGCGTAGCTGCCGAGCGCGACCGCCGCCGCCGCGAGCACCCTGGCCGGTAGCGCCGCGGACGCCCCGATCAGGACCAGGTTCCCGGTGATCACGCTGCCGAAGACGTGCCCGAGGTGCAGGACGCAGGTCGCGTCGACCGCCCCCGTAGTCAGTGTCAGCACGATCACGAGAATCTCCGTCGCCGCCGGCGGCCACGGCCGGTCCGGCGGTGCCTTCATCACCCGCTCCTTTTGTCAGCCCAGCTGCCTAGCCGGGTGCGCGGACCCTGCCGCACCAGGCCTTCGGCTGCTCAAGCGATCAGGAATCGAGAAGCTTGACGGCGTGGTCGTGCATAGCCTTCCTGCAGACAACCGGTAATACCTGCGCCCCGAGCGTAGACAGGTCGATAGGAGGCCGAAGAATGAACGCGAAGACTTCGACTGCCGGATCCGGCGGCTTCAGCGCCCAGGAACGCGCCGCGATGAAGGCTCGCGCCGCCGAGCTGCGCGCTGAGGGCAAGAAAGGCGCCAAGCGAGCCGATGAGCTGCAGACGGTCCTCGACGCGATCGCGAAGATGGCGCCGGAGGACCGCGCGCTTGCCGAACGCGTGCACATGACAGTGACCGCGAACGCCCCGCAGCTGTCACCGAGGACCTGGTACGGAATGCCCGCCTACGCGGACGCGGACGGCAAGATCGTCGTTTGCTTCAAGAACTCGGGCAAGTTCAACACCCGGTACTCGACCTTGGAGTTCCAGGACGCCGCCCACCTGGACGACTCCGCGATCTGGCCGGTGTCGTATGCGTTCCAGACGTGGGACGCGGCGGTCGAGAAGAAGATCGCCGAGCTGATGCGGGCCGCTCTCGCCTGATGAGGGCCGCTTCCCGGTACCGGCGATAGCCGTCCGATACCCGGCGGCAGCCCGGTCGCGATGCCTCAGCCGCGGGTGAGCTTGCGGTAGGTGACCCGATGCGGCCTGGCTGCCTCGGCGCCGAGGCGGTCGATCTTGTTCTTCTCGTAGGCCTCGAAGTTGCCTTCGAACCAGAACCAGCTCGACCCGCCCTCCCAGGCCAGGATGTGCGTCGCGATCCGGTCCAGGAACCACCGGTCGTGGCTGGTGATCACGGCACAGCCGGGGAATTCCAGCAGAGCGTTCTCCAGCGAGGAGAGAGTCTCCACGTCGAGGTCGTTGGTGGGCTCGTCGAGCAGCAGCAGGTTCCCGCCCTGCTTGAGGGTCAGGGCAAGATTCACCCGGTTCCGCTCGCCGCCGCTCATCACTCCGGCCAGCTTCTGCTGGTCGCCGCCTTTAAATCCGAACGCCGCGACGTAGGCCCGGCTGGGGATCTCGGTCTTGCCGACCTGGATGGAGGTCTCGCCGTCGGAGATCACTTCCCAGACGTTCTTGTCCGGATCGATCCGGCCGCGGGCCTGGTCGACGTAGGAGATGCGTACGGTTTCGCCGACCTTGATCGTCCCGGCGTCCGGCTGCTCCTCGCCGATGATCATCTTGAACAGCGTGGTCTTGCCGACGCCGTTCGGGCCGATGATGCCGACGATGCCGTTCGGCGGCAGCGAGAAGCTCAGGTCCTCGATCAGCAGGCGGTCGCCGAAGCCCTTGGCCAGCTTGTCCACCTCGACGACCAGGCTGCCCAGCCGCGGGCCAGGCGGGATCTGGATTTCCTCGAAGTCGAGCTTGCGGTTCTGGTC
>JBPCKO010000232.1:0-4460 GCA_051004215.1 Streptosporangiaceae bacterium | reverse complement strand
GACCCTCGGCATTTGGTCGGACGCGAACTTGGCCCCCTCCTGGTGTGGGTGGGGCCCAGTGCGGGGGCCAGTTCCGGTGACGCGCGCCTAGTGCGTCGGCATGTCCGGTGCGCCCTGCTCGGCCTGCCGCCCGACCAGGAGCATCATTTCCGCCCGCGACAGCTTGGTCGCCATCGCCCAGTAGTAGATGACCAGGCTAAAGGCGGCCACGATCAGCATGTCGATGCCGAACGGGATGGTGTTGGTGTTCAGCGGCGGCTTGACCGCGCCGCCGCTGAACTGGCCGAGCCAGGAGATGATGCCCATGCCGGCCAGGTACACCGGCAGCCACTGGGCCGACTTCCAGTCCAGCGGCGGGCGCTGCGGGTCGAAGGCCATGCAGACGCCGATGATGATGTAGCCGATCAGCAGGACCACGCCCAGCTTCCAGATCACCTCGAAGCCCGACCAGTAGATGATCAGGTTGGCGATGATAAAGGCGACCGGCGCGAGCACCTTGCCGGCCGGAAGCCGGTACGGACGCGGTGTCTCAGGCACCTGCTCACGGAACGCACCGAGCGAGAGCGGTGCGCCCGCGTACATCAGCACCGAGGCCGAGGTGACCAGGCCGACCAGCGCGCTCCAGCTCGGGAACGGCAGCAGGAACACCAGGCCGAACACGAACGACGCGATCAGGCTGATCCACGGCACGCCGTTCCGGTCGACCCTGGTGAAGATCTGCGGGAAGTACCGGTTCCGGCCCAGGCCGTACCCGACCCGGGAGGTGGCGGTCATGTAGATCAGCCCGGTGCCCGACGGCGAGATGAAGGCGTCGATCCGCAGCACCGTCGCCAGCCAGGTCAGCCCGGCGGCGCCCGCGATGAAGGCCATCGGCCCGTTGACCAGGCCGGCGTGGTTCTGCAGCCCGGCCCAGCCGCCGGACAGCTGACTCGGCTGGATGGCGCCGATGAACACGACCTGCAGCATCACGTAGATCACGGTGCCGAGGAGCATGGCCAGGATGATCGCGCGGGGCAGGTTCTTCTGCGGATTCTTGATCTCCGCGGCGAGCTGGTCGGCCTGCTCGAAACCAAGGTAGGCGAACACGATGCCGGCGCCCGGAATCGCGGCGAAGAGTGCCTTGGCCCCGTATGGTGTCCAGCCGCCGTGCGAGCCGAAGTTGCTCGGGTGCATCTTGAACAGCAAGATGATGATGGTCAGGACGGGAATCGCGACCTTCCACCACGTGACCGCGCTGTTCACCTTGTTGAAGGTGCGCATGGCCAGGAAGTTGATCCCGGTGAACAGGGCCATCAGCACGATGCTGACCGCGAACCCGGCCCCGGTGACCTCACTGGTCTTGTCGTTGAACAGGCCGTGCCAGTAGTACGCGGCGTACTGCATGACCGCGAAGCACTCGATCGGGGTGACCGTAACCGCCTGGATCCAGGAGAAGAACCCGAACGAGGTGCCGGCCACGCTGCCGAAGGCGAAGTGCGGGAACCTGGCGGTTCCGCCCGCGACCGGGTACATAGCGCCCAGTTCCGCGTGCACCAGGGCCAGCACGATCAGCGCGATGCCGGCCAGGACCCACGCGATGAGGGAGCCCGTGCCGGTCGAATACGCCGCCTTCCAGGAAGCGAACAACCAGCCCGAGCCGATGATCGAGGTTTCCGCCGCCCAGGTGGCGCCGATCAGCCCCATTTCCCGCTTGAAGCCAACGTCTGCCGGGGCGGTCGTGGGAGCGGCAGAGTCTGTCGCCATGGGTGAACCTTCTTTCCGGTCCAGTTGACAAATAAGCTAACGCCCGCAAGTAGGCCTCATGGTAATGATCATCAAGGGCGGTGAGAAGAAGCCCGAAGGTGTCGGTTCGGTAACGTGAGAGGTATTTGGCAAGCTAAGTGGCCTGATGTAAGCAGCGTTATGACTGTGGCTGCTTAACTTGCCGCCGACGTGACCGAGTCGTCAAGGCGTGCCGTCGCGGCCTGCCGCTCGCGGGGCAGCGAGGTGACGTTCCCGCGACCGGCCGCATGCTCTGTGCAGTACCTTCGTGACTTGTTGCTGCTGCCGTCGATGAACACCCCGTCGCACGCAGCGAGCGCGCAGATTCCGAAGCGCTCCAACCCGAGCTGGCTGAGCAGCAAGGCAAGGCTGACCACCGAGGCGGCCGTGTACCGGTCGGTCATCGAGCCCGCGTCGCTGAGGTGCACATGCCAGGGCTCGCCATCGTGCGAGACGATCACGGGGTGCACCGGATGCACGGTCATCAGGGCGTTCAGCCGGTCCACTGCGTCTTGCCCGCGCCCGGCGGCCGCGTCGGTGAAGACGGTCGCGAGCTCTGTACGCAGCAGCCGCAGCCGGCCGAGGTCCTGCGCGGTCACCGGGGCAGCAAGGAACGGGCGTCCCGCCACGAATTCGCGGAACGCCGCGCAACTGCGCAACGGGTCGGTATCGGCGTCACTAACGCCAGAGTTAACCAGACGCACAGCAAGCTCGGCAAATGATGCCAGACTCACGCTGGTCCTTAAGAGGCAGGGTTCTGAGTCAGCCTTAGCCGGGAGTATCTCACAGGCGCGGCTACCGGTGCGGCCCTTCTCTATAAGCCTGTCCGCGGCTTACCTGCCTGCTCGGGCCGGCCGCCGCGTGGGCCGCCGCTCGCGGCCAGGGCCTGGCCAGGCGCTAAGGTCCCATGCATGTTCGCAGTCACCGCAGCCAGGTTCAGTTCCGACGACCCGCTGTCCGGCCTGGAGGCCGGCGAGCACGCCGAGCCTGACCCGCCGGAGGGCTGGACGACAGTCTCGGTCAAGGCGGCGTCGCTCAATCATCACGACGTTTTCACCTTGCGCGGCGTCGGCATCTCGCCGGACCAGTTGCCCATGATCCTGGGCTGCGACGCGGCGGGCGTCGACGCCGACGGCAATGAGGTCGTCCTGCACGGCGTGATCAGCGATCCGGGCGCCGGACCAGACGAGACCCTGGATCCCCGACGGTCGCTGCTGTCCGAGCGCTACGACGGCACGTTCGCCGAGCTGGTCGCGGTGCCGCGCCGCAACCTCATCCCCAAGCCCGCCGGGATCTCGTTCACGGACGCGGCCTGCCTGCCCACGGCCTACCTGACCGCCTACCGGATGCTGTTCGACAAGTCGGGCCTGCAGCCGGGCAGCACGATCCTTGTCCAGGGTGCGGGCGGCGGCGTCGCCACCGCGCTGATCAAGCTGGGTTCGGTGGCCGGCTACCGGATGTGGGCGACGAGCCGCAGCGAAGACAAGCGCGAGCGCGCCTTGTCTCTGGGCGCCGACCAGGTCTTCCCGTCAGGGGCCAGGCTGCCTGAGCGGGTCGACGCGGTGATGGAGACCGTGGGCGAGGCCACCTGGTCGCACTCGCTGAAGGCACTTCGTCCCGGCGGCCGCCTGGTGATTTCCGGTGCAACCAGCGGGGCGATGCCGCCGGCCGACCTGGCCAGGATCTTCTTCCTGCAGCTGTCGGTGGCCGGCTCGACGATGGGCACCAGGGAGCAACTGGGCCGCCTGGTCAGGTTCTGCGAGCAGACCGGGATGCGCCCCCTGATCGACCGGACGCTGCCGCTGGCCCAGGCGCGCGAGGGCATCGCCGCCATGGTCAACGGCGACCTCTTCGGCAAGGTGGTCTTCACCCTCTAGCCGCGGGCCCGATCGGCACCAACGTGGAAGCTAGTTTTGTTGGGAATCGCGTCGGTCGCATCGACTGACGCGATTCCTTCTTAAGGACGCGGCGAAGGGAAACATCCGTCCTGCGGTCGCGGAGGCGGCGGGACGCAGCCCTTGGCGACCCGGGGTGGACGTGGGAAACACGGCCGGGGCGGCTGGCCGGGCACGGAGTCAGGCTCGGGCCGGGTGCCGGAGGGTGGCCGCGACGCCGCGGCCAGCACCCGGGCCAGGATGCCGGTCAGGCTCGTCATGGCTGGTCCTCCTCCTCGGCCTCGGGGGCTCGGAACACCTCGGTCTTGATCCGGTTCAGCGCGTCGGTCAGGATCCGGCCGAGGTTGCCGACCGCGTCCTCACTGAGCGACCCCGCTTGCCAGGCTACGCCCCGCAGCTCCCGCGTGAACGCCCCGGCCAGCCGCTCGAGATCGACCGCGAGCTCGCTCTCCGGGCGCCCGCGCCTGGCCCGGCTGGCGGCCCATTCCTGCTGCCCGGCCCTGGCCCGCTCTTTCCACTCCTGCTGGCTGGCCTTGGCCCGGTCCCGCCACTCCCGTGAGCTCGCCTTGGCTCGGTCGGCCCGGTCCTTCCACTCCTGCTGGCCGCCGGCCCACTCCCGCCAGTCGCGGTTCTCGGCCCAGGCGGCCCAGTCGCGCCAATCCCGCCGCTCGGCCCACTCGGCCCATTCGCGCCAGCTACCGCCCTGCCCGCTCCCCGGCGACCCGCCGGCCGCGCTCCGCGACGGCCCGCCATCCGCGGGCTCGCCCGCGGACCTGCCTTCGCTGGCCCCGGCCGCATCGGCGC
>JBPCKO010000231.1:0-5647 GCA_051004215.1 Streptosporangiaceae bacterium | reverse complement strand
GCCCGGGGCCGGCCAGGCCGGGTCCGAGCCCGGCGAGCAGGCCGGGCGCCTGCCCGGCCAGCGCGGCCGCCCGGCCAGGGCCAGATCCGGCGATCCTGATCTCGGCCAGCGGCCGGCTCGCGGCGATCGCCAGCAGGTGCGAGCGGGCCTGGACGCCGGTCCCGACGACCGCCAGCACGTCCGCGTCCGGCCTGGCCAGGGCCTGCGTCGCGACCGCGGAGACGGCCGCGGTCCTGATCTCGGTCACGGCGGATGCGTTCAGCACCGCGAGCGGCTCGCCGGTCAGCGGGCTGGACAGCAGCACGACCCCCTGGTGGCTGTCCAGCCCGGCCGCGGGATTGCCGGGCATGATGCAGATCGCCTTGAGCCCGAACCCGGCGTCCTGGCCAGGCTGGTACGACGGCATCAGCGCCATGAAGCCGGCCGCGCCCTCCGGGCGCAGCACCGAGCGCAGCGGCTGGAACACCTCGCCGCGGGCGCGGGCCGCCAGCGCGGCCCGCATGGCGTCGGCGCAGCGCGGATAACTCAGGCTCGCGCGCACGCCGGCCGACCCCAGCACGAGCAGCGGCACCTCGGCCTACTCGGGCCCGGCGGCGAGCTCGGCGGCGGCGCCGAGCGCGAGCGTCTTGACCGGCGGCGCGATCGCGATCTCCGCTGGCCGGTGCTGCGGGGTCGGCTTGCCCGCAATGCGGTAGACCTCGGCGCCGTTCACGGTCTCGTGCTCCAGCAGCAGCGCGACCAGGTTGCGCAGCATATCCCGGTGCGACCTGATCAGCCCGACGGCCGTCCGCTCGGCCTCGCGGAGCAGCCTGGCGACCTCGGCGTCGATCGCGGCCTGGGTGGATTCGGCAAACGGCCGGCTGGAGAACCCGTTGCCGCCGCCGCCCAGGAACACCGATCCGCCCTGCGGATACCCGACGGGCCCGACCGCGTCGGACAGGCCGAATTCGCGCACCATCCTGGTCGCCATGTCGGTCGCGGTCGACAGGTCGTTGGCGGCCCCGGTCGAGCCCTGGCCCAGCTCGACTAGCTCGGCGGCGCGGCCTCCGAGCCGGACGGCCAGCGAGTCGTGCAGGTAGTCCTCGCCGTACAGGTGCCGCTCGATCAGCGGCAGCTGCTGGGTGACCCCGAGGGCCTGGCCGGCCGGCAAGATGGTGACCTTGGCCACCGGGTCCGCGTGCTCGGACAGCGCCGCCACCAGGGCGTGCCCGGCCTCGTGCACCGCCACCGCGTGCTTCTCCTCCGGCAGCAGGACGTTCGAGCCCTCCCGGCGGCCGAGCAGGATCCGGTCCCTGGCGTCGTCGAAGTCGGTCGCGGTGATCACGTCGCGGTTGCCGCGGACGGCGAAGATCGCGGCCTCGTTGGCCAGGTTGGCCAGATCGGCGCCGGAGAAGCCGGGCGTGCCGCGGGCCACCACGGTCAGGTCGACGTCGGGGGCCAGCTTCTTGTCCCGGCAGTGCACGGCCAGGATCGCGGCCCGCTCGTCCAGCGTCGGAAGCGGGATCGTGATCTGGCGGTCGAACCGGCCCGGCCGCAGCAAGGCGGGGTCGAGCACCTCGGGGCGGTTGGTCGCGGCCAGCACGACGATGCCCTGGGTCATGTCGAACCCGTCCATCTCGGCCAGCAGCTGGTTCAGCGTCTGCTCCCGCTCGTCGTTGGCGACGACCGCGCCCGACCCGGCCCGGCGCTGCCCGATCGCGTCGACTTCGTCGACGAAGATGATGGCCGGCGCGCGCTTGCGGGCCTCGGTGAACAAGTCGCGGACCCGGGCCGCGCCCACGCCGACGAACATCTCCACAAAGCTGGAGCCGGTGACCGAGAAGAACGGGACCGACGCCTCCCCGGCCACGGCCCGGGCCAGCAGCGTCTTGCCGGTGCCCGGCGGCCCGACCATGAGCACGCCGCGCGGGGCCATCGCGCCGGCCCGCTGGTACCTGGCCGGGTTGCGCAGGAAGTCGATGATCTCGCTGATCTCCTCCTTGGCCCCGGAATATCCGGCCACGTCGGAGAACTTCGTGCTCGGCCGCTCGGCGTCGAACACCTTCGCCCGGGACCGGCCGACGCCCAGCGTGCCCTGCAGCGCCCCGGCCGCGCCCCGCGACATCCGGCGGAACAGCCAGATGACGAAGATGAGCGGGGCCAGCAGGATCAGCCAGTACAGCAGTTCGGTACCCAGGCCCGAGCTGGCCTGGGAGTAGGTGACCGACTTGACGCCATCGGCGCGCAGCGTGGTCGTGAGCGCCGAGGTATCGGGCGGGCCCACGGTGGTGAAGCTCGTGCCATTGCCGAGCGTGCCGGTGATGTTCGTGTTGGAGCCGCTGGACGGGCTGCCGATCTGCACGGTCTTGATCTGGCGGCTGGCCGCCTTGTCCAGGAATGAGGAGTAGGGCAGCGACACCGGGGTGCTGGTGTGGATGCCGGGCAGGAAGAAGTACAGCGCCAGCATCGCGACCAGCGCGATCGGCCAGAGCCAGTGCCGCCAGGCCGGTGGCGGCGGCGGTGCCGTCGGGGCCGGCTTATCGCCCGGCGGCGGCGAACTCGGCTGCTTGCTCATACGTCATTCTTACGCACTCGACGGAGCATTCCCGCCATGGCCGGTCCTCGGTCAGGCCGCGGCGAGCTCGGACGGCTCGGCGATCACGTCGACCAGGGCGCCATTGCGCAGCACCGTGATTTCCAGCGGGCGCCCGATGGCGTCCGCGAACATCAGCCGCTGCAGGTCCTGGGCGGACCGCACCGGCCGGCCGCCCGCGCTGACCAGGATGTCGCCCGGCCGCAGGCCGGACCGGTCAGCTGGGCCGCCGGCCACCAGCTCGGCGACCCGCAGCCCGTCCCGTGACCCGGTCCGGTCGTGCAGCCAGGCGGGCAGCGGCACCGGGGCGCTCACGATGCCGAGGTAGGCCCGCCTGACCCGGCCGTGCCGCATCAGCGCGGCGATGATCGTCCTGGTCGTGGCGTTGACCGGCACGGCCAGCCCGAGTCCGGCCCCGGCGACGGCGGTGTTGATGCCGACGACCCGGGCCCCGGAGTCGGCCAGCGCGCCGCCCGAGTTGCCGGGGTTCAGCGCGGCGTCGGTCTGGATCACGTCCTCGATCAGGCGCACCGCCGATCCGCTGCGGGTGGGCAGCGACCGGCCGAGCGCGCTGACCACGCCCGCGGTGACCGAGCCGGCCAGGCCGAGCGGGCTGCCCACCGCGAGGACGAGCTGGCCGACGAGCAGGTCGTCGGCCTCGCCGAGGTCGGCGGGCGGCGGTGCTCCGGCTCCGGCCCTGACGACCGCGAGGTCGGACAGCGGGTCGGCCCCGACGACGGTGAAGGGCGAGCTGCTGCCGTCGGAGAACAGCGCGGTCCCGCCGCTGGCCCGGCCGACCACATGGGCGTTGGTGAGCAGGAAGCCGTCACCGGTGTAGACGACGGCCGAGCCGAGGTTCTCGCCGGGGCCGCCGGAGCCGCGGTTCACCCGCAGGCTCGCGACCTTCGGCGTCAGCTCGGCGGCCACCGTGGTGACCACGAGGGAGTAGGCATCGAGCGGCGAGTCAGCTGTTGCCATGGACCACCTCCGCACTCTGATTACAAGATTACTCCGTAACCAGGCCGGGGGTGGCCGGCCGTATTCTCAGCCGGCCGGCTCGAGGATGAAGACCGGGATCTGGCGCTCGGTCTTGAGCTGGTACTCGGCGTAGGGCGGGTAGGCCGCGACCGCACGGTCCCACCACCGGGCCCGCTCGTCGCCGGACAGCTCGCGCGCCGTCATCGTGGTCGTGGCCGGCCCGTCCTGCACCTCGACCCGGGGGTGAGCGCGCAGGTTCCAGTACCAGACCGGATGCCTGGGCGAGCCGCCCTGGGACGCGACGGCCGCATAGCGGCCGTCGTGCTCGACCCGCATCAGCGGCGTCTTGCGGATCTTGCCGGTCCTGGCGCCGATGTTGGTGACGATCACGACCGGCAGCCCGGTGTCGAGCAGCGTGGTCCCCTCGGTGCCGCCTGACCCCTCGAACAGCTCGACCTGATCGCGAACCCAGCCGCGCGGGCTCGGGACGTACTCGCCGTCTAGTGACATGGCGGCAGTGTAATCCGCCGGGCGTGCTAGCGGCCTGCCGCGATCAGGGTGAGCAGGTCGGCCAGGCCGCCCACGCCGGGAAGGCAGTACGGCCGCCGGACCGCGTACGACGGCTGGTAGGGCCCGCACGGCGGTTCTGGTACTCGTCCCTGACCAGCGCTTCGTCCAGGGCGTCCTGGCTGGCCTGGGACAGCAGCCAGCCGAGCGGGGCGGCGACGCCGGGATGCTCGGTCGGGGTGATCATGACCGCGGGATCGGTCACCAGCGCCGGCGCCGCGGCCTGCAGGCCCGCGCAGAACGGGTCCCGGCGTGCGCAGCTCAGCCAGGCGGCCGGCTCGCTCTGAGCCTCGATGTCCTGCAGCAGCGCGGCCGTGCCGGTCAGCTCGACCGTGGGACCGGCCGACTTGGCGGCGCTCGGCGCGTCGATCTCCGGCGTGCGCGAGGGGGCCAGCAGCGTGCGCGCGGGCTGCACGCTATTGCCCAGGTAGGCGGTCACCGGCACGACCAGCGTGACCGGCTGGCCTGGCCCGGCCGTGGCGATGGCGTGCTCGTTGTACCGCCGCAGGGTGCCGAGCACGACCGGCGTCAGGTCGGCCAGGGTGGACAGGCCAGACGCGTCGCCGTAGCCGCCGTCGGCGAGCTGATCGGCGAGCGTGTGCCCGCCGCAGTAGTCCAGCGTGCCGGACGGCGTGATGTAGGCGTACCGGCCTGACAGCAACGCCGCCGTCGCCACCGAGATGCCCTTCTCGCACGGCAGCCTGGCGAACAGGTCATAGGAGCCGGGGACACCTCCGGTGCCCAGGCCGCACGGGGCGAGGGGGCGCCGGGCGGGATCTTCGCCGTCTGCGGCAGCACCACGCTCGAGGTGATCGCCCGGCAGCCGGTGCTGACCGAGGTCGAGTTGAACATCAGCGCCCACGGCAGCCAGCTCCGCCGCAGCGGGAACGGCTGGCTGAGCTCCGGATCCTGGGCCTGCCAGACCGCCTGCATCAGCGCAGCCCGGTCCGGGTAGCTGCTGCCGCCCGGCCGCCCGGCCGGCCAGCCGCCCACAGGTCAAGGCCCGTGTAGCCGGCGATCGTGTCCCGGAGCATGAGCCCGTCGATGCCCGCGGCCAGCGCGTCGGGGTCGGCGATCGTCGTCATCGCGATATGCGCGGCCCTGACCGGGTCGGCCGCGGCGGCCGGAGCCGCCGCCAGCACGCTCACCCCGAGCGCCCCGCCGCTCACCGCGCTCACGTCGAGCACGGCGTGCCGCCCGCAGGGCGAGGCGGCGATGCGCCCGAGTACCTCCTCGGTCCACCAGGCCGCGCGGATCCCGCCGCCCGAGGCGGCCACCTGAATCAGCGGTGCGATCTTGATCTGATGGCCGGCGGCGCTCGGGCCCGCGGGCACCGCGCAGGCAGTGGTCAGCGGGCTGGCCAGCCACCGGTTCAGCACGGTCGTGAACGGCAGCCTGGGCCGGACGCCGGCCGCGAACGGCGGGCTGAACCGGTGCAGGGACGAATTCCGGTCCGCGATGTCGCCGGCCACGGCGATCAGGGCGAGGGTCGTCAGGACCGGGGTGAAGTCGAACCTGAGCGCGCGGACC
>JBPCKO010000230.1:0-24043 GCA_051004215.1 Streptosporangiaceae bacterium | reverse complement strand
CGAGTTGACCGACTCGCCCGATGCCGCCGCGTCGGCGGCGCGCCGTCTCGGCTACCCGGTCGCGCTGCGGATCAGCTCGGCCGGGCTCGCGCACAAGTCAGAGGCCGGCGGCGTGGCCCTCGGACTGCGCACGGTCACGCAGGTCAAGGCCGCCTTCCAACGGGTGAGCGAGGCGGGCGGACTCGCCCCGGAGGCGATCGACGGGGTGACCGTCAGCCCGATGCGCACCGGCGGCACCGAGCTGCTGGCCGGCGTCACCGTGGACCCGTCGTTCGGCCCGGTGCTGGCGGTCGGGCTCGGCGGCATCTGGGTCGAGGTTCTCGGCGATGTCAGCCTGCGGGTGCTGCCGGTCACGCCTGAGGAAGTCGGCCGGATGCTCGGCGAGCTGCGCGGGGCACCGCTGCTGCGCGGCGCGCGCGGCCAGCAGCCCGCCGATGTCGATGCGCTGGCCCGGGTGATCTGCGCGATCGGCGATGCCGCGCTGTCGCTCAGCGGCTCGCTGCGAGCGCTCGAAGTCAACCCGCTGTGGGTGTCCGGCGACCGGATCGAGGCGCTGGATGTCCTGGTCGAGACGGGGCCGCCAGCCAGCCCGGCTCGCCCCGGCCCGGCCGCGACCGAGCCCGCCGACCCGGAATCCCCCGACCCCGAGTCTCCCCACCCCGAGCCCGCCGCGCCTGAGCCCGCCAGCCCCCTCGGCACTCCGCCAGGCCAGCACAGAACGGACCCCGGACAATGAAGCTCGCCTACAGCTCGGAGCAGCGGGAGCTGGCCGAGTCCGTCCGCCGGTTCCTCGCCGACCGGGTGCCGCTGACCCGGGTCAGGGAACTGATGGACACCCTGGACGGCACCGACGAGAAGGTCTGGGCCTATGCGGGCAGCCAGCTCGGGCTGCAGGGCCTGGCCATTCCCGAGCAGTACGGCGGGGCCGGGTTCACGTTCACCGAGCAGGCGATCGTGCTAGAAGAACTAGGCGCCGCGCTGTACCCGGGGCCGTACCTGGCCAGCGCCGTGCTGGCGGCGACCGCGCTGCTGGCCAGCTCGGACGAGGCCGCCAAGCAGGAGCTGCTGCCGGGCATCGCGAGCGGCGATGTGGTCGCGACGGTTGCCTGCACCGAAGACAACGGCTCCTGGGAGCCTGATGACATCGCCCTCGCGGCCGCTCAGGGCTCCGACGGGGGCTGGGTCCTGGACGGGCACAAGAGCTATGTCCTGGACGGCCACAGCGCCGGGCTGATCCTGGTCGCGGGCCGCACCCCGGGCCAGGGCCAGGACGCCGGCCCGCTCTCGCTGTTCGCCGTGCCCGCGGACGCGCCCGGGCTGGACCGCACCGCCCTGCCTACCCTGGACCAGACCAGGAAGATGGGCCGGCTGGTGTTCGCGTCCGTGCCGGCCCGGCTGATCGGCGCCCCGGGGGAGGGCGGCCCGATCCTGGCCAAGACGCTCGATGTCGCCGCGATCGCGCTGGCCGCCGAGCAGCTCGGCGGGGCTCAACGAGCGCTGGACATGGCGGTGGCCTACGCCAAGGTCAGGCATCAGTTCGGCCGGGCGATCGGCAGCTTCCAGGCGATCAAGCACCGCTGCGCCGACCTGCTGCTTGAGGTCGAGTCGCTCCGGTCGGCGGTCGGTTACGCGGCCGCCGCCGTGGCTGAGGATTCGTCCGAGGTGCCGGTGGTCGCGGCCCTGGTCAAGGCGCTCGCCGCCGATACCTATTTCCACGTCGCAGCGGAGAACATCCAGATCCACGGCGGGATCGGATTCACCTGGGAGCACGACGCGCACCTGTACTTCAAGCGGGCTAAGGCCAGCGAGCTGTTCCTCGGCGACGCCAGCTACCACCGCGAGCGCCTGGCCACCAGGCTCGGAATCTAGCTTCGGGCTAACCCGCGGCACCCCAGGCGCGACTACAGAGCGGGTGACGACGAGACCGGCCGCCACGGCGGCGCCGATCGAGGGGTGCGATGCCGGAGGAAAGCGACCACTGGCACCGGTGGCTGCTCCAGACCAGGTTCGGCGGTGACGCCGACAACGCCCGCCGGGAACTCGCGCAGCGGCTGTATCCGGTCAGGGACAAGGTGCTGGACAACGCCGGGTTGCGGCCGCAGGACACGCTGCTGGATGTCGGCGCCGGGGACGGCCTGATCGCCTTCGGCGCCCTGGAGCGGCCCGGCTTCTCCGGCCACGTGATCATCGCCGACGTCTCCGCCGACCTGCTCGGGCACTGCCGCCAGGTCGCCGCGGCCAGGGAATGGCAGGACCGGTGCTCGTTCATCCTGGCCCCGGCCGACGGCCTGTCCGCCGTGACCACGGCCATGGTCAATGTCGTGACCACGCGATCGGTGCTGATTTACGTCCGGGACAAGGCGGCCGCGCTGCGGGAGTTCTACCGGGTCCTGGCCCCAGGCGGGCGGATCAGCCTGGGCGAGCCGATCAACGTGCTGATGGCAAGCTATGACCCGGCTCGCTTCTCCGGCTACAGCACCGCCGATGTCGGGGAGCTGGCCGCGAAGGTCCAGGCCCTGTATGAGGCCATTCAGCCGTCCGGCGCGGATCCCATGATCGACTTCGATGATCGCGACCTCGTCCGTCACGCCGAGGAGGCCGGGTTCGATGAGGTCGAACTCGAGCTGCGCATCACCGTCAGGAACCGCAAGCGGCCGGTCCCCTGGAACCGGTTCCTGCGCACGTCGGGCAATCCGCTCGTGCCGACCATCGGCGAAGCCCTAGACCGCAGCCTCAGCGCCGCGGAGATCGTGGCGTTCACCGCGCACCTCAGGCCGCTCGTCGAAGCCGGCACCGGCCAGGAGCGAATGGCGTTCGCCTTCCTGACGGCCAGGAAGGACGGGCCCGACGCGGTTTAGCCGGGGACGGGCAGGCCCAGCTCGGCCAGCAGGTCGGCGGAGTAGGTGATCCGGCCGGTCAGGGTGCGCGGCTCAGCCGAGCACAGCGCCAGCGCGGCCGCCGCCATGACGGCCGGCGGCTCGGCGTTCTCGTCTCCCGGCGCGACCAGCCGGTGGAACACCGTTCCGGGCGTCGGCACGACCTTGTCCGGCGACAGCGCGTTAACCGCGATGTTGTCCTCGTACAGCTCGGCCGCCAGGCCGGTAGAGAACCGCTCGATCGCGGCCTTGCACATCCCGTACACCGTGCCGCCGCGACCGCCCCACGCCGTCGGCGGGATCTCCGGGTGCAGGGCTGCCTTGGACGAGATGTTCAGGATCCAGCCCCGGCCGTGCTCCCGCATCCCCGGCAGTACGAGCGTGGCCAGGTGGAACGCCGCCTGCACCTGCACCTCGAACATCAGCCCGTACCGCTTGGGGGTGAAGTCCTCGACCCGGGTGAAGTAGGTGACCGCGGCATTGTTGATCAGGATGTCCGGGGCGCCGAGGTGCCGGGCCGTCTCGGCGACGAGGCGCTCGCGGTCTGCCGGCCTGGCCAGGTCGGCCGCGATCGCGACCGCGGTGCCACCGGAGGCCTCGATCGCCGCGACGGTCTCGCCGATCGTGCCCTCCAGCGGCGACTGACCAGGGCCGGTGGTCCGGGCGGCGACGGCAACCGCGGCGCCCTCGGCGCCGAACCGGCGGGCGATCTCGGCGCCGATGCCGCGGCTCGCCCCGGTGACGATGGCGACCTTCCCGTCCAGCAGTCCCATTTCGACTCCCGTCGGCGCGATGCGGGGTTCATTGACAGGGCGGTACGCCCCTCCGGAGAATGATTCTAGAACGAAGTTCTAATAACGGGCGAGAACTACCTTACGTGGAGACCGTGATGGGACTCGATCATTCCGTCGTCGGGGAACCGGGAGAGCCGCAGGAGCGGTCCTGGACCTCCACGGACGCGCTGCTGTACGCGGTCGGCGTCGGTGCCGGGCTCGGCGATCCGCAGCACGAGCTGGAGTTCACCACCGAGAACTCAGAAGGCGTGACCCAGCAGGTGCTGCCCACGTTCGCGGTGCTGATCTCGCAGGCCGCGATCCGCCGCCACCTCGGCGACTTCGACCGGGCCATGCTGGTGCACGCCGAGCAGTCGTTCGAGCTGCACCGGCCGCTGCCGGTCAGCGGCGCCGTGCGGACCGTCGCGACGGTGAGCGGTATCTACGACAAGGGCTCGGGCGCGCTGGTCACGACCCGCAACGAGGCCGTGGACGCGTCGACCGGCGAGCCGCTGGTGACCGCGCGCAGCGGCACCTTCATCCGGGGCGAGGGCGGCTTCGGCGGCGAGCGCGGCGGCAGCGAGCCCTGGGCCAGGCCAGAACGGGCCGCCGACCACCAGGTCACCCTGCCGACCCGGCCGGAACAGGCGCTCATCTACCGGCTGTCCGGTGACCGGAACCCGCTGCACGCCGACCCGAAATTCGCCGTCCGGGGCGGCTTCGCCCGGCCGATCCTGCACGGGCTGTGCACCTACGGCGTGACCGGCCGGGCCCTGCTGCACGCGCTGTGCGGCTCGGACCCGGCCAGGTTCGCGGCCATGTCCGGCCGGTTCACCCACCCGGTGCTGCCGGGAGATGCGCTCACGATCTCGATCTGGCTGGGCGAGCCGGACAGCGGCACGGCGCTGTTCCAGACCGCCACCGGCGACGGCGTGGTCGTGATCGACCGGGGCGTGCTGCGGTTCCGCCCGGCGGCCTGACGGCCTCCCGGCCGCCGCGGCCGGGAGCCGCAAAATGCCTGGCCGCGGCGCGCCCCGGTAGGCCAGGGTAGGCCTATGACCGCTCCCGCCGCCTGGCCCGATGTCCCGTTCCCTGAGCCCACCGCCCCGGCGGGCTCGCGGGCCGAGGTGTTCCTGCGCTACCTGGACTACTACCGGTCCCGGCTGGTCGCCAAGCTCGCCGGCCTGCCGGCCGGCGAGCTGAAGGCCAGCAGGCTCCCCTCCGGCTGGACCCCGATCGAATTGATCAAGCATCTGCAGTACGTCGAGATGCGCTGGCTGGAATGGGGTTTCGAGGGCCAGGAGGTCGCCGATCCCTGGGGGGACCAGTCCGGCGGCCGCTGGCAGGCCGACGCCGACGAGACCCTCGATGGCCTGGTCGCCGCCCTCGCGGACCAGGCCAGGCGGAGCCGGGCCGTGATCGAGTCACACGACCTCGCCGAGGTCGGCCAGCCGGGCGACCGCTGGGACGGTGACGACCCGCCGCCGCTGGAGCGGATCTTGTTCCATCTCGTGCAGGAATACGCCAGGCACGTCGGTCACCTGGACATCGTGTCCGAACTGGCCGGCGGTGACGCCGGCGAATAAAGCGGCCGTCCGTCAGTCAGTAGAGGCGTTCGATAATGGTGACGTTCGCCTGCCCGCCGCCCTCGCACATCACCTGCAGGCCGTGCCGGCCGCCGGTGCGCTCCAGCGCGTGCAGCAGCGTCGTCATCAGCCGGGCCCCGGTCGCGCCGAGCGGGTGACCGAGGGCGATCGCGCCGCCGCTGACGTTGACCTTCGCGAGGTCGGCGCCGGTCTCGCGCTGCCAGGCCAGCACCACGGGCGCGAACGCCTCGTTGATCTCAATCAGGTCGATGTCGTCCAGCGTGAGCCCGGCGAGCCGCAGCGCGTGCGCCGTCGCCGGGATCGGCGCGGTCAGCATCAGGACCGGGTCGTCGCCGCGGGCCGACAGGTGCGCGACCCTGGCCCGCGGGCGGAGGGAGTGCTCGGCCACGGCCCGCTCCGACGCGATCAGCAGGGCCGCCGCGCCGTCCGCGATCTGGCTGGACAGCGCCGCGGTGATCACGCCGCCCTCGGCCGCCGGGCGCAGCGGGGCGAGCCTGGCCATCTTCTCCGGCGAGGTGTCCCGGCGCGGGCACTCGTCGGTCCCGGCCTCCCCGCACGGCTCGATCTCGGCATCGAAGTACCCGGCGTCGATGGCCGCGACCGCCCGCTCGTGACTGGCCAGGGCGTACCGCTCCATCTCGGCCCGGCCGATCCCCCACTTGGCCGCGATCAGGTCGGCCGCCCGGAACTGGGAGATCTCCTGACCGCCGTAACGGGCCTGCCAGCCGGCCGACCCGCCGAACGGATCGTCGTGCCCGAACGCCTGGCCCGCGGTCATCGCCGCCGCGATCGGGATCTGGCTCATGTTCTGCACCCCGCCGGCCACGACCAGGCCGGCCGTGCCGCTGAGCACCGCCTGGGCGGCGAAGTGCACGGCCTGCTGGGACGAGCCGCACTGCCGGTCCACGGTCACGCCGGGAACTGCCTCCGGCAGCCCGGCCGCGAGCCATGCGGTTCTGGCGACGTCGCCGGCTTGCGGGCCGACCGTGTCGACGCAGCCGAAGATCACGTCGTCGACCGCGGCCGGGTCGATTCCGGTCCGCTTGACCAGCGCGGTGAGCACGTGCGCGCCGAGATCGGCCGGGTGCACGCCTGCCAGCGCGCCGCCACGCCGCCCGACCGGGGCGCGGACCGCGTCCACGATGAACGCCTCGCCCATGGTGATCCCCGTCCGCCGAGCCGGGCCCTGGACTCAGACTAGAACATGTTCTATCGAGCCGGGACTCAGCGGCGGCGGCCCGATTC
This sequence comes from Streptosporangiaceae bacterium, assembly GCA_051004215.1. Taxonomy (GTDB): domain Bacteria; phylum Actinomycetota; class Actinomycetes; order Streptosporangiales; family Streptosporangiaceae; genus Chersky-822. Next base: position 17,542 of record JBPCKO010000230.1, on the reverse strand, counting down.
ACACGGGACTCACCGGTAACTGAGCGCCGGCACTCGGTCAGACCAGCGACAATTGCTGCCGTGGCAGCGTCGGCACCGCCCGCGTCCGCGGTCCAGGCGGTCTTGGCGACCCGGCCGGGCCGCGGCGAGGTCGCGGTCGCCGTGACCGCCTTCGCGGTGCTGTGCCTGGTGGCGTTGCGGGTCGCGCCGGCACTCGTCGAGCCCGATGACTGGGCCTACCGGGCCTCGATCCTGGGCATTACCGACGGGCATTTCGCCACCTTGTCGGCCGCCCAGGTGCAGGCACTGTCCGCGCAGCTGACCGCCCTCCAGGGCGGCAATGCCGTCAGCTTCGCGCGCGGCCCGCAGCTGATCGGCCAGAGCCGCTTGGGTGCATCTTTCGGTCCCGCCCGCGGTCGGCGAGGCCGGGTTGCCGGGGCGGCGGGGTACCGAACGGCGGCGGTCGGAGGGCCGGGGGGTCAGTGGGCTGCGGGCGGGGCGATCTCGCGGCGCAGCCCAGATGGCAGGAACGCGGCTCCCGGACCACCGGAGCCAGCCCGGTCGGACGGGTTGGAGATCGAGCACCGGTCCAGGGACAGGCAACCGCAGCCGATGCACGAGTCGAGCCCGTCTCGCAACGCCTCCAGCGCCTCGATCTGCTCGTCCAGCCGGCGCCGCCAGCCGCGGGACAGCCGGGACCAGTCCCTCCTGGTCGGCGTCCGCCCGGCCGGCAGCGAATCCAGCGCCGCGGCGACCTCGTCCAGGCTCAGCCCGATGTTCCTGGCCGCCCTGATGAACGCGAGCCGCCGCAGCGTGCTGCGCTCGAACCGGCGCTGGCCGCCCGACGTCCTCGTCGCCGACAGCAACCCGAGCCGCTCGTAGTACCGGACCGCCGACTCCGCGAACCCGCTCCGCCGCGCGATTTCCCCGACCGAAAGCAGGTCGGTCGTATGCATGCGCCCTCCCGATCAGACCTGCCCGCTACGGCCCGCCCGGCACGATTAGCCCGGCCCGCCCTTGACTTGATGTTGACTTCAGCTACAAGTATGGCACTCATCCGGAATTCCTGCATCCGGCGGTCGCGCGACGACCGCCGGCGACCGACAAGAAGGAGCACCTGATGGGTGTGAGCCCGATAGCCCACGAACCGCCCGTCGCGCTGATCACGGGAGCGTCGCAGGGACTGGGCCGTGCGCTCGCCCGCGCGCTGGCCAGCCGCGGCTGGTCCGTGGTTGCCGATGCCAGGGGCAGGGAGGCGCTGGACGACGCCGTCGGCGACCTGCCGAATGTGACCGCGCTGCCCGGCGACGTGACCGACCCGGGCCACCGGGCCCGGCTTGCTGGCGTCGTCGACCGCCTCGGCCGGCTCGACGTCCTGGTCAACAACGCCAGCACGCTCAGCCCCAGTCCCCTGCCCAGCCTGCGCGAGTACCCGCTCGGTCAGCTGCGCGAGGTGTACGAGACCAATGCCGTCGCGCCGCTCGCGCTGTTCCAGCTGCTGGCCGGGCGGCTCGCCGCCGCCCGAGGGGCGATCGTCAACGTCAGCTCGGACGCCGCCGTCGAGAGTTACCCGGGCTGGGGCGGCTACGGCTCGGCCAAGGCCGCCCTCGACCAGCTCACCAATGTGCTGGGCGAGGAGGAGCCAGCGATCACCTGCTACGCCTTCGACCCGGGTGACATGCGCACCCAGATGCACCAGGCGGCGTACCCCGGTGAGGACATTTCGGACCGGCCGGAACCGGAGTCCGTCGTGCCCGCGCTGCTGCGCCTGCTCGACCAGCGGCCGCCGGGCGGCCGGTACCGGGCCGCCGACCTGGCCACGAGCCCGGCGGAGGTGACGTCATGAGGAACGTGGCCAGCAAGCCCGCCGAGGAACGCGGCCTGGCCCGCGATGGCGTACGGATGCTGGTCGCCACGACCGACGGGCTGGCCCAGGCCAGGTTCGCCGACCTGCCGAGGTTCCTGGCCTGCGGCGACCTGCTGGTCGTCAACACCACGGCGACGCTGCCCGCCGCCGTCGACGGTGAGCGCGGCGCCGGCGGGGCGGTCACCGTGCATTTCTCCACCCCGCTGGAGGACGGCACCTGGGTGGCCGAACTGCGGGAGGCGACCGCGGCCCGGGCCCGGCTCGCCGGAACCAGGGCGGGCGAGCAGATCGCGCTCCCGGCCGGAGCCGAGCTGACGCTGCTCCGGCGCTACCCGGATCCGGACGCCGACCGCCTGTGGACCGTGTCGCTGCGCACCGCCGGCGAGAACACCCCCGGCCGCGTGACCGGTCGCGGCTATGAGGCCGTCCCTGCCCGCGCGGCCGGCCCGAGCCGGGCGACCAGCCCGGGCCGCGCGGCCGGCCCGGGCCGGGAGGCCATCCCGGGCCGCGCGGCCGGCCCGGGTGACGAGGTACTGGCCTACCTGGCCGAGCACGGCCGGCCGATCCGCTACTCCTATGTGCCGGAACCGTGGCCGCTGGCCGCCTATCAGACCGTGTTCTCGCGCGAACCAGGCAGCGCCGAGATGCCGAGCGCCGGCCGGCCTTTCACCGAGCGGCTCGCGGTGGACCTGATCACGGCCGGCGTCGTCATCGCGCCGATCACCCTGCACGCCGGGGTGGCGTCGCTGGAGACGCACGAGCCACCGCTGCCCGAGCGGTTCCGGGTTTCGGAGTCAACCGCCCGGCTGATCAACCTGACCAGGTCGGCCGGGCGCCGGGTGGTCGCGGTCGGCACGACCGTGACCCGGGCGCTGGAGAGCGTGGCCGGGCGGGACGGCTCGGTCAGCGCCGGGGAGGGCTGGACCGGGCTCGTGCTGGGCGGTGCCAACCCGGCCAGGGCCGTCACCGGCCTGATCACCGGCTGGCACGACCCGGAAGCGTCACACCTGGCCCTGCTCGAAGCGGTTGCGGGACCGGCCCTGGTCAAGGCGGCCTATGCCGAGGCCGAGAAGGGCGGCTACCTCGGTCACGAATTCGGCGACAGCTGCCTCCTTCTCCCCCCGCTCTGATGATCACCGTAGATCCGGGTTGCTCTGGGCCCCCGGATCTACGGTGATCATGAAGCACGGGCGGGCGCCTGGCCTGGGCGAGCGGCGGGCAGCCCGGCTAGAGTAGAACGTGTTCTACTCTAGCCGGGCGTCAGGACCAGCCAGGGGCATCGGAGGCGGCACGTGCAGCTGAGCTACACGCCCGAGCAGGACAAGCTGCGCGCCGAGCTGCGTGAGTACTTCCAGGCCCTGATGACCCCGCAGCGGCGGGCCAGCCTGGGCGCCGGCGGCGACTACGGGGACGGCGCCGCCTACAAGGAAATCGTCCGCCAGCTCGGCGCCGACGGCTGGCTGACGCTGAGCTGGCCGGCTGAGTACGGCGGCCGCGGCGCCAGCGTCACCGACCAGCTGATCTTCACCGACGAGGCGGCGGTGGCCGGCGTGCCGGTGCCGTTCCTCACGATCAACACCGTCGGCCCGACCATCATGCGGTTCGGCACTGACGAGCAGAAGGCCTTCTACCTGCCGAAAATCGCGGCCGGGGAGCTGCATTTCTCGATCGGCTACTCCGAGCCCGGGGCCGGAACCGACCTGGCCGGCCTGCGCACCCGGGCCGTCCGCGACGGCGATGAGTACGTCATCAGCGGCCAGAAGATGTGGACCTCGCTGATCAGCTACGCGGACTACGTCTGGCTGGCCTGCCGCACCGACCCCGGGGCACCCCGGCACAAGGGCCTGTCGGTCATCATCGTGCCGGTGTCCAGCCCCGGCTTCTCCTGGACTCCGGTCCCCACGATGGCGGGCGTCTCGACCAGCGCGACCTACTACGACGACGTCCGGGTCCCGGCCGGGAACCTGGTCGGCGAGGCCGGCGGGGGCTGGCCGCTGATCACCAACCAGCTCAACCACGAGCGGGTAGCGCTCACCTCGGCCGCCCCGCTGCAGACCGCCCTGGCCGAGGTGCGGGACTGGGCCGGCCGGACCACCTCGCCGGACGGCGGCGCGATGATCGATGCCGAGTGGGTGCGAATGCACCTGGCCCTGGTGCACGCGAAAACCGAGGTGCTGAAGCTCCTGAACTGGCAGATCGCCGCCCAGTCGGACGCCGGCCAGCAGCTGGGCCCGGCGGCCGCGTCGGCGACCAAGATCTACGGCACCGAGCTCACCATCGAGACGGCCCGGCTGCTGATGGAGGTGCTCGGCGCGAACGCGACCGTCCAGGCCGGCTCACCGGGCGCGCTGCTGGCCGGCCGGATCGAGCGAATGCACCGCTCGGCGCTGATCCTGACCTTCGGCGGCGGCACGAACGAAATCCAGCGCGACATGATCGCCATGCTCGCGCTCGGCCTTCCCTACCGGCGCTGACCACCATCCGGAGCACCCGTGGATTTTTCCCAGAACTACTCGCACCTCGAACTGTCGTCACTCGTGCGGCGGATCCTGACCGATCATGCGACGCCCGACCGGCTGTCCGAGCTTGAGCAGGACGGCGTGGAGTTCGACCTGAATCTCTGGCGGGTCCTGGCCGGCGCGGGCGTGCTGGCCGCCGCCGGGGCGGAAGACGCGGGCGGGGACGGACTCGGGCTGGCCGCGCAGTGCGCCGTGCTGGCCGAACTCGGGCGTGCCGTCGCGCCGGTGCCGTACCTGGACACCATCGTGCTGGGTGCGGGAGCTGTCGCCGGATTCGGGTCGGCGGAGCAGATGCGCCGCTGGGCGGCGCCGGCCGTTGGCGGTGACCTGGTGATCGCGGTCGCGCTGGCCGAGCCGGGCGGCGCCGATCCGCGGCGTCCGGTGACCCGGGCGGAGCGCGGGCGGGCCGGGGGCTGGCGGCTGACCGGAACCAAGACCGCGGTGCCGGCCGGGACTGCCGCCGGGCTGTTCCTGATCCCGGCTGCGACCGCCGGCGGGACCGCGGTGTTCGCGGTCGAGCGGTCCGATCCCGGCGTGACGGTTCTGGACCAGCGGGTGACCGGCGGCCGCGCGGCCCAGCTGGACCTGGCCGGGACCGAGCTGGGCGATGACCGGCGCATCGGCGAGCCGGGGCCGGCCCTGCCCGGCTGGCTGGCCGACCGGGCCACCATCGGGCGATGCGCGCTGCAGCTCGGCGTCGCCGAGCGGGCGCTGGAGCTGACCGCCGAGCACGCCAGGACCAGGGAGCAGTTCGGACGGCCGATCGGGGCATTCCAGGCGGTCGCCCAGCGGCTGGCCGATGCCTACATCGACGTCGAGGCGATCCGGCTCACCATGTGGCAGGCCGCCTGGCGGCTGGAAACCGGGCGGCCGGCCGGCCAGGAGCTCGCGACCGCGAAGTTCTGGGCCGCCGACGGCGGGCACCGGGTCGCCCACACCGCCGTGCACGTCCACGGCGGCATGGGCATCGACATCAGCCATCCGCTGCACCGCTACTTCACCGCGGCGAAGGCCAACGAGTTCGCTATGGGCGGCGCGACCGCCCAGCTTCGCCAGCTCGGCGCGCTGCTCGCGAGCCCTGACCCGACCTGACCCGGCGGCCGCGGCCCACCTGGTACGGTCGCTGATGCGCCGGATCACCGCGCGCATCCGGTCCGGCGGGAGGCGGCGGGCGACATGACGGACGGGACTCCGATCTCCTACGAGGCCGCGGCCCGCGGCACCCCGGTGCTGAGCACCTCGGGCGCGCAGATCGGCACGCTGGAACATGTGCTCGAGGTGTCGGATCTCGACATCTTCGAGGGCATCGTGATCGCGACGCAGCACGGTCTGCGCTACATCGACGCCGATCATCTGCCCGAGTTCACCACCACGCACATCCGGTCGACCCTGACCGACGATCAGGCCGGGCAGCTGCCGCCGCCGTCCGGGCCGCCGGTCTACAGCGTCGACGCTCTCGCCGACAGCGGGCACAGCCTGCACGATGTGGTTCGCCGGCTGTTCGGCCACGCGCAGTGGAAGCGCGACACCGACTAGCCCGTCAGCCGACGTCCAGCCGGGCCGCCAGCACGTCAGGCGCCTCCGCCAGCGACGGGCCGTACCAGGTCAGGTAGCGGCCGCTGACCAGGGCGGCCGGGATACCGGGGAACGCCTCAGGACCATCGTCGGCGCTGAACGCGTACGGCTCGTCCGGGAGGACGACCAGTTCGGCGCCGCTGCCGTTGAGCTCGGCTAGGTCGGCCCTGGGGTAGCGCTCAGGATGACCGGCGTAGACGTTCGCGACACCCAGCCGGGCCAGCAGGTCCCCGGCGAAGGTATTCCGGCCCAGCACCATCCACGGCCGCCGCCAGACCGGGATCACCGCGCGCCTAGGCCGGCCCGCCACGGGGACCCGGGTCCATGCCGCGGCCGCGGTGTCCAGCCAGAGCGGGCGGGCCAGCCGGCAGGCGATGGTGAGCATCCGGTCCAGCGAGTCCAGCGCTTCCGGCAACGTGCGGATCTTGGTAACCCAGACCGCGATCCCGGCCGCCCGCAGCGCGGCCAGTTCGGGCTCGCGGTTCTCCTCTTCGTTGGCGAGCACGACGTCGGGCCGGATCGCGATGATCCGCTGCACGTCCGGGTTCTTGGTCCCGCCGATCCGCTCCGCGGTGAGCGAGGCCGGATGAGTGCAGTACCTCGTCACGCCGGCCAGCAGCCCCTCGTCGCTAGCGGCGACCGCCTCGGTCAGCGACGGCACCAGCGATACCACCGTGCCGACATGGGCAGGAAGGAGTACCTCCTGGCCGAGATCGTCGCGTTCCGGCATCCCCCGAGGCTATCGGTGGCGACGCCAGCGAGCCCGGGCTTGCTGGCGACGCCCGGCGGAGTCAGCCCAGCAGGGTCTCCCCCACGTAGCCGCCCTGGGCGGCGCCCGGCGGGCAGGCGAAGATCGCGCTGCCGATGTGGCTGGTGAACTTGTTCAGCGCGTCGCTGCCCGCCAGCGTGTGCTGGATCGGGATGAACTGGCGGCGCGGATCGCGCTGGTAGCACAAGAACAGCAGGCCGGCCGCCGGGGCGCCTTCGCTCAGGCCGCCGGTGTAGGAGTAGCCGCGCCGCAGCAGCTTGGCCGCGTGGTTCGCGGCCGGCGAGGCCAGCAGGATGTGGGCGTGCAGCGGCAGGTCGCCGAGCACATTCCCGGCCGCCTTCTTCCGGCCGATGGTGTGCTCCTGGCCGTCCACCGGGGTCGCGTCCCACCGGGCGAGCGCGATCTCGATCCGCCGCGCGACCAGGTACGAGCCGCCGTGCATCCAGGCCGGTGAGGCGGGACCGGCGGCCCAGACCGAGCCGTTCATCTGCGTCGTGTCCTCGACCTTGATGTTGGCCGTGCCGTCGAAGAACCCCATCAGGTTGCGCGGCACCGGCTGGGTGGTGCTGTTGCCAGTCCGGCCGAAGCCCGCCAGCAGCCAGCGCGGCCTGGCGGCCGGCGCGGCCAGCCTGATCAGCTCGTGCACGGCGTGAAAGGCGACCTGCGGGTCGTCCGCGCAGATCTGGATGCCGAGGTCGCCGCCGCTGATCGAGGCGCGCAGCGCGTCGGTCCTGAACTTCGGCAGGTCGACCAGCGGAGCCGGGCGGTCCTTAGCCAGCCCGAACCGGTCGCGGCCGCCGCTGCCGGTGAATAGCGTCGGCCCGAAACCGAAGGTCACGGTCAGCCTGGCCGCCTTCAGGCCGAGGGCCTCGCCGGTGTCGCCGGCCGGCTTGGTCCCGGTCTCGACCGGGCCGATCGTGTCCCCGAGCGCCATCAGGGCCGCCGCCTTTGACCAGGCGCGCAGCAGGTCGCGCAGGTCAGCGCGGGATCCGCTGACCATGTCAAGCGCGGCAAACTGCAGGTGCTCCTGGGCCGGGGTGCCGATGCCGGCCTGGTGGGCGCCGTGGAACGGTACCGCCGGCAACTCGGCCGCCGCCGCAGTCTGGCCCGTGAGCAGGCCGCCCGTGACGCTGCCCGCGCCCAGGCCGGCCAGGCCGGTCACGCCGGCCGAGCGAAGGAATCCGCGCCGCGATGCGTCCACTCGCCGGAGTATGCCAAGAGCGTCCCGCCGATTGCCGGACGTTCCGGTATCCGCAACCTGGTCGTTGTGATCGCCGCCCCGGCGCCGGGGCGGCCTGACCGAGTTCCGCTGCTGACCGACATCCGGGCCCTGCTCGGCCAGGCCGGGCTGGCCGAACCGGGCAGCGTGGCCGCGGTGACCCCGCTGGCCGGCGGCTCGATCAGCGACGTCTCGCTGGTGCGGCTGGCCACCGGCCGCACGCTGGTGGTGAAGACCGCGCCCCAGGCGCCGGCCGGTATGTTCGCGGCCGAAGCGGCCGGGCTGGACGCGATCGGCCGGACGGTGCGCACTCCGGCGGTGCTCGGCGGCGGGCCGGGCCGGCTGGCGCTGGAAGAGCTGGGCCCCTGCCCGGAGGGGCCGGCGCCGGGATTCTGGGCTGAGGCCGGGCGGGCCATCGCCAGGCTGCACGGCGTGCCGGGCGACCGGTACGGCTGGCCGTCGGACAACTGGCTCGGACGGCTGCCGCAGCGCAACGACTGGTCCGAGGTCGGGCATGAGTTCTTCGCGACCCGCCGGATCCTGCGCTACATGTCCGAGCCCACGGTGACCGCGGCACTCGAGCCGGCCAGGCGCCGGGCGCTCGAGCGGATCTGCGACCGGCTGCCCGAGCTGATCCCGGCGAGCCCGCCCGTGCTCGCGCACGGCGACCTGTGGCGCGGCAACACCCTCGCCGCCGGCGGCCGGCCCGCCTTCATCGACCCGGCGGTGTGCTGGATGTGGGCCGAGACCGACCTGTCGATGATGTACTGCACCGCCCAGTTCGGGTCCAGGCGGCTCAGCGCAGCGGGTCCAGGCGGCCCAGCGCCGCCCGCGCCTGCGCGATAAGCGTGTCCATCACCTCGGCCACCGGCCGCACCTCGTTCATCCGGCCGACGATCTGGCCGACCGGCATCGGCACCACGGCCGGGTTGCCGGAATCCATCAGCCGCTGGTGCGCCTCGCTGACCAGCAGGTTCTGCAACGGCATGGGCAGCGGCTCCGGCGCTCCCGGATCATCCCAGGCTCGGGTCCAGTCGTTCTTCAGGAGCCTGGCCGGCTTCCCGCTGTAGATCCGCGACCTGACCGTGTCGGATGAGGTCGCGGCTAGCAGCGCGTCCCGCAGCCCGGAGACCGCGCTGCCGAGGGCGTACTCCTGCGTGGTCAGCCAGTATGAACCCATCCACACTCCGGCCGCGCCGAGCGCGAGCGCGGCCACGATCTGCCGACCGGAGCCGATGCCGCCGGCCGCGAGCACCGGCACGTCGCCGCCGACGGCGTCGACGACCTCGGGCACGAGCACCATGGAGGCGATCTCGCCGGTGTGGCCGCCCGCTTCGTAGCCCTGGGCGACCACGATGTCGACGCCGCGGGCCACGTGCCGGGCGGCGTGCTCGGCCTTCCCGGCCAGCGCCGCGACCGCGATGCCGCGTTCGTGCGCGGCGGCCATCACGTCGTCCGGCGGCGAGCCGAGCGCGTTGGCGATCAGCGCGACCGGATGCGCGAGCGCGACCTCGACGTGGGCGCGGGCGACCGAATGCAGCCAGCCGAGCACGCCCTCGCGCTTGTCTTCGGCGGCCCCGAGCGGCGGAACTCCCAGCTTGAGCAGGGTCTGCTCGACGAACTCGCGGTGCCCGGCCGGGATCAGGGCGGTGAGGTCGACCTCGGTCCCCTCGGCCGGGATGGTGGCCGGCATCACCACGTCCACCCCGTAGGGCTTGCCGTCGGTGTTGTCGTCCATCCAGGCCAGCGCGGCCTCGAGACCGGCCGCGTCGTTGAACCGGACGCAGCCGAGCACGCCGAGCCCGCCGGCCCGGCTGATCGCGGCGGCGACGTGCTCGGACGGGGTGAACCCGAAGACCGGGTACTCGATGCCGAACCGATCGCAGGCCGGCGTACGCAGCGGCACCGGTCAGCTCCCGGCGTCCGTGGCCAGCACCGCGGGATCCGGGGGGTCGTCCCCCCGGGCCAGCACAGCGGGGGGATCCGGGGGGTCGTCCCCCCGGGCCAGCGCCGCGTCGGCGAACCGGCGGGCCCACGCGTAGTCGGCCTTGCCGCTCGGCGTCCGGCCGATGCCGTCGGTCAGCCACACCGTCCGCGGCACCTTGTATCCGGCGACGTGCCGCCGTACGACCGCCTCCAGGTCCGCCGGGTCCAGGCTGGCCCCGTCCCGCGGCTGCACGATCGCCGCGACGCGCTGGCCGAGTCGCTCGTCGGGGATGCCGATCACGAGCGTGTCGAATACATCGGGGTGTTCCTTGATGGCGCCCTCTACCTCCTCCGGGAACACCTTCTCCCCGCCGGTGTTGATGGAAACGTTGCCCCGGCCGAGCAGCGTTATCGCGCCGTCCGGCTCGACCCTGGCCCAGTCACCAGGCACCACGTAGCGCCGACCATCGACCTCCGCGAACATCGCGGCGGTCTTCACCGGGTCCTTGTAGTAGCCAAGCGGGACGTGGCCGCCGCGCGCGAGCCGCCCGATTTCGCCGGGACCCACCCGGCGTCCGTCGTCGCCGATCACGATGGTGGCCGGCCCGGGACGCACCGTGGGGCCGCCTCGCTGCTGCCCTCCCGCGCTCGCGAAGCCGAGTCCGGTGAACCCGGTCTCGGACGAGCCGATCGCGTCGGTGATCACGACGTTCGGCAGGGCGGCGAAGGCCGCGTCCTTGACGCTCTGGGAGAACAGGGCGCCGTTCGAGGACAGCGACAGGACCGATGAGGCGTCGTAGCCGCCCGCGGCGAAGGCGTCGATGAGCGGCCTGGCCATGGCGTCGCCGACGACCACGAGCACGTTGACCTTGTGCCGGCCGACCGCGCGCCACGCCTCATCCGGGTCGAACTGCGGGAGCAGCACGACCGTATCGCCGGTAAAGAAGCTCATCAGGGCCGTCCACTGGGCGCTGCCGTGGATAAGCGGAGCCGCGCACAGCTTGACCAGGCCAGGACCGTTGGCCGTGCTGCGCGACTGGACCCACTCGTCGGCCAGGGGCTCGCTGGTCAGGAAGTCGATGCCGCCGCCCAGGGTCCGCCAGACATCTTCCTGCCGCCACAGCACGCCCTTGGGATAGCCCGTGGTGCCGCCGGTGTAGAGCAGGTAGATGTCATCGCCGAACCGCGGTCCGAAGTCGCGCCCGGGCGATGCGCCAGCCAGCGCCTCCTCGTACGGCGTGCCGGGGGCCGGGGAGCCCGGGCCGCCCGCGGACCCGGCGCCGATCACCACGCTCGCGCGGACCCCGGGTGAATCGGGCAGCACGAGGCTGACCAGCGCGGCGAACTGCCGGTCGTAGACCAGGGCGACGAGGTCGGCATCGGTGAGGATGTACCGCAGTTCGCCCTCGACGTACCGGTAGTTGATGTTCACCGCCCTGGCCCGCAGCTTGTACGCGGCCAGCAGCGTCTCGACTGCCTCGATCGAGTTGCGCGCGTACAAGCCGACGTGGTCGCCGGGCCCGACGCCGAGGCCGGCCAGGTGATGGGCCAGCCTGGTGGACCGCTCGTCGAGCGCGCGGTAGGTCTCGTGCCGGTCGCCGCAGGCGACCGCGATCCGGTCGGGCACCGCGTCGGCGGCGTGCTCGAACAGGTCGGCGATGTTCAGCGCCATGGCAAGAAACTAGAACCTGTTATTGTTTCGAGGCAATAGCCTGTGCCCAGGAGATGAGCCGCGATGCCGCCGACCAGCCCGTTTCCTGAGGAACAGGAGCCGCCGCACGCGCTGATCGAGCGCCGCGGTCACGTTCTCATCGTCACGATGAACCGCCCGCAGGCCCGCAACGCGCTCAGCGGGGCGATGCTGGCGCTGATGCGGCAGGCCTGGGACGAGGTCGACTCCGACCCGGGCATCAGGGTCGCGGTGCTGACCGGCTCCGGCGGGGCGTTCTGCGCCGGAGCCGATCTGAAGGCCATGACCACAGCGCACCCCGGCGAGGCGTTCCGGAATGATGGCCTGGACCTCACGGTGATCGATGCCCTGCTGAAGGGCCGTCGCCTGGCCAAGCCGCTGATCGCCGCGGTCGAGGGCGCCGCGATCGCCGGCGGAACCGAGATTTTGCAGGCCACCGACATCAGGATCGCCGGAACCAGCGCGCGGTTCGGCGTCTCCGAGGCCCGCTGGGGGCTGTTCCCGCTCGGCGGGTCGGCGGTCCGCCTGGTCCGCCAGCTTCCCTACGCGGTCGCGGCCGACCTGCTGCTGACCGGCCGCCACATCGGCGCTGAGGAGGCCCGCCGGATCGGCCTGATCGGAGAGGTCGTGCCGGATGGCCAGGCCCTCACCCGGGCCCTGGAGGTGGCCGGGCAGGTCGCCGCCAACGGGCCGCTCGCGGTGCAGGCCATCTTGCGCACGATCCGCCAGACCGAGGGCATGGCCGAGGACGAGGCGTTCGCGGTTGAGGCGCGGATCGGCCGGGAGGTGTTCCTGTCGGCCGACGCGAAGGAAGGCCCGCGGGCGTTCGCGGAGAAGCGCCGTCCGGAGTTTCTTGGCCGCTAGGCCCGCTCAGGCGTGGGGCTGGCCGGCCCGGTGCCGCCGGACGTTGCCGCCGCTCGGCACGATCTGACGGCCGTAGGCGACGACGTTGGACAGATAGTGCCCGGTCGCGTGGTCGAAGACCCCGCCGCAGGTGATCAGCCGGATCGCCGAGTAGGGCACGGGCCCGTAGACGGCCTGGGCCGGGAATCGGCTTTTCTGGTACCGGGCCACCTTGGTGATCGAGAAGACGGCGACGGACCCGCCGCGCCGCATCACGAAGACCTTCTCGCCCCGGTGCAGGTTCTTCAGGGTGAAGAAGATGCCTTCCCCGTGGTAGCTGTCAACATGCCCGAGGATGACGGCCGGCCCGATCGCCCCTGGGCGGGCGCTCGCCGTGTACCAGCCGGCTACCGACGTCGTAGGCGGGACCTTAACCGCGCCGCCGGTCGTGGTGCCTAGCCTGATCAGCCTCGTCTGCACGCCGATGGCCGGGACCACCAGGTACTGCGGGCGCGGCACGCGCTGGCCGCCCGCCGAGGTAGCCAGGGCGGCCCGGCGGCCGCCCGGCACCGAGACGTGCGGGATCGGCCCGGGCTGGTAGGCGCCGCGGCCGGAGTGCAGGGCCCTGACCAGGCCGACCGCGCCGCCGAGCGCGACGAGCAAGCCGGCCAGCAGCAAGATCAAGCCTGCCGGCCGGCTCGCCCGGGTCGCGTGCCGTCCCCGTCTCATGTCACCGAGTGCGCCTTATCTCCGTCTGGTCCCTCGTCTCCGGCGGCCCGCTGCCGCGCGGCCGCGGCGGTTCCTGACCAGGCCAGATCCGGCGATCAGCAGGCCGGCAGTGATGAATGCCAGCCAGGTCAGGCTGGATGAGCCCGGTCGTGGGGCCGTGCCGCCGAAACCGGTGTCCGGGCTGTGGCCCGGCCAGACCTTGCTGCCCGCGGCGTCCTTCAGGTTGTCGAGGCGCAGCCGTCCTGGCTCGTCCAGTACTACCAGGGTATGGATACTCCCGGCCTGGAATGTCAGTTTGCTGAGAACGCGTTCGGTCAGGCCGACCGCTTGTACCGCCATCCTGCCATGAAAAACCGACATATATGAGGTAGTTGTCGCAAATGCCAGGTTCTTGCCGAGCAGCCGGTGGCCGGCTCGCACGGTCACCCGGTGCTCGCGCATCGAGGCCTGGATGACCCTGATCATCGCGTGCCCGCGCGGGGTGGTCAGCCGGTCAGTGATGACCTGCAAGCGCAGGCCCTTGGCCGGTCCCATGCCCGCCACGGTGTAGGCGCCGCCGGCCCGCACGTGCACCGCGGTCGACAGCACCGGCGCGGAGGACGCCGCCGCGCCGGCCGGGCGCATCGCGACCGTATAGACCCCAGGAGCGGCGGCCAGGTACGGCGAGACGGTGCCGTAGCTGACGTGGTGCAGCACGACCCGGGCCCTCGGGTTGCCCGAGGAGTACAGGTACACATCCACCGCGGGCGTATTCGGCGACAGGTGAGCCAGCCGCAGCCAGCCGGTCCGCGCAGCGGCCGAAGTCGCCGTCTGGCCGGCCGTAACCAGGCCAAACGACAGCGCTCCGGCCGCCAGCACATGAGCGATCACCGATATCCGGGGCGTTAATCTCATGATTCCTCCAGTTAGTCAGATTACGGGTAGGCGTCGAGCGTTCCGGAAAACACGTTGAGGGGCGCCGGGGCGGCATAGTCAATGCGGATGAATGGCACGCCGGAGGGCGCGGTCAGCACGCGGAAACTGGCCGACCGCAGCGGCGTCCGCTGAATCCGCAGGAACGAGAGCACCGGCTCCAGCGCCACGGCGGCCCTGATCCTGACGTAGCCGGTGCTGACCGGATTCATGCCGCCAGGAGCGGGTCCGGCCGTCAGGTCCGCCGACAGCACCGGCATGCCGGCACTGGCGCCCGGCGCCCGGGGCCCGAACCGCAGGATGGTGATCGGGCCGGACCGCGCGAGCACCGGTAGGGAAAGCAGCAGGCTGGGATCGGCTTCCCCGGCCTTGAGCACCGCGGCGGCACCGGGCCGGACGCTGATGTTCTTGTTGCCGAGCAGCGCCCGGCCGAGCACCATCCTGGCCCGCACCCCGGCCCGGACGGCGCGCAGGTACCGCGCCGTCCCGCCGATGTTGTCCACGCTCCTGATGACGACGCGGAGGCCGCCAGAGCCGAAGCTGGCCAGCTTCAATGGCGCGTAGACGCCCGCGAGTCGGACACCGTACCGCTCCCTGATCACGGTGGTCGCGACAATGACATCGCAGTTCATCGGGTCGAGGGCGGAGGTGGTGAGCCGCACCAAGCGGGACCAGGGCAGCCCGTGCTTACGCAGCACCGGGCACATCGCGGCGTCGCAGCCGACGTTGGCGCCGTCGGCGACCCAGGTCGCGACCCAGCCCGCCGCGTCGTTCCTGATCCGGGAGACGGCTAAGAGCGGGGCCTGGGGGGCGGTCCTGCCGAATATCCGCATCGCTGGCCTGGCGGCGGCCGCGAAGACCACCACGACCGCGCCGAGCAGCGTCAGGGCGATGATCCGCTGCCGAACCTTGCGAGTCGTCAGCGAGCGAGCATGCCGGGCGTAACGGGGAGGCCCGGGCAGTTCAGGCGACGAGTGGGCGGCGGCGGCGCGGCGCTTCGCGTGCCAGGCCCGCATGTCCCCGGATTCGGTGCAGGATGTCTGCTCCCCTAGGTAGGTCATCGTGCCCTCGGTCAGCCTGCCGCTGTTAGCTGGCCGGGCGCGCCGCCATAAATCATGGCCGATGCCTCCTTGCTATATCAACCCTGGGCAGTCATGGATGAACGAGATATAGCACGATGATCACCAACGCGGAACCCTGATTCACAAAACCGAGATCAGGCGCGTTGGCCTTTACCGGGTAGTTGCGGGCAACGTGCAAAATGCCTGCCCCTTAATGAGCCCTATTAGTGCGGGAAAAGACGAATCAAAATGCACATGCATATGCACGAGCCGCCGTTCAGGACCCGGCGGCGGCCCGCCCCGCGCGCAGCAGGTACTCCTCGCGGTTCAGCGGGCTGGCACCGGCGCGCGGCCGGACCGGCACCTCGCCCCTGAGCGGCCGGTAGTGATCGAACGCGCTGTCCAGCACGCCCTCGCCCCGGCTCAGCCCGGGCAGCTGCTGCTGCAGCCGGTGCACCTCAGCGGCCGGGATCTCGCCCTCCACCGTGCACAGCGCGCCGCGCGCTGCCTGGGCCAGCGGGATGGCCCGGAACCGCGACAGCGCCGGCAGCACGCCGGCCGCCAGGTCGGCCGGCAGCTCCAGCGCGAAGGCGTGCACCGGCTCGCAGACCGTGGTGCCGGCCCGGCTGAGCGCGGCCATCAGGACCAGCGGGGTCAGGTTCCGGAAGTCCCCGGCCGTGCTGGACATGGACTTGTCAAAGTGCGCGTGCGCGTGGCCCTGCCGGGGGTAGTAGCCCGAATGCGTCATCGTGACCGCGATGTCGGTGACTTCCTTCTGCACCTCGCCGTACTGCGAGACGAGCAGCTCGGAGCGGCCGTCGTGCTGGCGCAGGCTGATCAGCGGGTCCTGCTCGGCGAGCTGGGTCAGCGCGGCGTGCAGCGCGCCCTTGTCGGACGGACGGTCCGGCACGACCACGGTTTCCAGCGACGGCGGCGCGAAGTGATGCCGGCCCGTGCTGGTGCCCGCCTGGCCGAGGGCGTCGCCGACCTGCACCCCGGCCAGCCCCCAGAGCTTGCCGATCTGGCCGGCCCCGACGGCTGTCCCCGGGACCGCCTGACCGCGGCCGAACACGCTGATCGCGGTCACCTTGGCCGCCGCGGCCTGGCCGGCCGCGATCCGGCCCCTGACTCGCACGGTCCCGGAGAACATCCGGGCGTAGGCGATTTTCTCCCCGGCCGGGCCGCGTTCGATCTTGAACACGGTGCCCGAGACCGGGCCGTCGGCCGCGGCGGACCGGTCGGCGGCCGGCAGCAGCCGGGTGAGGCCGGCGCTCAGAGCCCCGATGCCCGCCCCGGTAACAGCCGAGCCGCAGAACACCGGATGGATCAGCCCGCCCCTGGTCTGCGCGGCGAGCGCGCGGGCCAGCCGCCGGTACGGAAGCTGCGCCGGATCGTCGAGGTAGGCGGCGAGCAAGGCGTCATCGTGCTCGGCAACGACTTCGGCCAGGCGCCCGGTGCAGCGCGGGTCGTCTGGACCGGACGGCACGAACGACACCTGCGGAGTCCCCTGGCCGCTCACGCTGCCCATCGCGATGACCGCAGGCGTCAGGCGCCGGGTAATCGACTCGAGCACCGCAGGAACGTCGGCGCCCGGCCGGTCGATCTTGTTGACGAACAGCAACGCCGGGATGGCCAGCCACTGCAGCGTCCGCATCAGCACCCTGGTCTGGGCCTGGACGCCCTCGACGGCCGAGAGCACCAGCACCGCGCCGTCGAGCACTCCGAGCACGCGCTCCACCTCGTCGATGAAGTCTGGGTGGCCAGGCGTGTCGATGAGGTTGACGGTGACGTCACCGACCGGGAACGACACGACCGCGGCCTTGATCGTGATGCCGCGCTGGCGTTCCAGGGCCAGCGAGTCGGTCTGGGTACTGCCATCATCGACGGAGCCGACCTCGTCGATGACGCCGGCCGCGTAGAGCAGCCGCTCGGTCAGAGTGGTCTTACCAGCGTCTACATGCGCCAGGATCCCCAGGTTGAGCGTTCGCACGAAGCGTCATGTCCTTTGCATAGGCGGAAGCGACGGACATGAACGCTGCTCGCATGTGCCCCTCCTGGTCCTGCTGGTCGCTCGCTGAATTGATCACCGGTAGTGCAGCAGACCGGGGGCCGCCCGGGCAACCGAATAACGCCGCCGGCCCTGGCCCGGCCGCGCTGCCGGCCCGGCGGGCCAGCTCCGCCCAGTCGGCCGCCGTGCGCACGTGCACGAAGGTCAGGTGAGCCCAGGCCAGGTCGGACTGCGCGGCCAGGTAGCGGTCCCGGTACCGGTGGTGGCTGGTCCAGGCCCAGGCCAGGATGGATTGCTCGGGATCGAGCCGGAACAGGTTCGTCCACGGCTCCCGGTTGCCGTTCCACAACTCGGCCCGGGTGATCGTCCGGCGCAGGGTCCGGCCGATGACCTGGCGCATCACCTGGTGCCTGGGCGGATCGACCCAGACCACGGTGTCGGCCAG
>JBPCKO010000229.1:0-7443 GCA_051004215.1 Streptosporangiaceae bacterium | reverse complement strand
GCCAACCGGCTCGTCGGCATCCTGCACGGATGCCTTAAGACCCGCACCCTCTATGACGAGGCCACCGCCTGGTCCCACCGCGAGGAGAAGCTCGCTGCTTGACATTTAAGCTCCTGGGATGTCTGTCAGTTCGTAGCTCTCCGGGCTCGCAGCCGCCAAACACCCCGGCCGGCTCAATTTCGGCGCGAGCAACGCCATCACCGCCGGGGATCATCCGACGCGATGCCCGCCCCTGCCGGGCAGCCACTGCGGACCGGATCGATCCGGCCATATGCGGGCGTGTGACCTCCGTTCCCGGAGTGCCAGAAGTCAGACCGCTGTCCGGGCCGGGTCCTGACGGGTACGGCGGCGGCGGCCCTGGGTCTGGCGGTGTGGGTGGCCGCCCGGTCCCAGCTCGTTCACGCTCGCGCCATTGAAGTCGTTGCCGCCGTCCTCGTCGATGATGAAGTTGCCCTCGCTGCCGAGGCTGCTGCAGTCGTGCGCGTACTTCAGCACGCAGTCACCGCTCCCGGTGATCTGGACCCGGGCTGCGTTCTCGATTCCGTCGCCCCTGCTCATGTAGGTCACGGCGTTAGCCCATCGAGGGGCGTGCTGCGCCGGGTGGAGGCTGGCGCTGTTCGATGAGGCGCCGTCCGCGTTCGTAGTCGTGGTCGGCATTATGGGTGAGAACGCCGACCGTCACGCCCTCCTGCGTGTACCAGACGGTGAACGCTCCGCCACGGTGATCTATGAGGGCGGCCTCGTCGAAACCGTCTCCCCAGGCGGCGTATTTGAGCGTCCGGTCACCGATGGCGGACCAGAATCCCGGCACCTCGGCCCATGAGGCTTCCGCACCGCCGGCGGTCTGGCCTGCCACCCGGCCCATGGCCAGGGCCTCTCCCCAGTGCTCGACCGCCAGGTGACGTCCGGCGGCGGCATTGAAAGCGAAAGCCACATCACCGGCGGCGAGGACCCCGGCAACACTGCTGCGCATATGCGCGTCGACTCGGATCCGCCCGTCCTCGACGGCCAGGCCGGCGTTGACGGCGAGGCCGACCTCGGGCTCCACGCCCCCCGCCACGAGGACCAAGTCACCCTCGGCGCTGGTCTCACCGGCGAGGCGGACCCGGCCACCCTCGATCGCTTCCACCTCCGCACCCAGGCGGAGCGATACGCCGTCGTCCTCCAGCCATGCTCGGAGAACCTGGCTGGCGGCCTCGCCTAGCCGGGCGGCCTGGGGACCGTCTTCCATGCTCACCAACGTGACGGCCAGGCCCCGGCGGGCCAGGGACGCTGCGGCCTCGCAGCCGATGAAGCCGGATCCGACCACCACCGCCGAGCGAGCCGTGGCGGCAGTCTCGCGCAACTCCCTGGCCTGGTGCCGCGAGCGCAGGTAACGGACACTGGAACCCTCAGCCGCCGGGACCGGCAGAGGCTTCGGGGAAGCCCCGGTCGCCAGGATGCACCAGCCGTAGCTGAGGGTCTGGCCTTCGGAGAGGGTGACTACCCGGCGGCTAGTGTCGAGCGCCCGCGCCCGAGTCCCAAGCCGGACCTCAATGTCGTGGCGACGATAAAAGCTCCCGTCTTCGAGAGGCAGGGTGTCCTCTTCTGACTCGCCGCGCAAGAAGTCTTTGGATAGCGGCGGCCGGTTGTAGGGCAGGTACCCGTCAGCGGACACGAGCACAACCTGCCCGCCGGCGCCTGCCTCCCTGTAGGCCCGGGCAGCCTCGAGGGCGGCAGGGCCTCCGCCCACGACGACCAGCCGCTCTGCCGTCACAGCTGCACCGTTGCTGCCGGTAGAGACAATCCGTGCAGGCTCATCGGGCCATGCTATTGACTTACCAAGCGATCTGACGCCTCAGGCCGCGCAGTACCGGTGAACGACGACAGCGCCCGGAACATGCCAGGGCGGCCGCGCCGCCCTGGGTCCTGCCCGCAGCGAGCCAGTTGCGTGATGACCATCGACCAATGCGTAGAGAACAGGCTGCAGTTGCAGTAACTGCGGCTCTACCTGGGAATTCTCGACTGGTTCACCGGCCTCGGGCGCCAAGCGACGGCCCAGGACGCGCCATCGGTGCAGGCTCTCGGCCTGCAGCCAGCTCCCGGCCGTGGCACGTTGTACCCCCATGGGCCGGCCGGTTCACCATCGCGATCAGTTCCGCGGCGGCGTGGTTGCCGCTTGCGGCGCCGGGCTGGAGGCAGAGAGGATGAGGCCGTAGAGCACGTGGTCGGCGGCCAGCAGCAACCGCTCGGCGGGGCGTGCCTGCTGATGGCGGTCCAGGCCGAGGGCGGGAGCCAGGACGGTTTCGAATCCGGCCCACATCGCGAGCCCGTATGCGGCGCCCAGCCACAGCCGCTTCCGGGCCGCGGGTGGCAGGAGCCCAAATATGGCCCCGCCGCCAGCGCCGATGCCCCAGTGCAGAAGCTCGACTGCTGCTTCCTTGTACTGCGCCGGTATCGCGGACAGCAAGCCCCCGGCGGCCTCCTGGGCGATGGCTTCGGGCGGTGTCTCCTCCACAACTCCTAGGCTGCCTGCGAATGTACGCACACCGGTCATGGCCATCGCACCGACGGCGCCGCTGGCCGAACAACGGGTTATATCCATTGCCTGTTCCTCACCTCCTGTCGTGATGACCGTATGCGCAACGTGCCGCCGGAATGCCGGCGCCTCGGCCCGGGCTTGCGATCTCGCTAGCACTGGCCATGCCTTTTGTCCGGATCGGGGCAGCTCGTGCTGGATCCGGCAAGGGACGCCACGGGTACCCTTCGCGCTGCTCATAACTCCCGGTCACCGTCACCCCCCCGATCCCCGCCGGTCCGTGAGCGGCGCGTATAGCCTAGGCGGGTTATAGCCAGGCCACCGTGGACATGTAGGGTTGGCAGTGCCAGGCCTCGGCTAAGAATGATACCCGGACTGCGTCAGGTAGCCGGGCCGCCCCGGCGAGCTGAGTCGAAGTCCCCCGCCCCGTCGGGCGTTCCCCCGCCCGGCCCCGGGTAGCTCTGCGAGCCGCCCGCCGGGACGACCTCCGGATGTCCCGTCCCGAGCGACATCTGCTTGATCTTCAGATAACGGGCGATGTCCTGCCGCTGGCCCGCCACCGCCAGCCCACCTGCCGCCAGCGCCCCGATCAGCATCACCTTGCGGATCATCTGCTACCCCCTCCCGGTAACCCGGCTGTCCGGGCAATACCCGCGCTCCAGCAGCGCGCCTCAAGCTGCCGTAGTTACCCAGCTGGCGGCGGCTCATCCCGCATCCGGACCGGATACTCGGCACTCCCGGTACAGGCAGCCTCGCGGCGTCCTCGCCAGAGCCCGTCCGGCTATCCGCGCTTGGCTCAGTATCGGGCTCAACGGCAGGCGCTTCGTCCGGGTCTTGCACGGCTGGTGAGGGATCTGGCGGCGGCGGCCGGCCCGATCATGAGGCTGAACATCAGCAGGGCGCCCACGACGGGACGGTCATGGCGGTGGCGAGGGCGACCACGATGAGGAAGTAAATCTCGATCCGGTCGCTGCGGATGCCTTTGGCTCGGCGATCTCGGGGGCGATGGAGGAGAGTATCAGGGGTCGGCTGATGGCCGCGACCGCGCGCTGCCGAAGAAACCGGGGCTCGAACAGGGAGGTGAAAATACCGTGCATGGGGCGGTCAGCTCGCCTGCCGACCGTCGGCTGCGGGCAGCGCCATGCTGTCGGCGCCGGGCGGCCCTGCCGCTACCAGGACACGGCCGTGCACGCGCAGCACCTCGACGTGATATCCGTACAGCCGGCTGAGACCTTCGGTCGTAATGACCTCGTCAGCGGGTCCGCTGGCCGCACGGCCGCCGGCCAGGTACACGACGCGGTCCATGACCGGCAGCAGCAGGATAATCTCGTGCGCGGACAGCGGCACGGCGATCTGCTGCTCGCGCGCGATGCGAGCGAGCAGGCCGATGATCTCCTGGCCACTGCACCGGCGCGCCGCCGACGGCGAGCATTACGCCGAGCACTAGCGCGCCGGGCCAGGGCCGGCCGGCAGGAGGAGCGTCATGTCAGCCCCGCAGATGACCGACGACCTGCACACCGTCGTCGGCCGCCGCCTGCGACTGATGGACCAGCGCTACACCACCGGGCGGCGCGCGATCGCCGACCTGCTGGTCACCGCCGGCCACCCGGTCAGCATCGGGGACATTGCGGAGCGGCTGCCCCGGCTCCCGCGCAGCTCCGCCTACCGGCACCTGACCGTCCTGCACGCGGCCGGCCTGGTCCGGCGGGTCACCGCAAGCGACGAGTTCACCCGGTTCGAACTCGCCGAGGACTTCACCGAGCACCATCACCACCTGCTCTGCGCCAGCTGCGGCAAGGTCATCGACGTGACCCTCCCGGCCGACTTCGAACGCCGAGCAGCAAAGGTCATCGACTCGCTCGCTGAGGCCGAGGGCTTTCAGGCCCATAGCCACCGCCTAGTACTACAACAGCGTCCTGAGACTTCTGGCTCGGCGGGCGTAGTGTGATTTCCGGGCTGCTGCCTGGCGGTAGCGTCGCCAGTCTGACCAGGCCTCGTGGAATGCCCGGGGCCGGGTGACGTGGGTGTGCAGGCTGAACAGGCGGCGGGCCTCGGCGGCGGTCAGGGGGATCAGATCGCGCCCGCTTTCGCCCTTGGTAAAAGCTGGCGGGGCGTATGTCCTTGGCGGGCGGAAAACCTGTCCGCAGGCGTCAGGTCCCCTTTTTAGCGGGCTCGCTGCCGGTGTTCTCGCTTGCGGGAGCCGGTTCCGGCGGCGCGGGGCGCACGGCGCGGGCGGTGACGGCGAGGAAGGCGTGGGCGAGCATGGACAAGGTGACGTGCCGGTACCAGGAGCGGTACTGGCGGACCTGGTAGTGGTCCGGGCCGGCCTCATTCTTGGCCTCGGCGAAGCAGTCCTCCACCGCCCAGCGGGCCCCGGCCACCGCGACGAGCTCGGGCAGCGCGACTGGCCGCGGCGAATAGCAGCGGAAAAAGGCCAGCTCAAGGCCTCCTTTCTCGCGGCGGTGCAGAGACCGGCGGACCAGCAGCCAGTGGTCCTGGCTGATGGTGGCGATCAGTGCCCAGTCGTAAAGCCGCGGCCCCTTGGAGCTGTCGGCGCAGCTCAGCCGCTGCCACCCGGCAGCAGGCACCAGGCCGGCCAGCCCGTCCGCCCGCTTCGCGCCCGCCCCGGTGGCGATCATCGCGTTGCACGCGATCCCCAGGACGAACGGGATCTTCTCCTTTTCCAGCCATTCCCGCAGCCCCGGGTTGCCGCCATAGGCCTCATCCCCGGTCACCCAGGAAAACGGCACCCCCGCCGCCACCGCGCACCCGATCATCGACTTAGCCAGCTGCGGCTTCGCCGCGAACCGCACGCCGTCGCCGATCCCGGCGGCCCGGCACCGCTCCCGGTCACTGGCCCACTTCTCCGGCAAGTACAGCTCCCGGTCGATCAAAGCCCGCGATCCGTCCGGCGCGGCATACGCCAGGAACACCCCGACCTGCGCGTTCTCCACCCGGCCCGCCGTGCCCGTGTACTGCCTGGCCACGCCGGCCGACCGGCGGCCCTTCTTCAGGAACCCCGTCTCGTCCACTGCCAGCACCGCGCCCGCATCCCCGAGGTTCCGCGCCACATACCTGGCCACAGCATCCCGGCACCCGTCCTCATCCCACGGCGAGAAGTTCAGCAGCCGCTGCATCCCATCCGGCGACACATCACCGGCGAACTCCGCCAGCGACCACGAATTCTTCCGCTCCGTATGCGACAGCAGCCCCAGCAGATACCCCCGCCCATGCCGGCGCACCGCCGCGTTCCCGAACAACCCCGCGACCTGCGCGAACATCTCATTAAACGACTCAGACCACGCGGCATGACCGTCCCCGGCCCGCACCCGCGCATCATCCACGACAGTCAGCATGCACCAACCCTGACCGCCCAGAACCCTCAGATCACGCAGCCACGCCGGGCAAAATCACAGGACGCTGTTGTAGTACTAGACGTCGTCGGCCTTTGCGCCGGCTGCCGCTGCGCGCAGTCGGGCTCTTACTCCGGTCATTCACCCCGCGATCGGCGGCTCGCCGCAGCGCCCGCGCCGGGAGTTGAGCACGACGGGCAGGTCCCGAAGACCTCGGCGAGAGGACCAGCCAAGTTAATCCGTGCCGCCGGTCGGCATCGGCCTGAAGCGTCGTCCACCGGCTCCCAGAGGTTGTGCGGTCGGTCCGGATCGGCCTTTCCCCGGTCTGCTGTGCGGCTGGACGGCGGCCGCACGCGCGAAGCCCGCGCTGGCCCCAGTGATGACCACGACGCTTGGTCCGCTCATGCCTATCCTTCCTTCGGCCAGCGCGGGTCGGCCAGCGCCCTGGACTCCATCTGGCGAAGACGGCAGCTCTGACAACCGCGTTACGACCACTTCTGCAGCAGTTGAATAGCCGCCGTGGTCGATGGCGTCATCTTGGTAGCCAGGGACACCGGTCTCTGCTGACTTGCAGGTGCGTCCTCTTCCGCAAGTCGCGCTGGCGCACCTGCCGCATCCCGCCAGGATGCCCTGCGTTTCCTTCCCACTCAGCGCGAAGCCGCGATTGCGGCGGCAGCCTAACCCAGCTAGTGGCCGGCTATCCGTAGGCCAGACGGCCGCGACGCACCACACCGCGATGCACCCGAGCCGGTCACGGAGCGACGCCAGGAGTGCAAGCTAGTCCGTTTCGGCGCCGGCCGCGTGCGGCCCGGTCTCCATGATCCGGTCGCGGAGGTAGGTCAGAGCGTGCTTGAGCAGCCGGGAGACGTGCATCTGGGACATCCCGAGCTGATCGCCGATCTCGGACTGGGTCATGTTGCCGTAGAAGCGCATCATCAGCAGCCGCTGCTCCCGGTCCGGCAGCTCACCCAGGTGCCCCCAGACGGCCTCCATGCCCAGCGTGGTCTCGAGCTGCGGGTCTTCCCCGCCGAGCAGGTCTTCCAGCGTGCCGGCATCGGCGCCGTCGGACAGCGGCGCGCTCAGCGAGGAGGCCTGGAACGCCAGGTCGGCAGCCGGGACAGCTGCTGGGCCAGGTCGCTCCTGGCCTTCCTGATCTCCAGCCGCAGTTCCTTGGCGGACCGCCGCACCTGGACCTGCCAGCGCCTGTCGCGGAAATGCCGCTTGATCTCGCCGGTGATGCACGGGGTGGCGTACGCGGCCAGGCTCTCGCCGATGTCCGGGTCGAAGTTGTTGATCGCCTTGAGCAAGCCGACCCATCCGACCGGCATGAGTTCATGCTCTTGACTTACCCGCCGATCCGGCGCGACCTGCCGCGCGGTACCGGTGAAACGACGACAGCGCCAGCCGGCAGCCGTGCCTAACGCCGGATATGCCCCGTCATGCAGTGCTAGGGCGTGTTTCTTGGATCATGAAACGGGGTCTCGCAGCCAGATCATGATCGAGGCGACGTCAACAGTGCCCTGGTAGATGCGCTCGCGTTTGTCGTACCGGGTGGCGACGGCGCGGAACTGC
>JBPCKO010000228.1:0-21224 GCA_051004215.1 Streptosporangiaceae bacterium | reverse complement strand
GGGCGTGATCGGAGATGTCGTACGGCCGGGTCGCGGCGGCCTGCGCCCCCTCCCAGCGGTGCTGGTAGGTCAGGGTCGCGCCGTGATCGATGAGGTACAGCCGGTCCCGCCAGTACAGCATGTTCGGATTGCGCCAGGACCGGTCCGCGTTGCTCGTCAGCGCGTCGAACCAGATGATCCGCCCGGCCAGGGCGCCGTCGACCGAGCTGGCGGCGGCGTCGAAGTCGACCGCGCCGGACAGGAAGTCCACGCCGAGGTTCAGCCCGGCGCTCGCCCGCAGCAGGTCCTGGATCTCCTGGTCGGGTTCACCGTCGGCCAGCGCGGGGTCGAGGCCGACCGCGACCAGGTCGGGCCCGGCCAGCCCGCAGGCCCTGGCCAGCGCCGCGCTGATCACCTCGGCCACCAGCGCCTTGCGGCCCTGCCCGGCGCCCGCGAACTTGACGACGTAGGTGCCGAGGTCGTCGGCTTCCATCAGCCCGGGCAGTGACCCGCCCTCGCGCAGCGGCGTCACGTACCGGATGGCGGTCACCTGGGGCAGCACGCCCCGAGCCTACGCAGGCGGCCGCGGGGGCCGGGCCGCCGCGCCGGAAGGTCCGCGTTGCGAACTTATGGAGTGATGCGTCCGGCATCGAGGATTGCAGTACGCGTCCGGCCGGACCGGCCAGCCCGGCCGGCCATCTCACCGCGGAGGAGCAGCCAGTGCGGGCAGCTTCGGTATTCCTGGCCCTGCCGCTCACCGCGGCGCTGCTAGCGGGCGGCCTGCCGCCCGGTTCGGCCTACGGCGCCACGCCGTCCTCTGCGTGCGGGAGCGTCCCGGTGCGGCACCGGCCCGACGTCGGCGCGCGCAGCTGGCTGACCGGAATCGCGGTGACGTCGCCCGGCAACGCGTGGGCGGTAGGCCAGAACGTGACCGCCGGCGGTTACGACGGGCTGGACTACGGCCTGATCGAGCACTGGAATGGTCGCGGCTGGGCGGAGGTGCCGAGTCCGAACGGCAACGTCGGTGCCTGGAACGGGAACGTCCTGTCGGCGGTAGCGGCGACATCCGCCGGCAGCGCCTGGGCGGTCGGATCTATCCGGGATCTCTTCGATCACACCGTTACCTCCTACACGCTGGCCGAGCACTGGGACGGGCACCGGTGGGCCCGGGTGCCGAGCCCGAGCCCGAGTCACGGCTACGGCGGCCAGAGTGCGCTGACCTCGGTCGCATCGACCTCGCGATCGGACGCATGGTCGATGGGCCAGACCATCCCGCGTGACGGCCTGGGGCCGCCTGCGACTCTGGCCGAGCATTGGGACGGCCATTCCTAGACCCGCGTGCCCAGCCCGACCCCAGCGGGCGCCACGGATATCACGATGGCCGGGATGACCGCGGTCTCCGCCCGCGACATCTGGGCCGTCGGCAGCTACGTGCCCGCCGGGACTGGCGTCCCCTACCAGCACCGCACCCTGACCGAGCACTGGAACGGCTCGTCGTGGTCGATCGTGCCGTTCCCCGATCCGGGCGGTCACCGGCTGCGAAGCATCAGCCCGCTGAGCTCGGTGGCCGCGGTCTCGGCCGACGATGTCTGGGCGGTCGGAACGTACACCAGGCCAGGCCAGCCGCGGCGCACACTGATCGCGCGCTGGAATGGCAGCACCTGGACCCAGGTGCCCTCGGTTAGTCCGGCCGGCCGGCCTGGCGTGGTCGAGCTGCCGAGCCCGAGCAAGCCGCAATCCGGCCGCTACAGCTACCTGGCGGCGGTCGCGGCCCTGGCCGGCGGCCCTGTGCTCGCGGTCGGAGCCTGGGAATGCAAGGACGGGTTCGCGCCGATCGCCGAACGCCGCACCCCGGCGGGCTGGCGGCTGAGCCCCACGCCGCACGGCGGATACAACCTCTGCTCGGCCTAGCCGGCCCCGGCGGGCCAGCCCGCTAGCGGATTGCCGCGTCCAGCTCGTCGATGGCCCAGTCCAGGTCGGCCTGCTCGATCATCAGCGGCGGGGCCAGCCTGATCGTGGTCCCGTGCGTGTCCTTGGCCAGCACCCCGGCGGCCATCAGCCGCTCTGACACGTCCCGTCCGTTCAGGGTGCAGAACTCCACGCCCGCCCACAGTCCCCGGCCGCGTACCTCCCGGACCGCGGCGGACGGCAGTGCGCTGAGCCGGTCGTGCAGGTGGGTGCCGAGCTTGGCCGAGCGCTCCTGGAATTCCCCGGTGTTCAGCATCGCGATCACCTCGCGGGCGATGGCGCAGCCCAGCGGATTGCCGCCGAAGGTCGACCCGTGCTGCCCGGGCCGGAACACGCCCAGCACGGCGGCCGAGGATACGACCGCGGAGACCGGGACGATGCCGCCGCCGAGGGCCTTGCCCAGCACGTACATGTCCGGGACGACCTCGTCGTGCTCGCACGCGAACGTCGTGCCGGTGCGGCCGAGCCCGGACTGGATCTCATCCGCGATCATCAGCGCGCCCCAGGCGGTGCACAGCTCGCGCACCCGGGCCAGGAACCCGGCCGGCGGCACGATCACGCCGGCCTCGCCCTGCACCGGCTCGACCAGCACGCCCACGACGCGCTCGTCCATCACCGCGGCCAGCGCGTCGGCGTCGCCGTAGGGCACGACCCGGAACCCCGGCGTGTACGGGCCGTAGCCGTCCCGCGCGTCCTGGTCGGTCGAGAAGCTGACGATAGTGGTCGTGCGGCCGTGGAAGTTGCCCTCGAAGGCGATGATCACGGCCTCGCCCGCCGGTACCCCCTTGACTTCGTAGCCCCACTTGCGCGCGGTCTTGATCGCCGTCTCGACGGCCTCCGCGCCGGTATTCATCGGCAGCACCATCTCCATGCCGGCCAGCGCCGCCAGCTCGGCGCAGAACGGCCCGAACTGGTCGTGCTCGAAGGCCCGGCTGACCAGGGTGACCCGCTCCAGCTGCCGTTGCGCGGCCGCGATCAGCCGCGGGTGCCGGTGCCCGAAGTTCAGCGCCGAGTAGGCGGCCAGCAGGTCCAGGTAGCGCCGCCCGGCCACGTCGGTCACCCAGGCGCCTTCGGCGCTGGCGATCACCACCGGCAGCGGATGATAGTTGTGCGCGCTGTGTGCGGCCGCCTGCGCGCTGAGCTGCGCAGCCGTCAGCTGGTTCACCACCACCGGCACCTCCTGATTACCTCAGTTCCAGCGTGCAGCACTTCGGGCCGCCGCCGGATTTGCGAAACTCGGACAGGTCAACGGGCAGCACGCTGAATCCGGCCGCCTCGATCTCCGCGGCCAGGCTCTCGGCCTGAGCGGGCAGTACGACATTCTGGCCGTCGCTGATCCCGTTCAGGCCCAGCACCTCCGCGTCGGCCGGCTTGGCCTCGATCAGCTCGCCGAACCGGGCGGCCAGGGCCGCCTGCCCGGCCTGGTCGAACGCCGCCGGGTAGTAGGCGGCCGTATTCTCGTCCAGCACCAGCAGCGCGGTGTCCAGGTGATAGAACCGCGGGTCGACCAGGCGCACGCTGATCACCGGCAGCCCGAACAGGGCCGCCGCCTCGGACGCCGCCGCCTGGTCGCTGCGGAAGCCGTGGCCCGCGATGACCGAGTCGCCCGCGAAGACGATGTCGCCCTCGCCCTCATTCACGGCGACCGGCTCGGTCACCGGATAGCCATTGCGCCGGAACCAGTCCATGTAGGCCTTGCCCTCAGGGTGCCGCTCCGGGTGCCGGAACCGCGAGCCCAGCACGCGGCCGCCGATCACCGTGGCCCCGTTGGCCGCGAACACCATGTCGGGCAGGCCCGGCTGGGCCTCGATCTCGTTCACGGCGTGGCCGAGACCACGATAGGCGGCGCGCAGCCGCTCCCATTGCTGCCTGGCCAGGGTCAGGTCGACCGCGAGCTCCGGGTTCATCCACGGGTTGATCGCGTATTCGACCGTGAAGTAGTCGGGCGGGCACATGAGGTAGGTACGAGCAGGCAACGAGCCTCCTGGGACGTTGATCACCCATGAGCCTAGGAGCAGGTAGACCACTATGTACCCACGCGCCTCATGCGTATGGGCGGCGAATCGTTGCGCACTTCGATCCCGGTCCGGCGATTTCTTGCGCGCCCTCGGGGCCGGGCCGGGCCCCGCGTCAGCGCAGCGCGCCGAGCCGGGCGGCGGCAGCGCCGATCCGCTCGTCAGTAGCGGTCAGCGCGACCCGGATGTGGCGGGCGCCGGCGGCCCCGTAGAACTCGCCCGGCGAGACCAGGATGCCGTGCCCGCTCAGCACCAGCACCGACTCCCAGCAGTCGTAATCCGGATGTGACGCCCACAGGTACAGGCCGGCCTGCGAGTGCGTAACCGCCCAGCCGGCCGCCTCCAGCGCGGGCCGCAGCACGGCGCGCCGCCCGGCGTACCTGGCGTGCTGCTCGGCTGCGTGCGCATCGTCGGCCAGCGCCGCGGTCATGGCCGCCTGGACCGGGGCGGGCACGATCATCCCGGCGTGCTTGCGCACCTCGAGGAGGGCAGCCACCAGCGCGGGGTCCCCGGTCACGAAACCGGCCCGGTAGCCGGCCAGGTTGGACCGCTTGGACAGCGAGAACACGGCCACCAGGCCCGCATGCGAACCGCCGCTGACCCGCGGATGCAGGACCGAGACCGGCGCGGCGTCGAAGCCGAGGTCGAGGTAGCACTCGTCGGAGGCCAGCACGGCGCCGGCCGCCCTGGCCCAGCCGGCCAGCTCGGCCATCCGCGCCGGATCCAGCACCCGTCCGGTCGGGTTAGATGGCGAGTTCAGCCAGGCGAGCCTAACCCGGCCCGAGCCCGGCCGGTCCGGCTCATCGGTGGCCAGCGCGCCGGCGCCGGCCAGCCGGGCGCCGATGTCGTAGGTCGGATAGGCCAGCTCGGGGTAGGCGACCAGGTCACCGGGGCCGCAGCCGAGCAGAACCGGTAGCCAGGCGATCAGCTCCTTGGTCCCGATCACCGGCAGCACGTCATCGGGGCTCACGCTGACGTCGTGGCAGCGCCGCAGCCAGCCCGCCGCGGCCTCCCGCAGCGCGGCCGTGCCCCTGGTCAGCGGGTAGCCGGGGGAGTCCGCGGCCGCGGTCAGGGCGGCCCGGATGACCTCGGGGACCGAATCGACCGGCGAGCCCACGGACAGGTCGGCGATCCCGTCGGGATGAGCCGCGGCCGTGGCCGCAGCCGGGGCCAGCCGTTCCCACGGGAACGGGGGCAGCCGCGCCGCCAGCGCGCCGTCAGCAAGGGCGGCGGACATCTCGGTGGCTCAGTGGTCGGTTTCTTGCGGGGGCAGGGCGGCCACGACCGGATGGTCCTTGCCGATCTTGCCGGTCTTGGACGCGCCGCCCGGGGAGCCGAGGTCCTCGAAGAAGTCGACGTTGACCTTGTAGTAGTCCTTCCACTGGGCCGGCACGTCGTCCTCGTAATAGATGGCCTCGACCGGGCAGACCGGCTCGCACGCCCCGCAGTCCACGCATTCGTCCGGGTGGATGTAGAGCATGCGCTCGCCCTCGTAGATGCAATCGACGGGGCACTCTTCGATGCACGCCCGGTCCAGTAGATCGACGCAAGGCAGGGCGATGATGTACGTCACGGACGAACTCCTGTCTCAACCGCGGGTCGGGCGCCGGCGCTGCGGCACCGAACTCAGTATCGCGGATCGGCCCGGCCGGCCCGCGCCGGCCCGGCCCGTGACCGCGGTGACCCGCAAGGATCGCAGATTATCAGCCGAACTCCAGGTCGGACCGGCCTGGAGGGCCATGGCCGGTTCCCGGCTCGCGCCGCCAGCCCCGGTGCGCATGCGCGGCGGTCCACCGGAAGCCCTGATAGGACACCTGCTTCAGCCGGAACCTGTTCGCGTGGCTGACCAGCCAGGCCGCGATCGCCCAGCCGAGCTGGGGCCTGGGCACGTGCACCACGGCCAGGGGGTCGCCGGTGTGGCTGACCGGCAGGTGGCCGAACGCGTGCCGAAGCTGGAATTCGGCCGCCCCGAGCCTGCCCTTGCCCTTGATGGGCGCGGCGTACCAGCACCAGACCGACCGTGGCCGGGCGCCGCTGAAGCCGCCGGCCATCTGCGCACCCTGCGGTTCGTACTGCGCGTAAGCGGAGCCGTCGGCGCTGCGCTGCACGTCCTGCGCGGCCTTGTCGACGGCCAGCTTCCGGTAGCCCGGGATCGCGGCGAGGGCGGCAAAGAACCTGGTGCTGGCGTAGACGGGGTCGAGCAGATGCTGCCTGCTGCCCCAGCCCTGGGACGGCCGCTGCTGGAAGACCCCGACCGAGTCGCGGTCCCCGTAGGCCAGGTTGGCCAGGTCGGACTCCTGCAGGGCGGCGGCGTAGGCGATGGTGACGGCGCGGACCGGCATGGTGCGGTGCGCCGCGACCCCGGCGATGGTCGCCGCGATGGCGGCCTGACTGGCTTCGAGCGGCACGTCGAAGCGGTTGCCGTGGACCACGCAGCCGCTGACGCCAGCAGCCGGGAACTGCAGGTGCTTGGCCTTGAAGAAGGCCAGGAACGCGATGATGATCACGATGACGGCCACGGCTGCGGCACCGGCCTTGCGAGAGCGCCTAACTGCCACGCATCAGAAGGTACCTGGTGCGGGCAGTCGCTAGGCTTCGTCGGCATGGACACGACCTCCGCGACGGCTCCGCCCGCCTCGCCTCTGCCGGCCGAGATCGAGCGGCTCTGGGCGGACCGGGCCGGGCTGAGCCCGGCCGACGCCGCGGCCCGTGACCTGATCACGGCGGCGGTCGATCAGATCGACGCCGGGCAGGTCAGGGTGGCCAGGGTCGATCCCGGCACCGGCGCCGTCGTCGTGGACGAACGGGCCAAGCGCGCGATCCTGCTGGCCTTCCGGGTGCTGCCCATGGTCCGCTCCGACGTCGGCGACTTCCGCTACCACGACCGGGTGCCGCTGACCTCGAATCTCGACGGCGTGCGGTCGGTGGCCGGGTCGATCGTGCGCTGGGGCGCCTACGTGGCCCCTGGCGCGGTGCTGATGCCCTCGTTCGTCAACATCGGCGCGTACGTCGACTCCGGCACGATGGTGGACACCTGGGCCACGGTCGGGTCCTGTGCCCAGATCGGCAAGAACGTGCACCTGTCGGGGGGCGTCGGCATCGGCGGCGTGCTCGAGCCGCCGAACGCCGTCCCGGTCGTGGTCGAGGACGAGGCGTTCATCGGGTCCCGTTCCATGGTCGTCAACGGCGCCCGGGTCCGGGCCGGCGCGGTACTCGGCGCGGGCACGATCCTGACCCCGACCACGCACGTGATCGACGTGCAGACGGGCGAGGAGCTACCCAGGGGCGAGGCCCCGGCCTGGTCCGTGTGCGTCGATGGCACCAGGAGCCGGCAGTTGCCTGGCGGGGAGTTCGGTATGCATTGCGTGCTCGTCCTGAAGCGGCTCGCCCCCGGTAACCGGCACGACAAGGCCGCGCTGAACGACGTGCTGCGTGACCACGGAGTCAGCGCCTGAGGTGCCGGCCCCCGGCCTGACGTGGCACCATTTTCGATGTGTACTTGGTGCTGCTCGCGGCCGCGCTCGCGATCCTGGCCGGCGTCGTCGCCGTGGCCATGGGGCGAGGCGGGGAGATGGCCGAGTTCGGCCCGGACCGGCCGGCCACGGCGATCCGCCTGACCAGCGCGGCTGACCTGGCCGCCCTTCGGCTGCCGCTCGGGCTGCTCGGCTACCAGCAGCAGGCCGCCGACGAGGCGTTGCGGGCCGCCGCGCTCGCCCTGGCCGGGCGAGAAGCGGAGGTCGCGCGGCTGCGGGCGCAGCTGGCCGGACCCGGCCAGCTGGCCCACCCTGGCCAGCCCGGGGCCCAGGCGCCGCCGCCATGACCGGCCCGGCGGCCGGGCCGGACGGACAGCTGCGCTGCCCGTGGGGCCTGAACCCCGGCGACTATCTCGCCTATCACGACGAGGAATGGGGCCGGCCGGTCCGTGACGACACCGCAATGTTCGAGCGGCTGAGCCTGGAGGCGTTCCAGTCCGGGTTGTCCTGGCTGACGATCCTGCGCAAGCGGGAGAACTTCCGGGCGGCCTTCCGCGGGTTCGACCCGCAGGTAGTGGCCGAGTTCGGGCCCGACGATGAGGCTCGGCTGCTCGCCGATGCCGGGATCGTGCGCAACCGGGCCAAAATCTCGGCCGCGATCGCGAACGCCCGGGCCGCACTCGATCTGCCCGGCGGGCTGGCCGCCACCGTCTGGGCCTACGCGGCGGAACCAGGCACCGTGGTGGCGCCGGTCACGCTGGGCGACATCCCGGCCTCGACCCCCGCCTCCCGGGCGCTGTCCGCGCATCTTCGCAAGCACGGGTTCCGTTTTACTGGGCCGGTCACCGCCTATGCCATGATGCAGGCGTGCGGCGTCGTGGATGACCATCTGGCCGGCTGCTTCTGCCGGGGCGCCGGCCAGGCCTGAGGCCGCGATCGCGAGGCGGGGACGAGATTGCGCCCCGGCATAGGGGGAAGCAGGCGCGTAACCGCCCACGGGCGGCGCAATCTCGCACCTTCGAATTAGGGGACCTTCATGGCATCGGACGGCGCTGGCTACCCGCGGCGCAGGCCGCGGGCCGGGCAGCGGGACGGTTCCCGCGCACGTCCCGGAGTTCCTGAGCGCCCTGAGCCGTCCGGGCGGGCTCAGCGGGCCAGGCATGCCGCCAAGCCGCCCGCGGCCGGGCTCGGCGTGGACCTGGCCACCTTGGACTGGCAGCGGTCCGGCACCGACGACGGTGCCCTCGAAGTGGCGTTCGTGCCTGGCCCTGAGGACGCGTCAGGCCCGGCGGCCCGGCGGGCGCGCGAGGACGCCGTCCAGTGGGTGCTGCTGCGGGTCGCGGGGGATCCGGCCGGGCGGGTGCTGGTCTACGACCGCACCGAGTGGCTCAGTTTCGTCGACGGCGCGGGCAACGGCGAATTCGACTGGGCCGCCGAGTTAGCCCCGCCCTTCTCGCCCTCATCGCGACCTGTGGTTCGCTAATCTGTGTACATAACGATTGAGGACACGGTTTGTGAATCGCAACTTCACGTGGCTAGAGTCGCTACAACGATGCGGGATCAGGTGGAGGCGGCCCGATGAGTGATGACGCCTACGGCGCCACCATCGCGAAGCTTCGCCTGGCCAGGCGGCTGACCGAGCTGCGGCTCGAGGCCGGGTACACGGCCAACCACGTCTGCGACATGCTCAACTGGGGCCGCGGCAAGGTGGGCCGGTTCGAGGCCAATCAGTGGAAACGTCCCGAGATGAGCGACATCAGGGACTTGCTGCGTTTCTATGAGGCCGAGGACCTGGCCGCGACCGAGATCGAGACGCTGGCCCTGCAGGCTCGGGTGCGCCCCTGGTGGCGCGACTACCAGGACATCTTCGACAACGAGTTCCCGGGCTTCGAGGCCGACGCGACCCGGATCCGGGTGTTCTTCCCGCTGGTCATCCCGGGACTGCTGCAGACCCCTGACTACGTGGACGCCCTGATGCGCTCCAGCGGTAAGCCTCCGGCCTGGCGCCGCCGGGCCACCGAGGCCCGGCTGCACCGCCAGCAGATCCTCGAGCGCGACAAGGCGACCAGGCCTCAGCTGCAGGCGGTGATTACCGAGGCCTCCCTGCTGTACCGGTGGGGAAGCCGGGCCGAGCGCCGCGAGCAGCTGATGCACCTGGCCGAGGTGGGCGAGCGCCCTGGGGTGCACCTGCATCTGCAGCGGTTTGCCGACGGACCGCCGCCCGGGCTGTTCTCGGCCGTGCAGATCTTCGACTACGACGGCGGCGAGGCCAGCCTGGTCTTCACCGAGCATGATTACGGCATCCAGGAGGTCAGCGACGTCGAGTACATGATCAATTACATCGAGGCCTTCGACCGGGCCGTGGACGTGGCGCTGGAGCCGCGGGATACGGCCGTGTACCTGAGGCAGCTGTCCGACCGACTGGAGTAAACAGTGACCGATTTGTCGCGGGCCGTCTGGCGCAAGGCCAGGGCTAGCTATGCGAATGGCGGCTGCGTTGAGGTAGCCGTGAACCTGGGCGACGTGGTCGCGATCAGGGACAGCGCGCGGGTCGGCGACGGGGTGCACGTGGTGCCCAGAACGCTGTTCGCGGCCCTGCTCGCCGACCTCAAGAGCGGCCGCTACGACATCTGACCGCCGAGGACGACCGGCGACTCGCCAGGGGGACGGCGGGTGGCAGGCGGGGTCCTTCCGGGGAGGGAGCCTCGAGAGGACCCCACTTGTGTCGGGTCAAAACGCGACAGCAGCGGACTTGGCTGCCGCACGCGTCGGGTTCGCTGTACGCATTTGTCCCCCGCCAATATGGCGGTCGGTGCGGCCAATGTCCGCCGCAATCGCTTGCGGTACCCGGGGAACGGTCAGATGCCCAGGCCGGCTGTCCGAGACGACCGGTCACCTCCGTATCTGCCATGGGTCATTGCGAAGAGGGCCGAATGACTCGTAATCTGTGTTTCACAGATGCTGAACTTCACGAGGGCGGGTGCAGGATGTTACTGACACCCGCCGAACCAGGCCGGGGTGCGCCCGATGCGGATTCCGATGGTCAGTCATCTTCGTGGCTCGCGGCACCGGTGGCGGCCATGACCGCGCCGCCGACCCCGCGCGCGTCACGGGCCGGCCGGGTCGAAGACGGCGTCCCGGAAACGAGCCTGGCGGAGGCCAGCATGCGCGACGGCGGCTGCTTCGTCCGCGCTCTCCCGCTCGATACCACCTGTGCCGGGGCTGCCCGCCGGTATTTCCGCGAGGCGCTGGCCGGCGCGGACCTGCCGGGCGACCTCGTCCATGACGGCGTGACGATGGCCAGCGAACTCGCCGCCAACACGGTCAACGCGCACGGCAACATCGAGTTCGCCGGCCAGGGCCACCGGGCGGTCAGCGGCATGCCGGAGATCTGGCTCTACCTGAGGTCGTCCGGCGCCGGCCGCGAGCTGGTCTGCAAGATCTTCGACTCCGAGCCAGGCTGGGACGCCGGCGAGCCGCTTCCGGTCGGTTCCTCGGTGCCCGCAGGCCCTGACTCGGTCCGCGGCCGCGGCCTGCAGATGGTCGCGGGACTGTCCGCGGGCCGGTGGGGCCATCACCTCAGCCGCGGCCGCCTGGGCGCGTGGAAGGTGCAGGGCAAGGCGGTCTGGTTCGCACTGCGCATTCCGGCCACCTGCGACCTGGCCCGCAGCGAGCGGATCGCGCCGCGGGGCTCGCGCGCGATCGCGGAGCTGGCGGCCGCCCTGGCCGATCGCGGCCTGGGCTCGGGACTCGTGCCGATGACCGAGCCGGGCGGCGACCTGGCCGTGCTGTCGGTCAGCCGCGAGCTCACCGTCTGGTGCCGCAACGAGGTCGTCTGGTGGCAGGACCCCGACGGCGGTTATGACCGGCTCACCGTCGTCGACCTGGTCGAGGCGGCGGAGCGGATCGTCTGCGCGCACGAGGACCGGCTGGCGACCAGGCCGGCCGCCGGATCCGCCGACCCTGGCGACGACTAAGACCACGAGCCGGAACTACCCGTCCGTCGCACCGCCGCCGGCCACCTGACCTGGCCCGCCGCCCAGCTGACCAGGGCCGCCGGCTAGGCAGCGGTCCACGAAGCGGCTCGCGGCGGGCAGCAGCCGGTCCGCCTCGGCGTGAAAGAGCTCCGCCGCCGCGGTGCCCGTCCAACTGGCTGGCAGCAGCTCGGCGGGCAGGCCGGGGTCGGTGAACAGGAACTTGCGCCATTCGTGCACGAGCTCGCTCCTGACTGCGAACACCGTCTCGTCGGCTTGGCGACCCCCGGCCGGCCCGGATCCGCTGGCCGGGGCCAGGATCTGCCCGGCCTGGCCGATCCAGGCCGAGTATGCGCTGGCCAGGCCGTCCAGGTCCCAGGCCCGCGCGGCCAGGCCGCGCTGATCCCCGTCGTAGCGGGCGCTGAAGCGCTCGGCCCGCAGCCGCTCGGCCGCGAGCAGCGCGTCCAGTTCGTCGCTGGGGCGCGGGCTGATCCAGGTCCCGCCGTCCAGGCAGGCGTAGCCGAGATAGCCGAGCGCGGACCTGAGCCGCTCCCGCCGCGCTCGCTCGGCCGCCCGCTCGATGACCACGACGTGCCAGCGGCCGTCCCAGGGCGGCTGCTGGCGCCGGTAGATCCGGTCTCCGGCCTGGCGAAGCCGCCGCACGGCGGCCGGGGTCAGCCGGTACCCGGCCCCGCCGGGTAGCCGGACCGAGGTCAGCCAGCCCTCCCTGGCCATCCGGGACACCGCGGTGCGCACGGCCGGGGCGGATATTCCGGCCGGCCGCAGCATTCTTACCAGCGCGGCGACCGGCGCCTGCTCGCCGCGCGTGAGCAAGTGGTCACCGTAGATGTCGAACAGGGCCGATCGGGCGTTCACGAAACCCCGTTTCACCCCGCGAGCAGGGGCTGCGGGGGCCGCGTAACGGTGATCGTTGCCACCAAGGTCTGGGAACTGAACGTTAATTCCTCAACTCATGTTAACCGCCCCTATGCGTGACCTGCAGAAACTTGTGCGCTCGATTTGGCGGGCACGGAATCGGAGGGTTAACTGTGAGCATGGCCGAGCGTATCGTGAAGAAGGCAACCGAGCCGACGCTCGGGATGTCCGACCTGGCGGAGTTCTGGCTGGGTGATCTTGCCTCAGCCGGCCGGAGCGAAGCGACCGTCCGGAGCTACGGCTACGCGGTCCTGAGCTATACCCGCTCGCAAGGTGAGGAACTGCCCTCGCGGACCTCAGTGCGTCAATGGCTGGCCGGAGAGCGGAACAGGTCGGCCGTCAGCCGGCATCTGTACTTCACCGGGCTGAACATGTTCTGCAAGTGGATGGTGCACGAGGGCTACCTGGCGGACAATCCGATGACCGGCCTGCCCCGGCCGAAGGTCGAGGTCACCCCGGTCAAGCCGTTCAGCGGCGACGAGGTTGACGGGATGATCAGGGCCTGCCGGGGGATCAGCTTCACGTCGGCCCGAGACAGGCTGATTGTCAGGATGCTGGCCGTGACCGGGCTGCGCCTGCACGAGCTAGCCGCTATCAGGGTCGCCGACATCGACCGGGGCAACCAGGTCATCTCTGTCGTCGGCAAAGGCTCGAAGCACCGGCCCGTCCCGTACGACCGGCTGGCAGCCCGCGACCTGATCACCTACACGATCTTCCGAAGGAAGCACAAGGATGCCGCGTCGCCGTACCTGCTGCTGGGGAAGAAGGGGCGGCTCGGCCCAAAGGGCATCGACCTCGTGGTGCGGAAGCGTGCCGCGATGGCCGGGGTGGACGATGCCCACGCGCACCGGTTCAGGCACACACACGCCACGGACTGGCTGTCCAAGGGGGGCGGCGAGAGCGCATTGATGAACACGATGGGCTGGAGCAGCGGGGCCATGCTGCGGCGCTATACCGCGCACCGGGCCGGTGAGTTGGCGCAGGCTGAGTTTAAGCGCCTGTACGGCTAGGCCGGGCGTTGCCGCGTCTAGCCTGGCCTGGTGAAACTCCGAAGCAGGGACGGCCGGTGGGTGGTCGAACTCGTATCGACGGATCGGGGCGAGTGGCTGCTGGTGCGCGAGCGCGGGTTCTACGCGGGCCGGGTTCGGACCCTGGAAGGGTTGGCGCTGTTCGGCATCGACCTGGCGGACTTGGTGGAGGTCACTGACTAGCTTCGCCTGGCTCGCCGCCGTCCGCCGCGGGATCGGCGAGGCGGCCGGCAACCTGGCCGGGCCCGCGCTGGCTGGCCTCCTCGTCGTCGTTGCCGGGGCCGGCTGGGCGCTGGCCGCCGACGCCTCGACATTCGCCGTGAGCGCGGCCTGCCTGCTGGCCATCCGCACCATGCGCGCGGCCCCGGCGGTCACCGAACGCGGCACCACCGGCGGCCCGGTACCGCCAGCGACCGTCCTGCATGATCTGCGCGAGGGCTGGCAGCAGTTCCGCTCCCGCGCGTGGGTCTGGACCATCGTGTCCTCGGCCGCCGCGCAGAACCTGCTCTACTCCAGCTTCTTCGTCCTGGGACCCGTCCAGGCCCAGCGGCACTATCACGGCGTCAAGGGCTGCGCGCTGATCCTGACCTGCGCCGGGATCGGAAGCCTCCTGGGCGGCGGCCTCACCCTGCGCCTGCGGCCCAGGTTCCCCCTCGCCACCGGATGCCTGTTCGTCACCGCCTTCGGGCTGCCCGCGCTCACACTCGGCCTCACGCTCCCGCTCGCCGCAGTCGCAGTCGCCGCCGCTGCTGGTGCCGCCGGACTCATCGCGTTCAACAGCCTGTGGCAGACCGCCCTCCAGCAGCACATCCCGAACAACGTGCTATCGCGCGTCAGCGCCTACGACTCAACGGCATCCTTCGCCTCGATCCCCCTCGGCCTCGCAATCGCCGGGCCGATCGCCGCCCAGGTCGGTGCCACCACGCTCCTCGTTTCCTCCGGCCTCCTGCAACTCCTGGCCGGCGCTGCCCCGCTGATCACGACCGACGTCCGGCGCCTCCCGCGACGGTGAGCGGCATCAGGGCCGCATCGCTGCCGGCGGCAACTCTCACGAAGTGCTGCTGCCCTACTAGCCGGATGCCTGAAGATTGCGGCTGCCCGGATTTGTTCGACGTCGTCCGAGAATGTCGCCAGGGCATACAACCACGCTGGAGTATGGTAGCCTGCAGTTCTCCAAGCGAAAGGAACCAACATGCGTGGCCCCCGATGACCGCGATCATAGCCACGTCCTTAGCCGCGCCGACGCTGCTGCTCGGATCTGCGTAGGCCGAGGCCATCTCGCCCGGCCCGGTAGTCGCCCAGGGAACCGTGGCAAGCCACGGCCAGGCGGTTACTGGCGCAGTCGTCAGCTTGTACGCCTGGCCATCTGACCGCGTCTTGCAGGCGCTCCATCCCGGTCAGGAGGTACCGACGACGCTCCTGGCCAGCGCCACCACCAGCCAGACCGGAAGCTACACCTTCACGGCTCCGCCTGCCGCCCTGAAGGCAGCCGTAGTCGATCAGGGCTGGGCGAACCTGGAAGTCGAGACCGTCGGCGGCGCATCCTGGGACTTCGCCTACCAGACCGACCAGGCGAAGACCGTGACCGTCAACCTGAATACGACTGGCCTACCGACCTGTCCCTCCGGCACCGCCACGACCTCCCCCTGGTACTTCTCCAAGCAACTCAACAAGGCGTGGGATGTCATCGGCCAGGGCTACGTCCTGCAAAGCTCCCTCACCGTGGGCGACTTCGTGAACTTCGATTACGAGCGAACTCAGACATCAACCCTTGGGATCGGCGCCTCAGCGACGGCTGAGGGCTCCGGATTCCACGCCGCAGGCACCGAGTCCGAGTCCACCAGCAGCGGAGTTGGCTTCCCCCATAAGCGCGATGGCGTGTGGTTCCGGACCCAGTTCCGGGTCGCGCTCTACCACCAGTTCTGCCTCGGGCACCAGGGTCACCCCCAGAAGGGATGCCCGACGAGGACCCCGGACGGGGCAACGGACATCATCAAGTGCCTATTCAAGGTCCGCTCTGACGGCTGGTCCGGCGGGGCGACCATCCTGTACCCGAGGACCGTGCCGCACACGCCTTCCTTTGATTGCAACCATTACATAAAGGGCGCCCACTTCAACACCGATTACGGCAAGGCCGTGACCTGGTCCCAGGGATTCGAGCTGAGCGCCGCTGACAAGATCGGGTTCAACGCCCAAACCGAAACCGGCTACGACGTCCATGGCCGCACGTACTTCCACTTCGGCCATCAAGGCTACCTATGCGGCACCAACGCTAACGACGCCACCGCCGCGCAGCTTGTGGCCAGGGGAACACTGCCCTAGACCTTGAGGAGTCAGGGTTCAGCTGCATTCGCGGCCGACCGGCGCAACTTGGATCGCCAGATCATCGCGGAGCAGGTAACTGCCTCCTGCCGTTTGGTACCAGATCAGCATGCCTGGTGACCTGCCGCCGGCCGGAGCGGTCAGCTGGAAGCCCAGAATGACTTCCGTGGTCGCGCCGGGCCGCAACTGGTACCCGGCCACGGGGCGGTGCCGCGCCCAGTCGGTCAGGCCGGGTGGCAGGCGGGGCGGCCAGCCTTCGTCGGCTCCGATCTGAGGGGACCGGTCACGGGCCGCCAGGTACGCGCCGAGGACTTTCAAGTGCACCGGGTCGCGCAGCCCGACCCGGTTAAAGGTGACGGTTTGGTGAGCTTGGTTGGTGAAATCCTCGACGCCGTACGCATATTTTCCATGCGCCTGTCCTGGAAAGCACACGGAATCGCCCGGGTGCGCGGCCTCCAGCGGGGCAGGGCCAGCGCTGCACCCTGTTAAGGCCGTCGCTGCCGCCGCCACGGCCGTGGCAGCCAGAGCCCTCTTACCGACGCGCACATCGCGATGGTACCCCGCGCAAGCCCGCTGCGTACTTCCGTCACGGCCTGGAGCGCTTGCGCGATCTGCCTGCTGACCCCGTACGCCCGCGATCTACCAAGAGGTTGGTGTGAGCACCGTCACGAACATCGTGGCTATCGCGTCAACGCCCGGCGCGGGGCCAGCAGGAATCTAAGCGCCACACCCACCCCGACAGGCGGCGCTCCACACTAAACTTGGACAGACCAGTGGGGCTGTAGAGGCTGCATTGGGGCAGTTAACAGGTTGCAAGATCGGTCAGTTAACAACGGGCTTACCTGCACTTAGCGGTCTTATCCGGCTAGTTAACTGAACGATAATAGAGGTACCGATTGATGTAGATGTGGCTTGGTGGCTCAGGGTGCAGATGCCGGACGCGCAGTGTGCGGTAGTGCCGGTCACCGGCGGCCCGGCGACAGGAAGGGGAGATGGATGGCGGCGATGAAGCCGCGGACGGGTGACGGTCCGCTTGAGGTCACGAAGGAGGGCCGGGGGATCGTGATGCGCGTGCCCCTGGAAGGCGGCGGCCGGCTCGTCGTCGAGTTGACGCCGGACGAGGCGAGGGCCCTCGGTCATGCCCTCGAATCCGCTGTCGGCTGAGAATTTCCTATCGGATGCCTGTGATCAGTTCCGTCACCCCGCTGAGCCTGGAAGGACAACAGACGGCGGGCGGGTTCCTGCGCGCCGTGGACGCGGGCCAGGCCGACCCGGCCGACATCGTCGTGGTGGCGGTCGCGGACGGCGGTGAGACCGATGCCGACGACGCCCTGGACGCGCGGCTGGCCGTCCCGGCGCCCGAGATCGTGGCCGCGGGCCGGATGTCTGGCCAGGCCGGGCAGATCGTGCCTGCCGCCGTCCGGTCCGGTGGCGCGACCGTCCGGGTGGTGTTCCTCGGCGTCGGCGACCGTTCGGCCGCCGCGCTGCGGCGGGCGGGCGGCGAACTCGGGCGGATGCTGCGGCCAGGGGAGCGCGCCGTCGCTTCGGTGGTCGCCGGCCAGCCGTACCGGCAGGTGCTGGCGTTCGCCGAGGGCGTCCTGCTCGGCTCGTACCGCTTCAGCGAGAAATCCGCGGCCGCCGCCGACCAGGGCCCGCGGGCCGGGCAGGCCGAGGTCGGGCTGACCGGCACGGCCGGGACCGAGGCGGCCATCGCGGAGGCGACCACCATCGCCGCGGCGACCGGCGTAGCCAGGGACCTGACAAATACCCCGTCGCTGCGCAAGACGCCGCAGTGGCTCGCCGGGTACGCGGCCAGGGTCGCGGACGGTGCCAGCGCGAACGGTGCCCGCGCGGATGGTGCCGGAGCGGACGGCGCCAGCCTGCGCGTGCGGGTCTGGGACGAGGCCGAGCTGGCCGGCTCCGGATTCGGCGGCATCACGGCCGTGGGGTCGGGCTCTGACCGTCCGCCCCGGCTGATCGAGCTGACCTACACGCCCGCTGCCAGCCGACCCCCCCGCCACGTTGTGCTGGTCGGCAAGGGGATCACTTTTGACAGCGGCGGGCTGTCGCTCAAGCCGAACGACGCGATGAAGGCGATGAAGACCGACATGGCCGGCGGCGCGGCCGTGATCGCGGCGATGTCGGCCCTGGCCAGCCTCGGCATTCCGGACAAGGTCACGGGGCTGGTGGCCGCGGCCGAGAACCTGCCGTCCGGCTCGGCTTACCGCCCCGGCGACGTGCTCACGATGTTCGGCGGTGCCACGGTCGAGGTACTCAATACCGACGCCGAGGGGCGGCTAGTGCTGGCCGACGCGATCGCCTACGCGAACGCCCGGCTCGGGCCTGACCTGATCGTGGACCTGGCCACGCTGACCGGGGCGGCGCGGATCGCTCTCGGTTCGAGCCGGGCCGCGCTGTACTCGACCAGCGACGAGCTGGCGGCGGCCCTGCTCGCCGCGGGGGAGGCCAGCGGCGACCGGCTCTGGCGGATGCCGCTGACCTCTGAATACCGGCCGGCCCTGGACTCGCCGGTGGCCGACCTGTCGAACGTCCCGCGTGAACCGCCGGGTGCCGGGTCGATCACGGCCGCGCTGTTCCTGCGCGAATTCGCCGGCCGCACGCCGTGGGCCCACCTGGACATCGCCGCGGCGGCCAGGAGCGGCTCCGATGATGGCGAGCTCACCGCCGGCGGCACCGGCTTCGGAGTCAGGCTGCTGCTGCGCTGGCTGCAGCAAACCGCGGCCGGTCCGCGGAGTCGTCCCAGCCGGCTGTTACGCACCTCGGGGCGGCCTGAGCAGCCCGCGGGCCGCGCTAACCGTCGCGCTTGACCGCGGCCAGGAGGCCGTCGCCGGCCGGCATTAGCACCGGGACCAGGCTCTCGTCGTCGAAGACCAGTTCGCGCACCTCGCCGACCGCGCCGGTCTCCGGGTCCCGGTGGGCGACATTCGGCCCTTCGTCGGCCCAGATCGCGTTGTCGAACGCGACGATGCCGCCCGGCCGCAGCAGCCGCAGGGCGGCGGCCAGGTACTCGGGGTACTCACGCTTGTCGGCGTCGCAGAACACCAGGTCGTAGGCGTGGTCAGCGAGCCGCGGCAGCACTTCGAGGGCCCGGCCGGTGATCAGCCGGTACCGGCCAGAGCCGAACCCGGCCTGGCCGAACGCCGCTCTGGCCAGCCGGTGCTGCTCGGGCTCGGTGTCCACGCTGGTCAGGATCGATCCCGCGCGCATGCCGCGGAGCAGGTAGATGCCGGAGGTGCCGCAGCCGGTGCCGATCTCGACGACGGACTTCGCGCTGATCGCGGCGGCCAGGAACCGCAGCACCATACCGGTGAGCGGCGCGACCGGCGCCGCTCCGCCCATAGCCTCGGCGTTCGCGCGGGCCGTGGCGAGGGGCTCATCCTCGGCGGCGAAATCGCCGAGAACTCCGGTGAGGTCTGAGCGGAAGATGGCTGCCTCCGGCGACTTCGGTAAACTGCTTCGCGCCGCAGCCTAGCGGCAGCCGAGGTCGAACGGGAACACGACGCGAGGGCCGGACGTTAACGCTCTGCGGTCTCGGTTGCCCAGGCCCACCCATTGACAGCGCACGCGCTGGCGCGCGGACGGACAGGTCCGGCGCAGCAGACCAGGTAGAAGGACGGCTGATGCAGACTGACGTGGTGACCGGCGCCGGCCACGCGACCGATGCGCCATGGACACCGCCGACCTGGGAAGAGGTCGTCAGGGAGCATTCAGCTCGCGTCTACCGGCTGGCCTACCGGCTGACCGGAAACTGCTACGACGCCGAGGACCTCACCCAGGAGGTGTTCGTCCGGGTCTTCCGGTCGCTGTCGAGTTATACCCCCGGCACGTTCGAGGGCTGGTTGCA
The DNA here is from genome assembly GCA_051004215.1 of Streptosporangiaceae bacterium. Lineage (GTDB taxonomy): Bacteria > Actinomycetota > Actinomycetes > Streptosporangiales > Streptosporangiaceae > Chersky-822. The sequence continues at coordinate 1,664 of JBPCKO010000228.1, read as the reverse complement.
CCGGATCACGACGAATTTGTTCCTCGACATCACCCGCCGTAAGCAGCGGATCAGGTTCGAGGGGCTCGGCGAGGACACGGCGGCCAGGCTGAAAGGTACCGAGCCGACGCCGTCGCAGGCCTTCGACGACCGGCATCTGGACCATGACATCGCCGTCGCCCTGGCCGACCTGCCGCCTGAATACCGGGCCGCCGTCGTGCTGTGCGACATCGAGGGCCTCACCTACGAGGAAATCGCGGACGTTCTCGGGGTCAAGCTGGGAACCGTGCGCAGCCGGATTCACCGCGGCCGCGCGCAGCTCAGGGCGGCGCTGGAGCACCGCAGGCCACGCCGGACGCCGGTGCCGCTGCACCGGGTGGCGACGGGCCCCGCCGCGGCGGCGGTCGCCGGGGAGGTGAGCGGGGGGTGAGCCACCTGGGACGCTGGCTGTCCGCCCTGGTCGACGGCGAGCTCGAGGGCGAAGAGCGGGACCGGGTCCTCAATCACGTCGCCGGATGCAGCGGCTGCCGGCAGGAAGCTAATGCGATGCGGGCGCTGAAGCGCAGGCTGACCGCCCTCGGCGATCACTCGGCCGAACCCGCCATCGCTGGCCGGCTGATGGAGCTCGCGTGGACGAGCCGGGCCGACAACGACGACTTCGCGGATACCGGCACCGGAGCCGGGCCGGCCGCCGCTAACCACGCCCTCCGTCCTGGGGTGCGCCTGCTGGCCGCCTCGGCAGGCAGCGCGCTGGCGGCCGTCGGAATGATGGCCTTCCTGCTCGGCAGCAGGGGCAGCCCGCCCGCGCCGAAGGTCACCCCCTCGGTGGTCAGCTATCTGATGCAGCACGCCTACGACGCCGGGCAGGCCCCGGCTGGCTCCGCGCCGGTGACCACGCCGGCCTCGGGTTACCGGCATGGCGCCCGGCTCGCGGGTCCGGCGCTGGCCCGGCCCGAGCAGTTCGGGTCTGGCCTGGTCACGGACTTCGCCGCGACCGGTGCGGTGGGCGGCACCGGGGCGGCTCACCACTCGCTGGTCCCGATGGTCAGCCACCGCCCGGGGTAGCCCATGATGTGGCTGTACTGGAGGCGCTCGCGGCTGGTCATCGGCATCGCGGGGGCTGCCCTCGGATCGCTGACGGTCCTGATCCTGGCCGCGAACATGCTCGCGGAAAGCAACCGGCGCCCGGCCCCCCCGGCGGCCATCGGCGGCCAGCCGGGCCAGCCGGGCCAGTCCAAGGTCCCGTCGGCCAGCGACCCGGTGGTGCGCCAGGGCGTGGCCCTGATGAGCGCCGCCGTGACCGCCTGCCGGATGGTGTCCTACCGCGGCGTGCAGATCGTGGCCTGGACCAGTCCGGCGGGGTCCTCGTCCTACCTGCTGGACATCTGGCATCGCAGCGGCCAGGCCGAACTGGCCAAGACCGATGACGACGGGGACTTTGATGGCAGCGCGCCGTCGGGGCAGGTGCCCGGGGCGAACAGTAGCGCTTCGGTGGGCGTACTGAGCATCACCGCCTCGATGCTGAGCCTGATGCGCGCGAACTACGTGATCGAGGACTCCGGCCCGGGGTCGGCCAGCGGCCGGGCCGCCGTGATCGTGCCAATCCGGCGGCACGACAGCTCACTGGCCACCCGGTACTGGCTGGACCGGTCTACCAGCCTGCCGTTCCCGCGGGAGGTGTGCGA
>JBPCKO010000227.1:0-23638 GCA_051004215.1 Streptosporangiaceae bacterium | reverse complement strand
CGGCCGTCCGCAGCCGGGCGACCTGGGCCGACGCCTCCTTGACCGCCGCGGCGGCGCGCTCGGTGGCCGACACGAGCTCGGCCCGGTCCTCGTCCCGGCCGCCAATGAGGTCCTGCAGCTCGCCGTATTTCTGCTGGGCTTGCTCGTCCCGGGTCCTGGCCGCGGCCAGGACCCGGGCGAGGCGGCCGGCCTCTTCCTGGGCCGCGGTGATCCGGCTCCTGGCCGCACTGGCCTGGCCGCGCAACCTGGCCAGCCGCTCGGCCCGCTCGGCGGCTTCCCTGGCGTCGGCCGCTAGCTTCCGCGCGGTCGCGGCCAGCGATGTTTCGGTCGCCGTCCTGGCCGACACGGCCGCGGCGAGCTGGGCCCGCCCGGCCGCGAGGCGCTCGCTGAGCCCCTGCTCCTGCTCGCGGAGCAGGGCCGCCTCGCGGTCCAGCTCGTCGGCGTCACGCCCTGGCCTGACCGGCTCGGGCGGCGCGGACAAGTGCCGGTGCCGCTCGGCGGCCAGGTCGGCCACGGCGCGCAGCCGCTCGGCCAGCCCGCCGAGCGAGAAATAGGTCTCCTGGGCGACGGCCAGGCGGGGCGCGTGCTGCTGGGCGGCCTCCTCCAGCGCGGCCTCGGCCAGCCGGGCCGTGGTCACCGTCACCTCCAGTTCTGCCCGCAGGGCCGCCGCGGCCGCCTCATCGGCCTCGTCCCTGGCCAGGTCGGCCGAGAGGGCGACGTAGTCGTCGGCCAGCAGCCGCAGCCTGGCGTCGCGCAGGTCGGCCTGGATCACCGCGGCCCGGCGGGCCAGCTGGGCCTGCCGTCCCAGCGGCTTGAGCTGCCGCCCGAGCTCGGTCGTCAGGTCGACCAGGCGGGTCAGGTTGGCCTGCATGGCGTCCAGCTTGCGCAGCGCCTTCTCCTTGCGGCGCCGGTGCTTGAGTACGCCCGCTGCCTCCTCGATCAGCGCCCGGCGGGCCTCGGGACCCGCGTTGAGGATGTCGTCCAGGTGCCCCTGCCCGACGATCACGTGCATCTCCCGGCCCAGGCCGGTATCGGACAGGAGTTCCTGCACATCGAGGAGCCGGCACTGGCTGCCGTTGATCGCGTACTCGCTCTGGCCGGTGCGGAACAGCAGGCGGCTGATCGTCACCTCGGCGTAGTCGATGGGCAGGGCACCGTCGCTGTTGTCGATGGTCAGCGTGACCTCGGCCCGGCCGAGGGCGGGACGTCCCGACGTGCCTGCGAAGACGACGTCCTCCATCTTGCCGCCGCGCAGCGGCTTGACGCCCTGCTGGCCCATCACCCAGGAGAACGCGTCGACGACGTTGGACTTGCCCGAGCCGTTAGGCCCGACCACGCAGGTGATGCCCGGCTCGAAGCGCAGGGTGGTCGCGGAGGCGAAGGACTTGAAGCCGCGAAGCGTGAGGGTCTTCAGGTACACGGCCTGTTCTCCTCACCAGCCCTGCGGCCAGCCCCGTGCTCGCCGCGCCGCCCCCGCGGGGTTCACCGAACCTTACCGTGCCCAGCGCGACCTCACCGGGCAGCGCGCGGGCGGCCGGGCACCCCTCTAGCGCGCCCGCCAGCTCGGTGCTAGCGTGCCTGAAAAACACACGCTGGCCAGTCCACCCGGACGGTTGATCCTGGGCAGTAGCCCACGGCGCCCGGCAACCTGCCTTCGGGCAGCCGCCAACCACCAACGGCGCCATCGCCGACGTCCAGGACGCCGCAGCGAGCCGTCAGCGGAAAAGATCTGGCTCGAGAAGCCTGCTCAGGTCAGCGCCGGTTCGCGGTCGTCGAGCAGCATCTCGTGGCCGACTCCCGCGGCAAGCACGTCGTTCACCTCTTGAAGCCGGGCAAGCTCGGCCTCGAGGTCACGTACTCGTCGCTGCAGTCGGCGCATCTCGGAAACCATGCGGGGATCTGGCCCGCCAACATGGCCAAGCAGAGCCTTCGCCATTGCTTGAGGTCCTCCACACTGAGTGACCAGAGTGGTCGCGCGCGCAAGGAAAAACGCAAGAACCGCGTTAGCTGCGCGCAGGTAACACTTCCATGGTCCCACCTCGGCACCCTTCCGGTCAAGTTGGCATCCGCCCAGGTCAGGGGCATGACCGCAGGTGAAAGATGGCCGTCGCCGCGGTTAACCGCTCGGCGAAGCCGGTGAAGCCGCCCCTGGCCGCATCCCATCGGTGCGTCACCTGGACCACGTGCCCGGGGGTGCCGGGCGCCTCCAGCCGTTCCAGCAGGACCGTGCAGCGGCCGCGGTCACCCTCGGCGATAACCCTGACCCGGCCGTCGACCAGGTTCTCGGCCACGCCCCGCAGGCCGAGCTCCAGCGCGATGCTGCGTACCCACCAGCGGAATCCGACCCCCTGTACCCGGCCGCGCACCCAGGCCGTCAGCCTGGCCTGCCCGCTCGGCGGCGAGCCGGGAGCGCCGGGATCCGGCCCCTCCCGGCCCTCCACGCCCTCGCCGGGGCCAGGCCAGGTCACCAGCGACCCCGGCGCGGTCGCAGCTGGCACCTCGGGCAGCTGAACGACGACCGGTTCATGAATTTGTCGCGGCGCACCGGCGTACCGCACCGCGGGCACGGCTCGCCTTCCCTGCCGTATACCGCCAGGGACCGGTCGAAATACCCGCTTTGCCCGTTCACCTGCACGTACAGGCTGTCGAACGAGGTGCCCCCGGCCGCGATCGCCGCGGCCAAGACGGCCCTGACCTCGGCCAGCAGCCTGGTCACGTCGGGGCGCCGGAGCCCGTCGGTGGCCCTGGCCCAGTGCAGCCTGGCCCGCCACAGCGCCTCGTCGGCGTAAATGTTGCCGACCCCGCTGATCAGTGACTGGTCGAGCAGCGCCCGCTTGATCCCGGTCTTGCGGAGCCGCAGGCGGGCCGCGAACCGCTCGTCGTCGAACGCGTCTTCCAGCGGATCGGGCGCGATATGGGCCAGGGCCGGCGGCAGGACGGCCCCGCCGGGCGCGAAGGTCAGGTGACCGAACGTCCGCTGGTCGACGAAACGCAGGTCAGGACCGCCGTCGGTGAACGCGAAGGTGGCCCGCACGTGCGGGGCGAGCGGCCGGCCAGGGTCGCCGACCACGAGCTGCCCGCTCATGCCCAGATGGGCGATCAGCGCGTCGTGCCCGACCGGGAGCCAGAGGTATTTGCCGCGGCGGCGGACCACCCCGACCGTCGAGCCGCGCAGCACCGCGGCCAGGTCATCAGGTCCGGCCAGGTGCCGGCGGGCCGCGCGCGGATGCAGCACCTGCACGTCGGCGATGGTCCGGCCGCTGACGTGCCGCTGCAGGCCATCCCTGACCGTCTCTACCTCGGGCAGCTCGGGCACGAAGGACCGTCCGGCGTTCCCGTTTAGGCCGGCCGCTGGCGACCAGTAGCCGCCGAAGTCTCGCTGAGCCCGGCGGCGCCGTTCCGGCCGGCCTCTTCGCCCGGCCGGCCAGCTTCGCCTTGCCGGTCCGCTCGGCCGCCGGTCCCCTCGTCATTGCTGTCGGGCTCGGCGTCGGCCCCGGTGACCTTGGCGCTCAGCGCCGTCCAGGCCGCCTCGGCGGCCTGCTGCTCGGCTTCCTTCTTGGTGCGGCCCTCGCCGTCGCCCCAGACCTGCCCGCCGACCCTGGCGACCGCGCGGAACGACTTCTGGTGATCGGGCCCGCTCTCACCGACCACGTATTCGGGGCTGCCGAGGTCCTCGGCCGCCGTCAGTTCCTGCAGCGAGGTCTTCCAGTCCAGGCCGGCTCCGAGCCGGGCTGACCGGGCGATGACCGGGTCGAACAGCCGGTGCACGAGCGGGTCGGCCGCGGCCATGCCGCCGTCCAGGTACACGGCACCAATCACGGCCTCGAGCGTGTCGGCCAGGATCGAGGACTTGTCGCGGCCGCCGGTGCCCTCCTCGCCCTTGCCCAGCCTGACGTAGCTGCCCAGGCGCAGTCCCCGGGCAACGCCGGCCAGGGCCCGGCTGTTGACCACGGCGGCCCGCAGCTTGGCCAGGTTGCCCTCGGGAAGGTCCGGGTGCATGCAGAACAGGGTGTCGGTGACGATCAGGCCGAGGACCGAGTCCCCGAGGAACTCCAGGCGCTCATTGGTCGGCAGGCCGCCGTTCTCGTAGGCGAACGACCGGTGCATCAGCGCGCGGTCCAGCAGCTTGTCGCTGACCTGGACCTCGAGCGTGGCGAGAAGGACGGAGATGTCGGCATCCGCCGCCCGCCCGTCAGCCGGCGCCACGCTCACCGTCGTCCCTCCCTCCCGTCACCGGCCCGTGCAGCTCACGCTCGCCGCGTCAGGACGCGGGGGTGATGACCTGGCGGCGGTTGTACGTACCGCAGGTCGGGCAGGCCGTGTGCGGCAGCTTGGGGTCGTGGCACTGCGGGCACGTCACCAGCGCCGGCGCGGCCGTCTTCCACTGGGAGCGGCGCGACCTGGTGTTGCTGCGCGACATCTTCCGCTTGGGTACAGCCACCTCATTGCTCCTTCGAGTTCGCGGGACCTGATGTCCCGCCCGATGTTGTCTCCCCGGCCGTCTGGCCGGCCTGGCCGTTCTCCCCTTCGGGGAACAGGTTCTTCAGTACCGTCCACACTCCGCCGTCGCCGGCGTGCGCGTGCCCGGGCTCGGCGTCCGCGAGGCGGATGCCGCACACCGGGCACAGCCCGGCGCAGTCCGCCTCGCACAGCGGCGAGAGCGGCAGCTCCAGGACCAGCGCATCCCGCAGCGCGGGCTCGAGGTCAAGCAGGTCCCCGTCCAGAAGATACCCGTCGTCGCCCGAACCACCGGGCTCCGCCGCGTACAGCTCCTGGAAACTGACCTGCGTGCTCGAGGTGAACTCGTCCAGGCATCGCGCGCACTCCCCGGCCAGCGGAGCGGTCGCGGTCGCGGTGACGAGCACCCCGTCCGAGACGTCCTCAAGCCGGACATCGAGCTGGAGCTCGGCCTTCACCGGCACTCGCACCAGGCCGGAACCGAGATGGGCGGGAGCCGGAACAGTCCGCGATTCCGAGCGCGCTGACGCGGACCCTAGCGTCCGGATGTCGAAGACAAGCGGGCCGCGCGGGTCGAGCCGTGGTGTTCTCTTGACGTTCGCGTGTGGCATGGCAGGAGCTGATGGTGTGTGAGTCTGGGCGTGTCAGCTTACCGGCCGGCCTGCGGATTCCCAACTTGACCTTCGGGCCGCCCAGCCGCCACCCATCCGCTGGCCGGCCAGGTCAGTCCCCGGGCAGGCGTTCGGTCAGGCGCCGGAGCACCTGCTCGGGCACCAGGCTGGCCACGTCGCCGCCGTAGCTGGCGAACTCCTTGACCAGGCTGGAGGACAAGAAGGCGTACAGCGGGTTCGTGGTCAGGAACATCGTCTCGACCCCGGCCTGGCTGTAATTCATCTGCGCCATCTGCATCTCGTAATCGAAGTCGGTGACCGCGCGCAGCCCCTTGACGATGGCCGAGACGTCGTTGGCCCGGCAGAAGTCGACGATCAGGCCGTTGAACTTGGCCACCCTGACGTTCGTCACCTCCTTGGTCACCTCGCGCAGGAGCTCGATGCGCTCATCCGCGGTGAACAGCGAGGACTTCGACGGATTGCGCAGCACGGCCACGATCACCTCGTCGTGCAGCTTCGCCGCGCGCCTGATGATGTCCAGATGGCCGTTGGTGACGGGGTCGAAAGACCCGGGGCACACCACGCGAATCACGCAGACTCACGCTCCCGTCGGTGAGGCGGCCGGCGACGCTCCTGTCGCGCGACCGTACCAGAGCACCGTCTCGCCGTAGCGCCTGGACCGGTCCTGGGCATATCCGGCAGGCCACGGCGGCGCCCCGGAACGGGCATCACGCTCCACGACGACCAGCGCTCCGGCCGCCAGCCAGCCCCGGCTGGCCAGCAGGCCGAGTACCTGGCCGACCTCGGCATCGGCCGCGGCGTAAGGAGGATCGGCGAAGACCAGGTCGCGGGGGCGGGCGCCGGCCGGGCCGCGCCGCAGGGCGCGTTCTGCCCGGTCGCGCAGTAGCTGAGCCCCGGGCAGTCCGACCGTCGTGATGTTCCGCTTAATGACCTGGGCGGCGACCGGATCGGACTCGACCAGCAGGACCTCGCTGGCCCCGCGGGACAGCGCTTCCAGCCCGACCGCGCCCGATCCGGCGTACAGGTCGAGGACCGCCGCGTCGTCCAGGGGGCCGAGCGCGGCCAGCACCGTCGCGAACAGCCCCTCCCTCGTCCTGTCGCTGGTCGGCCTGGTCGAGCGGCCGGGCGGGACAGCCAGCCGGCGGCCGCCGGCGCTCCCCGCGATGATCCTGGTCATCGCTCAGGCCTTTGCCAGGTACTCCGCGCGCTCGGTGTCGAGCAGGGCACTGATCGCCCCGGCCAGCGCGGGCTCGCCGGCCAGCGCGGGGTCGGCGCCCACCAGTTCGGTGGCCTCGTGCCTGGCCAGGCCGATCAGGTTCTCGTCCTTGAGCAGCGTGAGCAGCTTGAGGCTGGATCGCCGGCCCGCCTGGGCCGCGCCGAGCACGTCGCCTTCCCTGCGCTGCTCCAGGTCAAGCCTGGACAGCGCGAAGCCGTCCGTGGTCGCCGCGACCGCCTCCAGCCGCTCGCGGGCCGGCCCGGGCTGCGCTTCGGTCACCAGCAGGCACAGCCCGGGGTGGCCGCCGCGGCCGACCCGGCCACGCAGCTGGTGCAGCTGCGAGACGCCGAACCGGTCCGCGTCCATGATCACCATGGTGGTCGCGTTCGGCACGTCCACGCCGACCTCCACGACCGTGGTGGTCACCAGCACGTCCACCTGGCCGTCGGCGAACGCCAGCATGGTCTTGTCCTTTTCGTCCGCTGGCAGACGGCCGTGCAACATGGCCACCCGCAAGCCCGCCAGCGGGCCCTGCCCGAGCTGCGCCGCGACGTCGAGCACGGCCAGCGGCGGCCGCCGTTCCTCCTCGTCCTCGGCCTCGTCCCCGGCCAGGCCGGGATCGGCTTGCCCGAAGTCGAACCCGCCATCCTCGGCGCGGCCGTCCTCGTCCCGGCCGCGGGCCTGCCCTGCCCTGGCCGGTCCCGGCTCGTCGGCGTCGCCGTCGCCGTCGCCGATGCGCGGGCAGACCACGTAGGCCTGCTGGCCGGCCGCGACTTCCTCCCGCATCCGCTCCCAGGTGCGGTCGAGGAATCGTGGCTTCTCGGCCGCCGGGACCACGTGGGTCGATATCGGGGACCGGCCGGCCGGCAGCTCGGTCAGCTCGGTGACCTCCAGGTCGCCGAAGACGGTCATCGCGACGGTGCGCGGGATCGGGGTCGCGGTCATCACGAGCACGTGCGGCCGGCCTTCGGCCGCTTTGCCGCGCAGCGCCTCGCGCTGCTCCACGCCGAACCTGTGCTGCTCGTCGACCACGATCAGTCCGAGGTCGGCGAAGTGGACGTGCTCCTCGAGCAGCGCGTGCGTCCCGATCACGATGCCGGCCGCGCCGGAGGCCGCCTCCAGCAAGGCCCGGCGCCGGGCCGCGGCGGGCTGCGAGCCGGTCAGCAGCGTGACCCTCGTCGCCTGCTCGGCGCCGCCAAGCTGGCCGGCCATCGCCAGCGGGCCGAGCATCTGGCTGATCGACCTGAAATGCTGCTGGGCCAGCACCTCGGTCGGTGCGAGCAGCGCCGCCTGCCCGGCCGCGTCGACGACCTGGAGCATCGCCCGCAGCGCCACGATGGTCTTGCCCGAGCCGACCTCGCCCTGCAGCAGCCGGTGCATGGGATGCGGCCTGGCCAGGTCGGCCGTGATCGCCAGCCCGGCCGCGCCCTGGCCGTCGGTCAGCTCGAACGGCAGGGCCCGGTCGAACCCGGCCAGCAGCCCGTTGTCGATGGCCGGCCTGGCCAGCGCGATGTACTCGGTGGAGACCCGGCGCCGCTGGGCCAGCACGACCTGCAGCGTGAACGCCTCGTCCCACTTCAGCCGGGTGACTGCGCGGCGCATGTCCCGCTCGTCGGCCGGGCGGTGGACGCCGTGCAGCGCCCGGGCGTAGTCGTACAGGTCGTAGCGGGCCCTGAGCGAGGCAGGCAGCGGGTCGCCGTCCAGCTCGGCCGCGACCAGGGCGAGCCTGACCGAGTCGGCGATCTGCCAGGACGAGATGTCCTTGCTGGCCGGGTAGATCGGGATCAGCTCGGTGGCGAACTCCACCGCCCTGGCCGACCCGTCCGGATCGGCCCCGATCAGCTCGTACTCGGGATGAGACAGCTGGCGCTTACCGCGGAAACTGGACACCTGACCGGAGAACAACCCGTGCTGGCCGGGCGCCAGCTGCCGCTCGCGCCAGTCCTGACGGCCCTTGCCGAAGAACAGCAGGGTCAGCTTGCCGTGCCCGTCGGTGACCACCGCCTCGAGGATGGAACCGCGCCGGTTCCGCATCGGCCTGCTGGTCACCGACGCGATCATGGCCTGGACGGTGACGTGCTCGCCGTCCCGCAGCCCGGCCAGGTCGGTCAGCTCGCCCCTGGTCTCGTACCGGCGCGGGTAATAGCCGAGCAGGTCGCCGACCGTGTGCAGGCCGGCGCCGAGGGTCGCGAGCCGCTTCGCCGCCTTGTCGCCGACGACCGGCCGCAGCGGGTCAGTGAGCTTGGCCATCGGCGTTACTCCGCTCCGATTCCCTGGGTCGCGGCGGGCGTTCCTTCGCAGGGTACTGTCCGGGTCCGTCGCCCGAGTCGCGCGCGGCTGGCCGGTCAGATATCCTTATCCAGCCGGGCGCGCTCAGGCCTGCCCGATGACCTATCTGACTACCACTCCTTGGAGCGATCCCGTGGCTTCCGTCTGCGATGTGTGCGGCAAGGGGCCGGGCTTCGGCAACAACGTGTCTTACTCGCACCGCCGCACCCCGCGCCGCTGGAACCCCAACATTCAGCGCATCCGCGTCAAGGTGGGGCGGACCCCCCGGCGGCTGAACGTCTGCACGTCCTGCATCAAGGCAGGCAAGGTCACCCGCTAGCGGGCTAGCTGACCGGCTGGCGGATCCGCCAGCCGTGATCCACGGGCCCGATCCCCGCGCCGAGCGGGAACCCGCCGTCGATCGCGCCCGTGACGTACGCCTTAGCCGCCTCGACGGCGGCGGGCACGCTGGCCCCCATGGCCAGGTGCGAGGCGATCGCCGAGGCCAGCGTGCAGCCGGTGCCGTGGGTGTGCCGGCTCGCGATCCGCTCAGCCGGGTAACGCAGCACCTGACCGTCGCCGAACAGCAGGTCGACCGGGTTTCCCGGCAGGTGGCCGCCCTTGACCAGCACCCAGCGCGGACCCCGGGCGGCCAGCTGCCTGGCCGCGGCGAGCATTTCCTGCTCGTCGGTGATCGTGATGCCGGTCAGCAACTGCGCCTCGAGCAGGTTCGGCGTGACCACCGTGGCCAGCGGGAGCAGGTCGGACGTGAGCGCTTCGAGCGCCCCCGCGGACAGCAGGCTGTCGCCGTGCTTGGACACCGCGACCGGGTCGATCACCAGCGGGGCGTCCATCGCGGACAGCCGGTCGCTGACCGCGTGCACGATCGGGGCCGAGGCCAGCATCCCGGTCTTGATGGCCTGGGCGCCGATATCGCCGAGCACCGAGTCGAGCTGAGCCAGCACGGCCTCCGGCGGCAGCTCCCAGTAGCCCTGGACGCCGACCGAATTCTGCGCCGTCACGGCGCAGACCACGGTCATGCCGTGCACGCCGAGCGCCAGCATCGTCTTCAGGTCGGCCTGAATGCCGGCGCCGCCGCCTGAATCAGAGCCGGCGATCGCGAGCACCCGCGGCGGTGTCTGGTTCATGGCAGCCAGACTAATCGCGCGGCCTGACCGGGCCGGGCCGGCTGGCTCAGCGGCCGGGAACCGGCAGCCCGGCGCGCCGCACGGCGTCGCCGGTCAGCTTGCGGAACTGGCAGCCGTTGCCGTCGAAGGAGCACCCGGCCGGCCAGCCAGGCGTTCCCGACCCGAAGATGACGAGCCGCGCCTCATTCGCGCCCGAACGCGGCCAGGGCAGCGGCGAGCCGGACACCAGCACCGCCCCGGCGCTTTCCCTGGCCCACCGGGCCCACATGATCGACTCGATCTGCGCGCCAGGGAGGCTGAAGCGCAGGCTCCACCGGCCCAGGGACTTGTGTCCGACGATGAGGATCACGGCCATGAATTGGTCGTCGTGGCGCGGTAGCAGCTCATACTCCACCTTGACCGCCGCGCTGACGTTCGCCGTGGTGCGCTGTTTCGCGGGCAGCTGGGCCGCGGGCAACGGGGAGTCCTGCTTGATCGCAGGGGCGCGTCCCCTGGCCAGCGGCGCCGGGGATGAGCAGCCGGACTGCACGCAATGACCGCCCCTGGTCGGCGGGAAGGTGAGCGCGGGATGCGGTGCGGCCAGGGTCAGCGCGGTCGCGACGACGATGCCGACGCTGACCGCGAACCAGGGCGTCAGCATGGCGCCCCGCACGATGCGGCCGTACTCTGGCCGGCTGCTGGCCCGCATTGTCCCTGGTTCGGTGGCCTGGCCAACGTCGGTCCGAACGCGGCGTGGGGGCCAGAATCCCTGACGCTTCGCCCTGTGTCGAGGACGGCCTTCCAGCCGGTGACGCGGCATCAGTGTGGTTATATCAAGCATTCAGCGGCAGGGCGAGTCACCTAGAGAATTTACCTAAACACAGAGCGTTACCTCTGCTCTAGAACACGCCCGGTCGCCCGGAATGGTTTCCATGATCATGTGGAGAAACCTTGCGATGCACAAGGTAACTCCCCCTGATCATGAGCAACCGGCCCCCGGAAGTGCTGCCAGCCGCCGGGGCCGCTCCCGCTCTGGCCGTCGACGGTGACGGCACCGCTGCGGCCCTGGCCGGCTTCGGCAACTGCCCCGATGACGTTCCAGCGTTCCGGCAGCACGGACCCGGCCGGGAAGGCGGCCGCCAGGGCGTAATCGTCACCGCCGGCCAGCACCCATTCGCGCCAGTCGGCGCCGCCGAGCAGGTCCGCGGCCCGGCCAAGCTCATCGGCGCCGGCCGCAGGACCGGCCGCGACCAGGTCCCAGCTCAGCTGGATCGTGACGCCGCTGGCCCGGGCGACGTGGCCGAGATCGGCCAGCAGCCCGTCGCTGACATCGATCATCGCGGTCGCGCCGAGCGCGGCCGCCTCGGGGCCCGCGTCGTAGGGCGGCGCCGGGCGCTGATGCGCCCTGATCAGGCCGGCGATCGCGTCGTCCGGCGAGCGCCGGATGCCGCCGGACAGCAGGGCCAGCCCGGCGGCTGCCCCGCCGAGGGAGCCCGCGACCGCGACCACATCCCCCGGCCGGGCACCGTGCCTGGTCACCGGGTCTGACCCGGCCAGGTCCCCCAGCGCCGTGATCGCCACCAGCACCGCGTCGGCGCCGCTGGTGTCACCCCCGGCCACGCCCGCGCCGGCCACCGCGCATTCCTCGGCGATGCCGTCGGCCAGTTCCAGGACCCAGTCCACCTCGAGGTCACCGGGTCCGGCGAAGCTGACCAGCAGCGCCGTCGGCCGGGCCCCCATCGCGGCGACGTCGGCCAGGTTACGGGCCGCCGCCTTGGCGCCGATGTCCCGCGCCGCCGACCACTCGCGCCGGAAGTGCCGCCCCTCGAGCAGCATGTCGGTGGTGGCCACCACCCGCCCGTCAGGGGCCCGGAGCACGGCCGCATCGTCACCGATCCCCAGGACCAGTCCCGGGCTGGCCGGGAACCGCGCGGCAATGGCCGCGATCAGCGCGAACTCCCCGTACTCGGCAATCGTGATGGCTGCCTCCCTTGCCTGTGCGCCGCCCGCCGCGACGCCCTGCGGTCCCGCTACGCCCCTGGCCGCGCCCTGCGGTAGCGTTTGCGCTGACACTGACGACCGGAGGGCGACATGGTCCAGGCTTACATCCTCGTCCAGACCGAGGTCGGGAAGGCCGCCGACGTAGCGTCCGCGATTAGCGGGATCGCAGGCGTGACGCAGGCCGACGACGTCACCGGTCCTTACGACGTGATCGTCAGCGCCGAGGCGGACAACGTCGATGACCTTGGCCGCCTGGTCGTGGCCCAGATCCAGGGAGTGCCGGGCATCACCAGGACTCTCACCTGCCCGATCGTGCATATTTAGGCGGAACGCCTGCGGATGGTTTCTCGCACTGACGACGATCTCGCGCCCAGGCCGATCCGTTCGGCGGCGCCCAGGTCGGCCAGTGTGTCTACGTCCTGCCGCAGTCCCGGGATGCCGGGCAGGTCCAGTTCGGCCGCCCCGGCGAGCCGGTGCCTGGTGCGCGACTGCGGGCCGAACAGCGGCCGGAACGTCGCGTCCGGTGTCGCCGCGTACAAGGTCGTGCCCGAGCCGGCCGCATCGGGCACGAAGGCCTGGCCCGCCCGGCCGGCCGCCGTGAGCGCCTCGGTCAGTTCCCTGGCCGACAGCGCGGGCAGGTCGGCGGTCAGCGCGGCCACGCCGCTGCCCGGCCAACGCGCCGCGGCGTGCCTGGCGCCGGCCGTCATGGCCTCGTTCAGGCCCTGACCCGGCCCGTCGGGGATCACCACCGCGCCCAGGGCCTGGGCCTGGGCCAGTACGGACGGGTCGTCGCTGACCACCACGACGGCGCCCACGACGGGGCTGGCGAGCGCGGCGGCGACGGTGTCGGCAGCCATCGCCAGCGCGACCGCCGCCCGCTCGCCGGGGCCGAGGCCGGCCAGCCTCGATTTGGCCCTGGCAAGTACCTTGACGGGGATCACCACCGACCAAATCAGCGGGATTTCGGTTCCCATAGGATCCGATCTTGCCTCGACACCAGGTCAGGCGAACAGGAAGACTGGCACCATGAGGTGCGGGAGAGTGTGAACATGACCAAGCGCACGGATGGCAGCTACTCCACTGCCTGGCGGGGAGTATCGAAGATCATCCTGCGGCCCGGCATCCGTGCGCTGATGCGGCATGACTGGCAGGGCCGGGAGCACTTCCCCCAGGCCGGTGGCGTGATCGTGGCGGCGAATCATCTCTCCTACGCGGACGTTCTCGCATTGTCACTGTTCGTGGACGGGGCGGGCCGGTACCCGGTCTTTCTCGCCAAGTCCACGCTCTTCAACATCCCGGTGCTCGGGTCTATCATCGCCAAGCTCGGTCAGCTGCCGGTATACCGGGGGCAGGGCGACGCCGCGCTGGTGCTGCGCGACGCCGAGCAGGGCCTGCGTAACGGTGCCTGCGTGATCTTCTACCCCGAGGGCACGGTCACCCGCGACCCGGTCCTCTGGCCGATGCAGGCTAAGACCGGCGTCGCCCGGCTGGCGCTGGTCACCGGGGTGCCGGTCATCCCGGTTGGCCACTGGGGCGCGCAGGATGTACTGCCCTACGGCACCTTCCGGCCGCGCGTCCTGCCCCGGCATAAGGTGCGCCTGCTCGCCGGGCCGCCGGTCGACCTGTCCGAGTTCGCCGGCCGACCCCTGGACAGCCCCACGCTGCGAGCCGCTACCGACAAGATCATGGTCGACGTGGCCGCGCAAGTCGGCACCCTGCGCGGGGAGACTCCGCCAGCCGAGCCGTACCACCCGGCGGTCGCACGCCGCAGGCAGCGGGAAGAGATCCGCAAGCTCGCCGAGCAACCGGCCAACGGCGCGGCGCCGGCTGCGCCGGCCGATGCTGGCGATGCCGCCAGCCACGAATCCGGTGCCGCGACGGGGGACGCGGCCAGCGAGGTAGCCGGCTCGTGACCGCGGCCGTGATGGGCGGCGGCTCCTGGGGCACGACCTTCGCCCAGGTGCTCTGCGACGCGGGCAACGAGACCGTGCTGTGGTGCCGCCGGGCCGAGGTGGCCGAGGCGGTCAACACGACCAGGCGCAACCCGGACTACCTGCCCGCGGTCGAGCTGCCTGGGAACCTGCGGGCCACCGGGGACGCCGAGCAGGCCCTGTCCAGGGCCGATGTGGTGGTGCTGGCCGTTCCGGCTCAGTCCCTGCGGCAGAACCTGACCGGCTGGACCGCCCTGCTCAGACCGGGCGCGGTCCTGGTCAGCCTCATGAAGGGCATCGAACTCGACACGGGCCAGCGCATGTCGGAGGTGATCGCCGACGTCGCCGGGTGGCCGGCCGAGCAGGTCGCCGTCGTGACCGGGCCGAACCTCGCCCAGGAGATCGCCCAGCGCCAGTACGCCGCGACCGTGGTGGCGTGCTCGGACACCCAGGCCGCGGAGAACCTGCAGAAGGCCTTCCACGCTGGCTACTTCCGCCCCTACACCAACCCGGACGTGATCGGCTGTGAACTGGCCGGCGCGGCCAAGAACCCGATCGCCGTCGCGGTCGGCATCGCGGTCGGCATGGGACTCGGCGATAACACCAAGGCCATGCTGATTACTCGCGGCCTGGCCGAGATCGCGAGGCTCGGCGCGGCGCTCGGAGCCGACCAGCACACGTTCGCTGGCCTGGCCGGCATGGGGGACCTGGTCGCCACATGCTCCTCGCCGCTGTCGCGCAACCGGGGCTTCGGCGAGAAACTCGGCCAAGGCATCAGGCTGGACGACGTCCTGGCCAGCACAAACCAGGTTGTCGAGGGCGTGACCTCGTCCAAGGCCGTGCTGGAGCTGGCCAGGAAGCACTCGGTGGAGATGCCGATCACCGAGGTGGTCGCGGAAGTTGTCTACGAGGGTCTCGAGATCGGCCAGGCGGCGCTGATGCTCGCGAGCCGGTCGGCGAAGCCCGAGCGTTATGGGCTCTGACCGGTGGCCGCGGCCGCAGGCCGAGGCGCGCGGCCCCCGCGATTCCGGCCGGCGCGGCGGTCAGCGAACCGCGCGTGACCCGGGAAACGCAACGAACCGCCGGGACGGTTATGACCCCCGGGACGGCTATGACGCCCGGTACGAGCCGGACTCCCGGTACGGGGATAACGCCCGGTACGGGCCGGACTCCCGGTACGAGCCGGACTCCGGCTTCCGCCGTGCGGACTACGACCCGGGCGCCCGCAATGAAACTGGCGGCCGGTCCAACTCCGACGCCCGCTATGAGACCAACGCCCGGTACGACGCCGGTGGCGGGTACGACACCGACGCCAGGTACTACGCCGGCGGCGGGTACGACAGCGGCGGGTACGACAGCGGGCCTGACGGCGGCCCTGGCTACCGAGGCGGCCAGGACCGCGGCCGCCAGGCCGGTGGCCGTGACCTGACCTACCGCAGCGGCCAGGCCTACGAGGGCGACCCGAGTTTCCGTCACGAACCTGAGCTCGCCGGCGACCCGAGATACGGCGGCGGCCGAGGACGTGCACCCGATCCGCGCAACCCGCGCTACCGAGGCGACCGGTATCCAGGCGAGCCTGATTACTCCGGACGCCGGTCAGGTAGTCCCGGCGACTCCGACTCGCCCGACGCACGGCTGACGGACCACCGGTTCACTGACCCACGGCAGGCCGACCCTCGCCTCGCCGACCCTCGCCTCGCCGACCCACGCCTCGCCGACCCACGCCTCGCCGACCCGCGGTACCGCGATCCCGGCCCGCGCTGGTCGCCCGCGACAGATCCCCGGCAAACGGCAGATCCTCGGTACGTGGTTCAGGGCTACGCCGGACCGCAGCCGACGGGGCAGCCCCTCGGCGATGCGCGCCGAGGACCGGCCAGGCCCGACCCGCGGCAGCGGCTGGTTCCGCCTCGCGCGATCGAGACTCGCCGGCTGGCCATCGAGGCCCCCGCCCCTGGCCAAACGGCCAGCGGAACGGCGAACGGCCGCGGATCGGCGCGGGCGGACAACGACCCGCTCAGCCAGACCGACCCGCTCGGCGTGACTGGCCTTCCGGCCGCGCCGGCCGCTCCGGCCGGCGCCAGGGCGCGGCACACGGGAAGTCATCGCGCCATCCAGCCACAACCACAGACACAGGCCCAGCGGACCGTGACCCAGTCGCCCCAAGCTCACCAGCTGCCCGCGGCTCCCCAGCCACCCCAGGCGCAGCCACCCCAGCAGCAGCCACCCCAGCCGCAGCCAACCGGGCCGCAGCCAACCGGGCCGCAGCCAACCGGGCCGCCGGCGGTCCAGCCCCCGGCGCCGCTGGCCCGAACCCGCCGCCAGGGCGAGAACACGCGCGCGGTGCATCTGCCGGCCCCGGTCCTGCCGCGGCAGGCGCCGCTGACCACGCCGGTCTACCGGACGACGGCGTTCGCGTTCGGATCGAGCGCCGAGTTCGCCTCGGTCCTGGCCGATTCGGCCCCGGGTTTCAGCTACAGCCGGATCGACAATCCGACCGTCGAGGCGTTCTGCGCCGCGGTCGCCGCGCTGGAGGGCGTCAATCTCGGCTACGTCCCCGCGGCCCAGGCGTTCGCATCCGGCATGGCCGCGATCTCGACCGTGTTCTGGGCCCTGGCCAGGGCGGGCTCACACGTCATCGCGCCGAACGCGGTCTACGGCGGGACCTACAGCTTCCTTCGTAACATCGCCGGGCGGTTCGGGGTCCAGGTCGACTTCGTCGACCTGACCGACCTGGCCAGGGTGCGGGCCGCGCTCCGACCCGGAACCTCGGTCGTGTACGCCGAGACACTGGCCAACCCGACCGTCGCGGTCGCCGATCTGGCCAGCCTCAGCCGTCTCGCGCATGAGGCCGGCGCCGTCTTCGTGGTCGACTCCACGCTGGCGCCGCCGGTCATCTGCCGGCCGCTCGAGCACGGCGCCGACCTGGTCCTGCACTCGGCGACGAAGTACTTCGGCGGGCACTCCGACGTGACCGGAGGCGTGATCACCGGGCACCCGGAGCTGATCAGGAAGATCCGGCTCACCAGGATCGACACCGGCGGCTCGCTCAGCCCGGACGATTCCTACCTGCTCCGCCGGGGCCTGGAAACGCTGCCGTTGCGGGTGCGCAGGCAGTGCGCCTCGGCGCAGGTACTCGCCGCCTCGCTGGTCCGGCATCCCGCCGTCCGCACCGTCTACTACCCGGGGCTGACCGGTCATCCCGGCCACGAGCTGGCCAAACGGCAGTTCGACGCCGGGCCAGAAGGCACCAGGTTCGGGTCGATCGTGACGGTCGCGCCGTTCGGCGGCGGGCCGGCAGGCATGGCCTTCGCCGACCGGCTCGGCCTGGCCAGGCTCGCCGCCTCGCTCGGCGGGACCTACACCAAGGTCAGTCACGTAGGGTCGACCACGCACCGTCAGATGGACGACGCGGCGCTGGCCGCAGCCGGCATTGACCCGGGCGCCGTACGTTTCTCGGTCGGCCTGGAAGACGCCGAGGATCTGATCGCCGACGCCGTCACCGCACTCGACTCCCTGGGCCGGTAACGGCCAGATTCACCTTCCGGCGGACAGCACGGCGACGTGGAGTTCAATCTGGAATCCTGCCCATCGGCCGTGACGACAGGAGGCATCGTGGAAGGCGAACGCAAGATCAGGGTCGCCGTCGTGTTCGGCGGCCGGGGGCCTGAGCACGCGATCTCCTGCCTCGGTGGCGGCAACGTCCTGCGGGTGATCGACCGGGACCGGTACGAGGTCATCCCGATCGGCATCACCACAGAAGGCGCCTGGCTGCAGGTCACCGACGACCCGGCCAAGCTCGCGATCACCGGCGGCGTGCTGCCCTCGGTAGACGCGGTCGCCAAGCCGGACGCGCACGTGGTGCCCTGGGCCTACCAGGGTGATTCCGCCGTCGTGGCGAGCGCCCCGGGTCACATCCCGCATGTGCTCGGCGACGTCGACCTGGTGCTGCCGGTGCTGCACGGCCCGTTCGGGGAGGACGGCACCATCCAGGGCCTGCTCGAGATGGCCGGGGTTCCGTACGTCGGGGCGGGCGTGCTGGCCAGCGCGGTCAGCATGGACAAGGAGTACATGAAGCTGATCTTCAACTCCCGCGGCTTGCCGGTCGGGCCCTACGTGGTTGTGCACGAGGCCGACTGGCCGGCCGCCGCATCGCCGGCTTCTTCCCAGCGCCGGGTCGCCGCCCGGCTCGATGAGCTCGGGTGGCCGCTGTTCGTCAAGCCGGCCAGGGGCGGTTCCAGCCTGGGCACGTCTAAGGCCGACGACCCGGCTGAGCTGGCCGCGGCGATCGCGCTGGCCCGGCAGTTCGACCCCAAGGTCCTGGTCGAGGCGGCCATCACGGCCAGGGAGATCGAGGTCGCGGTCCTGCAGGGCGTGAACGGCGCGCCGCCGGACGCCTCCCTGCCCGGTGAGTTGCGGCTCGAGGGCGGCGAGGAATTCTATGACTTCGAGGCGAAGTACCTGGACGCCGCGTCCGGCATGCTGATCCCGGCCCCGATCCCGACCGAGGACGTCGAGCAGATCAGGTCCATGGCGGCGGCCGTCTTCGACGCCGTCTCGGCCGAGGGGCTGGCCAGGGTCGACTTCTTCTACACGCCGGAACAGCAGATCATCGTGAACGAGATCAACACGTTCCCCGGCATGTCACCGACGTCGTATTTCCAGAAGATGTGGGAGGCGACCGGCCTGTCGTTCCCCGAGGTCATCGACCGGCTGCTGCAGACCGCCCTGGCCCGCCGCCCCGGCCTGCGCTAGCCAGCCAGCCCCGCCCGCTCGCCCGGGCCCTAACCCGGCAAGGGCACCGTGGTGACGTTGATGCTCTTCTAGCAGCAACTCCACCACGATGTCCTCCCGGCCCTTGACTGGAGCAGCAGGGTGGTGACGTTGGTGTCGTTCTAGCAGCAGCAACTCCACCACGTTGTCCTCGTGGCAGGGCCGGGAGCAGCAACGGGGTGGAGTTGGTGTCGTTCCGCGGCCGGGAGGGGGCGGGGCCGGGGGCGGGGCGGAGACGGCTGATGGCGGGAGGCAACACTGCCGCCCGCCATCAGCGCGATCGCGCGGGTCGCCCGCGCCTTGGCCTACTTCCGGCCCACGGCAACCTTCTTGTCGCCGTTCACCAGGGCCTTGAAGTCGGCGCCGGCCCGGAACTTGGGCACCGACGACTTGGGCACCTTGATCGACGCGCCGGTGGCTGGGTTCCGCGCGGTGCGGGCCGGGCGGTCGGATTTCTCGAATACCCCGAAGCCGGTAATAGCTACCTTGTCGCCTTTAGCGACGGCATGCTGGATCGTGTCGAGAACTGCGTTCACGGCTTCGGTTGCGGTTTTCTTATCCCCCAACCGCCCGGAAATCGCATCGATCAGATCACGCTTGTTCATGTCCTCACTCCTGCGGTCCCCCAACGGGAGGTCGTACCCCCCTTGGCCGGCATGACCGGGGTACTTGCGACCTCTGACCTGCCTGAAAGTAGGCGATGCAGCGGCGCGGCACAATCATCTGAGCGAGAATCCAGCCGTGTCGTTACTGAAACTATGTGCAATTCAGTAATAAAAGGGGTCACTCTGCGCGCAAATTAATTTGCCTCGCCCGAGGATCGCGCCCGCGAAAATGCCGCTCGGCAAGGATTATCGGCCGCGTGGCTGCCGTCCGGCGCCCTCGCCCGGGTCGGCCAGGCTGGCCGGCCTGGCCGAGGCGGCGCAGGTGCCGCGGCGGGCGATCTCGGCGTCGGCGATGAGCCGGTCAAGCCGCTGGGCGCCGCGGGCCGGGTTCGCGGCCGGCGCCTTCAAGGACGTGCAGATCGCCATGAATCGCAGGTGCAGCCTGGTCCGGACGTCAGGGTCGATATCCCGCGCGGTGAGCGCCCGCCGGGCGGCCAGCAGCCGCGCGGCCAGGGGGTCAGCGCCTGCCTGGGCGCCCCGTCCTGGCCGGTCCGGCTCGGACTCCGTCATTCACCCACTGTGCCAAACGGCCGGCCCGCGGCCGATCGGCGGGTCACCCCCGTGCTCCGGGACGAGAGCCGAACGCCCCAGGACCGCCCCGGGCGGTCAGGGACCCTCCGCCCGGCCCGGCCCGGCCTGAGCCGGACGCCCGGGCCGCGATCTCCCGTCCGGCGGCGACTCCCGCGCAGGCGGTAAGGTCCATACTTGGGAAGCTGCGGCTGGCCCGAGCACCTGAACGCCACGCCGCCGCGTCGCGTGCACCCGTCTTGTGAGGTCCCCCGATGAAGGTAGCCGTGGTCAAGGAGACCGCGTCCGGCGAGCGCAGGGTCGCGCTCGTGCCGGAGGCGATTGCCAAGCTGCGATCCGCCGGACATGAGGTTCTGGTGCAGTCCGGCGCGGGCGCGGGCGCGTTCCTGCCCGACGAGTCGTATTCCGAGGCCGGGGCGAGCGTCGTGCCCGCCGACCAGCTCTCCGAGGCCGATGCCGTGCTCATGGTCGGGCGGCCCGACGACGACCAGATTGCCCGGTTGCGCCCCGGGCAGGCGGTGCTCGGCATGTTCGCGCCGCTGTCCGATCCCGAGCTGGCCGCGCGGCTGGCCGCGACCGGGGCCACCGCGATCAGCCTGGACCTCATCCCGCGGACGCTGTCGCGGACCCAGTCCATGGACGCGCTGAGTTCCCAGGCCAACATCGCGGGCTACAAGGCCGCGGTCCTCGCGGCGGCGGCTTTCGGCCGGTTCTTCCCGCTGCTGATCACCGCGGCCGGCACCGCCCGCCCGGCCAAGGTGCTCGTGCTCGGCACCGGCGTGGCCGGGCTGCAGGCGATCGGCACGGCCAGGCGCCTGGGCGCGGTCGTCAGCGCCTACGACGTCAGGCCGGAGACCAAGACCGAGGTCCAGTCGCTGGGAGCAACGTTCATCGAGCTGACCTCGGTTGGGCCGGCCGGGGGCGAGGGCGGGTACGCCCGCGCGCTCACCGAGGACGAGCGGGCGGCCCAGCAGGCCGAGCTGGCCGACCACATTGCCAGGCACGACGTCGTGATCACCACCGCCCAGGTGCCAGGACGGCGGCCGCCGCTGCTGGTGACGGGCGAGGCGCTCAAGGCGATGGCGCCCGGCTCGGTGCTGGTCGACATGGGATCCAGCCCGCTCGGCGGCAACGTCGAGGGCTCGGTCCCCGGCGAGACGATCGTGGCCGACAACGGGATCACGATCATCGGAGCCGACAAGCTGCCGTCGAGCATGGCCGCCGCGGCCTCGTCGATGTACGCGCGCAACGTCAGCTCGCTGCTCACCTACCTGATCAAGGACGGTCAGCTTGCCGTCGATCTCGCCGACGAGCTGGTCGCCGGAGTCGTGATCACCCACGAGGGCGCGGTCGTGCACCCGGCCCTGGCCGGACCGGGAAATACCAACGCGAATATCGAACAGCCACTACCGGCCGCCGCGGCTGGCGAGACGCCCGCCGATCCGGCTCCGCCTGCGGCCGAGTGAGCGGAAGGAACCGTTCATGCTCCTGACCGACATCATCATCTTCGTGCTGAGCCTGTGGGTGGGCTTCGAGGTCATCAGCAAGGTGCCGGCCACGCTGCATACGCCGCTGATGTCGGCGGCGAACTCCATCCACGGCATCGTGCTGGCGGGCGGCATCGTGATTGCCGCGACCGCGCATAACGCGATCGGCTACATCCTGGCCTTCGTGGCCGTCGCCTTCGCCGCCATGAATGTGGTCGGCGGATACGCCGTCACCGGCCGGATGCTCAAGATGTTCAAGCGCCGGGTCGCCCCGTCCGCCCCGGCCGCCCCGACCGCGGTCGAGGCGAGCGTCAGCCCGAACGGCAAGGTGTCGGCATGACCGGCACGTTCAACACCGTCATCCAGCTCATCTACCTCGTCGCGGCGTCCTGCTTCGTGCTCGGCCTGCACCTGATGAACAACCCGGCCACCGGCCGCCGCGGTAACCAGGTCTCCATCGCGGGCATGGCGGCGGCGATCGTGGCCACCATCATCCTGGTGATCCACCTCGGAGCGATCACCGTGACCGGCTGGATCGTGATCGTGGCCGGGATCCTCGTCGGCGGCGGCCTTGGCCTGTACACCGCGCGCACGGTCAAGATGACCGCGATGCCGCAGCTCGTCAGCGTCTTCAACGCGGTCGGCGGCGGCGCGGCGGCGCTGGTCGCGATCCGTGACTTCATGTCGATCGGGGCCGGCGTCGCGGCGTCCACGTCGGTCCCGACCGTCCTCGACGTGATCATCGGCTCGGTGACCTTCTCCGGATCGATCATCGCGGCGGGAAAGCTCCAGGGCGTGATCACGTCGGCCCCGGTGACGATTCCCGGGGCCAGGATCGTCAACCTGCTGCTGGCCACGGTGGCGGTCGGCGTCGGAGCCTACGTGATCGCCTCGCCGAGCATGATCGCCCTGAGCCTCGTGATCGCCGCGGCGCTGGTGTTCGGCGTGTCCATGGTCATGCCGATCGGCGGCGCCGACATGCCCGTCGTCATCTCGCTGCTGAACGCGTTCACCGGGACCGCGGTGGCGATGGCCGGGTTCGTGATCAACAACACCGCGCTGATCATCGCGGGCGCGCTCGTCGGCGCCTCCGGCGGCATTCTCACCAAGCTGATGGCGGACGCGATGAACCGGTCGATCGGCAACATCATGGTGGGCGGATTCGGTTCTGGCGACAGCGCGGCCGTGGTCGCGGGCCCGGCCGGCGCGAGCGTCCAGTCCATCGCGGCCGACGACGCCGCGATCCAGCTCGCCTACGCCTCGAAGGTGATCATCGTTCCCGGCTACGGCCTGGCCGCGGCCCAGGCCCAGCACGAGGTCGCCGCGCTCGCCGACCTGCTGGAGTCGCGGGGCGTCGATGTCAGCTACGCGATTCACCCTGTCGCCGGGCGGATGCCAGGTCACATGAACGTGCTGCTGGCCGAGGCCAACGTGCCCTATCCGCTGCTGAAGGAGATGGACGAGATCAACCCGGAGTTCGGCCGGACCGACGTCACCCTGGTCATCGGCGCGAACGACGTCACGAACCCGGCCGCCCGCCGGCCGGGAACGGCGATCTCGGGCATGCCGATCCTCGACGTCGATGCCGCGAAGTCGATCATCGTGATCAAGCGCTCGATGGGGCACGGTTACGCGGGCATCGACAACGAGCTGTACGGCAACCCGAAGACGTCGATGTTCTTCGCCGACGCCAAGAAGGGGCTGGCCCAGCTGACCGCGTCGGTCAAGGCCCTCGTCGGCTAAGACGGCATTTCTAGGGAACAGCACCAACTTGCCGTCTTGACGGAACGTAGATTTTGGTTCATAATGGATTAACGGGATTAAATGCTTGTACTCTCAACCTAGGAGCACGATGAAGCGTCGCCTCGTATTAGTCCTTTCCCTCATCGGCCTCGTCCTGTACGCCGGCTCGGCCGCCGCCGGCGCCGCCCAGGCCCGCGGATCGCAGCCGCGGGCGGCCAGCGGCCAGGCCTGCGTCGCCATGGCGCTTCCGGCGGGAGACGCCAGCCCGCCCACCGTGACCTGCTACGCCTCCTTCGCCCAGGCGATCGCCGCGGCCACCGGCGGCCGGGTGCACCTGCCCGCCTCGGCGACCCCGCGCACGGTCTCGATCAGGCAGATCAACGCGGGCGCCGCACCCGGTAACACCTACGTGCTGAGCATCGACTACAAGAACGCCAACTTCGGGCCACCGCCGCTGGCCTGGACCCAGACCTCGCAATGCGGAAACTTCCAGGCCGCCAGCATGCCGCCGGGGTGGAATGACGTCGTCTCCTCGGTCGCTACTTACTCGGGCTGCGCGAACACGCAGTACAAGAACATCAACTTCGGCGGGGCGACATTCTCGATCGGCCGCAATAGCCAGGTCGCGAGCATGGGGTCATTTAACGATTCAACGTCTTCAGAGAAGTGGTGTACCGCCAGGCCCTGCTAGGGCGTGTTTCTTGGATCATGAAACGGGGTCTCGCAGCCAGATCATGATCGAGGCGACGTCAACAGTGCCCTGGTAGATGCGCTCGCGTTTGTCGTACCGGGTGGCGACGGCGCGGAACTGC
>JBPCKO010000226.1:0-13088 GCA_051004215.1 Streptosporangiaceae bacterium | reverse complement strand
GTGCCGGCCGGGGGCACGCCCGCCGGCCGGGAGTTCGCGGGCCAGCTGTTCCGCGAGCAGGCGCAGTTCCCGGCCGACGGCCGGATGGGCGAGCATGCCGGGCGCGGCGAGCTGGCGGCGCAACTCGGCGATGACCGAGGTTGTCGTCGAGGTGTCGGCCGGCGCGGCGGCGGTCGTTTCGGCATCGGGCGGGCATGGCGGTAACGGCAGGGTCAGGCTCAGCAGCGACATGGTTCTCCGTCGTGGTGTTCGGTATTGGCATGAGGTCCTTCTCCGGGCCGGAGCCCGTGGAGCGGTAGCAGACTGGACCGGCGGGTGTGACGGGAAGTGTGACGGCGCGGCGCAGGCCCGCGGCCTGCGGGGATGGCGCCTCCGCGGCGACGGCCCCGCTCGTTGACGTCGCCCATGATCAACCCGGCTAAATGGTCCATGTACGAGAGATAGCGCAACATAGCCAGATAGGTACCGTTGTCTTACCCGTCGCAAATAGGTCATTGACCCGGTTTAAGGGGCTGGTTACGGTCAGGCCAGGCGTACCGGCAACGAGCTGTGGTCGGGGGTCATGACGCAGTACTGCGACGGAGTCGCCACCGGGGCGACCTCGTGCCCGGCCAGCAATACCCAGCACGTGGGCTACCCGACCGAGGGCGCGTTCGCCGGCGTCTGGGCCGACACCGGCTCCGCGTCGCCGCAGACCGCGAGCGGCGCGCAGCTGGCCCAGGTCGCGATCTCGGCAGCGGCTCACTTCGGCAACACCACCGCCGCCTCGAACCGGGACGCGCAGTACGTCATCGCCTCGCCCACCGGCACGAACCCCGACAACTGGCTGACCCAGGGTTTCTGCGCCTGGCACGACTACAACGGCGACTCCAGTCTCAGCGGCGGCCCGGTGACCTCGCCGTACGGTGATATCGCCTTCACCAACCTGCCGTACATCACTAACCAGGGCGCCTCCTGCGGCCAGGACTTCGTGAACTCCAACGGCACCCTGGACGGCGTGTCCATCGTCGAGGGTCACGAGTACGCCGAGACCGTCACCGACCAGAACCCGCCCGGCGGCTGGACGACCTCCAGCGGCTCGGAGACCGGCGACGTGTGCGCTTGGGACCAGGGCGGCGGCGCTCAGTCCCAGGACGTCTCGCTCACCACCGGCACCTTCGCGATGCAGCCCACCTGGGGTAACGACCTCGGGCAGTGCGAGATCGGCCATGCCATCGTGACCAACCCCGGCAATACGGTGACCGTGACCAACCCGGGCAGCCAGTCCGGGACGGTGGGGACCGCGGCGAGCCTGCAGATTCACGCCACCGATTCGGCGTCCGGCCAGACGCTGACCTACTCGGCGACGGGCCTGCCGGCCGGGCTGTCGGTCAATTCATCCTCCGGCCTGATCTCGGGTACGCCGACGACGGCCGGGACGTACTCGGTGACGGTGACCGCGACCGACACCGCGGGGGCAGCCGGATCGGCCTCCTTCACCTGGACGATCAGCTCATCGGGCGGCGGCTGCACGGCGGCTCAGCTGTTCGGCAACCCGGGCTTCGAAAGCGGCGGTATCTCGCCGTGGAGCTCGACTTCCGGCGTGCTGGCTAACACCTCGTACGGCGTCCCGGCCCACTCCGGTTCCTGGCTGGCGTGGCTGGACGGGTACGGCGGCGCTCATACCGACACCTTGTCCCAGGCCGTGACCATCCCGTCGAACTGCGTCTCGGCGACCCTGTCGTTCTGGCTGTACATCAACAGCAACGCCCCGACTGGCGCGGCCTACGACACCTTCAAGATCCAGGTGCTCAACTCCAGCGGCACGGTGCTGGCCACCCTGGCCACGCTGTCCAACCAGCAGGAAGGTTCTGGCTACGTCCAGCACTCGTATTCGCTGAACTCCTACATCGGCCAGAAGATCACGATCAAGTACACGGGCAAGGAGACCCTCGGCGGCGGTTACGACACCAACTTCTTCGAGGACGACAACGCGCTGAACGTCAAGTGAGCTTCTCGCCTCGCTCGTTTGTCGGGATGCACGGGCGGAGCGGCTCGGGCATGCTGACAGGCATGATCCAACCGCACCCGGGCGCCGGCGGCCCTGAGCACGAGCACGGGCACGAACACCGGTCCGGGGTGCTCGCGCGGGTGCGTCACCTGGTCAGGCCGCACTCGCATGAGACCGCGGACAAGGTTGACGCCGCGATGGAGGCCAGCGCCGAAGGTCTCAGGGCGCTGTGGATCTCGCTGGCCATACTCGGCCTGA
This sequence comes from Streptosporangiaceae bacterium, assembly GCA_051004215.1. Lineage (GTDB taxonomy): Bacteria > Actinomycetota > Actinomycetes > Streptosporangiales > Streptosporangiaceae > Chersky-822. The sequence continues at coordinate 10,840 of JBPCKO010000226.1, read as the reverse complement.
CGACCGTGCTGCAAGCGATCGTCGTGGCGATATCAGGGTCGGTCGCCCTGCTGGGTGACACGCTCCACAACGCCGCCGACGCGCTGACCGCGGTTCCGCTGGCGATCGCATTCGTGATCGGACGCCGGCCGCCGACCCGCCGGTACACCTACGGATTCGGCCGGGCCGAGGATCTGGCCGGCATCGTGATCGTGCTGCTCATCGCGGCGTCCTCGGCGCTGGCCGCCTACGAGGCGGTGTCCAGGCTCGCGCACCCGCAGCGGGTGTCCAACCTGATCGCCGTGGCCATCGCGGCTGTCGCCGGCTTCACCGGCAACGAGCTGGTCGCCCGGTACCGGATCAGGGTGGGCCGCAAGATCGGCTCGGCGGCCCTGGTCGCGGACGGCCTGCACGCGCGGACCGACGGATTCACCTCACTCGCCGTGCTGCTCGGGATCGGCGGGGTCGCGCTGGGCTGGGACTGGGCCGACCCCGTGGTCGGGCTGGTCATCACGGTCGCGATCCTGAGCGTGCTCGGCCAGGCCGGGCGGGAGATCTACCGGCGGCTGATGGACGCGGTCGACCCGGCCCTGGTCGACCAGGTCGAGCAGGGCCTGCTGGCGACGCCGGGCGTGCTCGGCGTCGGCCAGGTCCGGCTGCGCTGGATCGGGCACCAGCTCAGGGCCGAATGCGAGATCGTCGTGGACCCGGCGGCCAGCGCGATCCGAGCCCACCAGGTGTGCGTCGACGCGGAACACAGCCTGCTGCACGCGCTCCCGCGGCTGGCCGCCGCGCTCGTCCACCCTGACCCGCAGACCCAGGGCGGCGCCGACCATCACGCCGCGCTCGCGCCGCACCGCTAGCGGAGCACGTATTGACAGTCGTCTATTCGTGCGGGCAAGCTGCACTCGGCCATCATCCGCGCGGTCAAGCCATCGTGACGGCCGTTGGCCGGGCGGCGCGGAGGCCTCGCATGACCGACATTCCCGAGGTGCTGTTCGTCTGCACCCATAACGCGGGCCGATCCCAGATGGCGGCCGCGCTGCTCGCGAGGGACGCAGCCGGGCACGTCCGGGTGCGGTCGGCCGGCTCGCAGCCCGCGGCGGAGCTCAACCCGGCCGTCGTGCTCCGGCCGAGCCCAGGGACTGACGGCATCCGGGGAGGACCGGGTTTATCATTCGGCGGCCCCCGGGTACGGGCTTCAGAGAACACCGGTCGCACCGGCATCTGGCGTCGCAGCCTTCACACCGGGGTCCGCCGGCCGCCCGCGGAGGGCGGCTCGTAGAGGTGTTCCGACTCGTGATCCTCGCCGTGCGGCTGTAAGGGGACCGGGGTGGTGCCGCCGCCTCGGGACGGCTCACTTCCAAGGAGATGTCCGATGTCGAACCACTTCACCGGTCTCAGCCTCGGCCCGCCCGAGGGCGACCAGCGACTCGACCTGTGCGATCTGTACGCGTTCCAGTCACCGGAGAATCCTGACAAGACGGTTCTCATCCTGAACGCGAACCCGAACGCCGACGCCCTGCACCCGGACGCGATCTACCGGCTTGCCGTGGACAACGACGGCGACTACGAGAACGACCTCGCGATCAGCTACGTCTTCTCGCCGCCGGACGGCGGTCGCCAGACGTTCGACGCCTACCTGGCCACCGGGGCGGAGGCCCGCTCGCCCGAGGCGGCCGGCACGAAGGTGGTCGACGGCGCCGAGGTCTCCTTCGGCGCGAACGCGAAGCCGGTGCGCGCCGGTGACCGCACGTTCTTCGCGGGGAGCCGCAGCGACGCGTTCTTCTTCGACTTCGACGGGATCAAGAACCTGTTCGACACCCGGGGCAACCGGAACTTCACCGAGCCGCACCTCGGCGGCAAGTCGCCATGGACCGGCACGGACTCCAACGAGGAAGCCAACGTCTTCTCGACGGTCGTCGAGCTGCCGACGCAGGAGCTGATGGGCTCAGGCCAGGACATCCGCGTCTGGGGGCGGTGCAGCCTGCACCGCGACGGCGGCCTTGACCATGTGGACCGGGCCGGGCACCCATCGGTGAGCAGCTTCTTCAATACCAACGAGACCAAGGTCGAGTACAACGCGAGCGAGCCGGCCCGCGACCGCCAGCGGTGGACCGACCAGTTCGTCCACCTGATGGGGCACACCGGCAGCTACACGCGGGACGAGGCCATCGCGGCGATTGACCGCGAGGGGTTGCTGCCGGACATGCTGGCCTTCGACCCGTCCCAGCCGGCCCGATACCCGAACGGCCGGACGTTCACCGACGACGTCATCAACTACCGGCTGGCGTTCCTGTCCAAGGGCGATATCCCGCCCACGGGCCTCAGCCCGCACACCGACACGATGCCGGTCTTCCCGTATATCGGGAACCCGCACGGCAACGGAAGCTAGCGGCCGGGCCGGTTTGCGGTCGTCCCGGCGTCAGGAGGAGACCCAGCGCACCCAGCGGGCTTTCTGCAGCCGGCCGGGAACCCTCGCGCCCTGCGCGACGTAGACATTGCCCCTGGGCAGGACCGCGACCGCGATGGTCGGGCTCACGCCGTCAATGCTGGCGACCTGCACCGGTACCGGCGTGTCCTGGGACTCCGGATGGTTAGTGTCGGTGCACGCCGGGAGCACCGCGACGCCGATGTCGTGCCGGTGCGCCCTCGGGATGATGCCGAGACGGTTGTACGGGGGATGAGTGCGCAGGCTCGTGCCCATGTACGTCTCATGCCGGAACGTCAGCACCGCCGCGCACGACCCTGACCCGCCGGTCGTGCCGCCGCTGCCGGTGCTGCCGCCGCTGCTGGCGCAGCCCGCCGCGGCGAGGGCGGCGAGGGCGGCTAGGGCGACGGCCGCGAGCGCGAGCGCCGTCCCGGTTTCGCGAGCTCTGATCATCCGCGTCCTTCCGCACCGGCCGCTGGCCCTCGGCATTCCCTTTCGGCACGAGTTAGATGTGCCATTCGCGGCCGCGGTTCCTGATCCGCTCATATTTCTAGCGCTTCGGCGACCTGACCGGCCAGGGCGTCCTCGGTCAGCTGGACGCCGACCTCGATGACGCGCAGCCCGAGATCGATCGCTTCCCTTTCCAGGCGCTCGGTGAACAGCCGGTCCCGTTCGAGCAGGTTGGCCAGGGCCTTGTCCGGGTTGCCAGTCTGGCCGGCGATCGCCCGCAAGGACCCGCGGCTGCCGAAGGCGGCCACCCGGAACGCGGGCGCCGGGAGCAGCCACACCGCCTGCTCAGGCCTCGTCAGCAGCGGCCCGACCACATGCGGCAGCAGCCGGAATCCCTCTACGATCACCCCTGGCCCGGCCGGGAAGCTGAGCAGGTCCTCGACGATCTGGCCGAAGCACTCGCCCCGGAACCAGTGGAAGGTCTCCAGCATGACCTCCGGCGATCGGTTCACCCAGCGCTCGTCCATGTCCATGGCCGCGAACTCGTTCAGGTAGGGACGGTCTGATCGCGCGCACCGGCGGGCGTGATCGGGCATCAGATCATCGGTCGCCAGCAGGCGCAGATCGTGCCGGGCGGCGAGCCGGCGGGCGATGGTCGACTTGCCAGCGCCGCTCCCGCCGCCGATCCAGCGGACATGCCGGAGCCTCGCTCTCAGCGCGGCGGCCCCGGCGGGTTCCGTCCTGCGATTATCGCGATCGCGGCCAGCCGTTTCCTGGTTCTCTTCCGGTGCGTGCGCGAGCGGCTTTGCCCCCGGGCTAGATGACGGTCCAAGGCTGTGGGATTCCACGTTCACGGCGTCGCCTCGCCGTGGGCGGAGGTTTATCAGCGGCGGCAGCGTCACGATCGATGACTCGGTCCCCTCGGTAGTAAACGACCCCGTCAATCATCCGAACGGCTGGTTCATGCACCTGTACGACAACTCGATCCTCGCCCAGGCTTTCCTGACGGTCTACGCGGTCTGCGTCGACGCGTCGTAGTAACTGCGGCGACGGGACAGGCGGCTCAGACGGTCCACAGGGCCTGGGTCGGGGACAGGCGGGCGGCGCGGATGGCCGGCAGCACCCCGGCGAGGGCGCCGGCGACTATGGCCGCGGCCAGGCCGCCGGCCCAGGCCTGCGGCGGGATGAGGACCAGTTCACCGTGGCCGCGGGCGTAGATCGCGGTGGCGGCGGCGCCGGCGATGACGCCGGTGACTCCGCCGGCCAGGGACAGCACGATGGCCTCGCCGAGGAACTGGGCCCGGATATGGCCGCGGGTCGCGCCCAGGGCGCGGCGCGGCCCGATCTCCGAGCGGCGTTCCAGCACGGAGATGACCATGATGTTCGCGACGCCGATCGTGCCGACCAGCAGCGCCACGGCGCCAAGGCCGAGGAACAGGGTGTCGAGCGCGCCCTGGGCGTCGGCCCGGGCAGTGAGCGCGGCCGAGGGCTGGGAGACGGTGACCTGACTGGAGTTCGCCGGGTCGGCTTGCGCGGCGAGCAGGCCATCGACGGCGGTGGTCGCGGCCCGGGTGCCGATGGTGCGGACGAAGATATCGGACGGGTGGCCGTCGAAATGCAGGTACTTCTCCGCGGCGGGGAACCCGACCAGGACCGCGGAGTCGAGCTGCGGGGCCAGGGCCGCCGGGTTGAGGATCCCGGTCACGTAGAACCACTGGCCGCCGACCCAGATCCGGATCCCGGGCCGGATCCGGTCGATTCCCAGCCGCTGGGCCGTGGCCGCCCCGAGCACGGCGACCGGCTCGCGGGCAGTCGCGGCGTTGAGGTAGGTCCCGTGCGCGACCGAGGTGCCGGCCACGGCGGGCAGCTTCAGGGTGGCTGCGTCCACGCTGAGCGCGTTGGTATTGATCGAGGGGATGAGCGGTGACTTGTAGACGCTGACGCCGACGACGGCACCGGTGTCCTGCACGGCGGTGACCCCTGGCAAGCGGCCGATCATGGCCGGCGCCCCCGGCGCTAGCTCGGCGGTCCCGCCGGTGAAGTCCTGCCCGTTGGTGACGGTCAGGAGGTTGGTGCCCAGCCTGGCGATCTCGGCGAGCAGCGCGGCCGAAGAGGATGAGGCCAGGCCGAGGACGGCGACGACGGCGGCGACTCCGATCGCGATCCCGAGCCCGGACAGCCCGGCGCGCAGCTTGCGGGTCCGCAACCCGATGCTGACCAGGCCGGCCAGGTCGGCCGGACGCAACCGGGCCGCGGGCGGGGCGGCCGCGGCGGGCCGCGCGGACGCGGTCATGAGGATCCTTCCTGCGCGGGCAGGTGCCCGGCGGGCCGCTCCCGGAGACGCCGTCCGGCGGCGGCTGCCTGACCAGCGACCGGAACCCGGCTGGTGTCGGCGGTGATGTGCCCGTCGAGCATGTCGATGCGCCGCCGGGTCCGGCCCGCGACCGCGTGGTCGTGGGTGACGATGATGATCGTGGTGCCGGCCTCGTTCAGTTCCTCCAGCAAGCTCAGGATGGCGCCGCCGGTCGCCGAGTCCAGGTTCCCGGTGGGCTCGTCGGCCAGCAGCAGGGACGGGCGGGCGGCGATCGCCCGCGCGATCGCGACCCGCTGGCGTTCCCCGCCTGACAGCTGGGTTGGCCGCGCGGCGGCGCGGTTCCCCAGGCCGACCCGGTCCAGGGCGTGCACGGCCAGCCGCTGCCGCTCGGGCCGCCGGATGCCCGCGTACAGCAGGCCGTCGGCCACGTTGCCGAGAGCGCTCTGGTGCTCGGCGAGGAAGAACTGCTGGAACACGAATCCGATCCGGGCCGCCCGCAGCCCGGACAGCTCACGGTCGGTCATCCGGGCCACGTCCAGGCCGGTGACCCTGGCCGTGCCGGCGGTCGGCTTGTCCAGCGTGCCCATCAGGTGCAGCAGCGTCGACTTGCCCGACCCGGACGGGCCGGTCACCGCCACCAGCTCTCCGGCGGCCACCGCCAGGCTGACTGACGTCAGCGCCGGCACCGGCGGCGATCCCGGGTAGACCTTCGACACCTGCCGCAGATCTACCGCCCCAGCCGCGCCCTGCCCGCCCCGGCGGACCTGGCCGGCTTCCGCGGCCGTCACGACGCCGCCACCGCGACGCGCTGGCCGGGGACCAGCGCCCCGGTCACCTGCACCAGCCCGGAGAACTGGTCAAAGATCCCCGGCCGCACCGGCACGTATCGCCGGGAGCCTCCTGGGCCGACTACCTCGACCACGTACCCGCCCGCCGACCTGGCCAGCAGCGCGGTCACCGGGACGGCCAGCACGTTCCTGACGCTGGCGGTGGTGATGTTCACCGTCACCGGTGCCTGGTCCAGGCGGCCGGCCGCCCTCGGGTCGCTGAGCTTCACCGCCACCGGCAGCGTGATCGTCGCCTCCGGACCGGACGTGATGGTCGCCACCCGGCCGACCGAGGAGACGACGCCGGGCGTGGTCGTCCCGTCCGGGAGAGTCACGGTGACCTCGTCACCCTTCTTCACCTCGGTTTGCTCCGAGGCGTCCAGCGCGATCGTCACCACGTGCCGGTCCGATGTCGCGGTCAGCACCGGGCCGGCCGCCGAGCCGCCCAGGGTCCCGGTCAGGGCAGTGACTCGCAGGGCGGCCGGGGTGAACACCAGCTGCCCGGGCGACAGCCACCCCGGCGGGCTGGTAACGCCCAGGTGCTCTTCCAGCTTCTGCACCCCGTACGCGGTCTCCCAGGAGAAGTAGTCCCAGCCCGCCGCGGAGATCTCCGAACGCACGGCGTCACCCGCCGCCACCAGGTCGTGGTTCAGCTGGGAGACGTCCGCTCCGGCCGCCCCCTCGGCCAGCGTCCGCCAGGCCGGCAAGCGGCCGTACAGCAGCACCACGGGCAGGCCGTTATCGACCCGGTAGAGCGCCTGCCCTTGCCGGACCACCCGCCCGGCCCGCGGCAGCCAGGTCAGCGTCCCCCCGCCTTTCCCGGTCACGGTCCACGAGCCCGCGTACCCGAGCGTCGCGCTCACCGGAGTCGTCGCCGACAGGTCCCGCCGCGTGACCGTCGCGATCGCGGCCGGCGGCGCCCCCCGCGGGCCGGACCGGGGCGGGCCAGCGGGGCGAAACACCCCGGCCTGCCAGGCCAGTACCGCGACGGCCGCCAGCGTCGCCACGAGGGCCGCGGCGCCCCAGCGGCCAAGGCGGCGGCCGCGCGACGGCGTTCCCGCACCGGCCGCGGCCGGATGCCCAGACCCAGGGCGACGTGCAGATGTCTCGGACACGGTTCCGGATCCTCAGTCGAAGTAGCCAGAGAAATTCTGGTGCAGCACTGACTCGCACTGCCGTACTTCGGCCTCGATCTGCGGCGAGTTCACGATGAAGCCGGGCTCGGACCCCTGGTGAAAGCCGATCCCGGCGGCATGCAGGTTGAAGGTCGGCCGCACAGGATCCTGGGGGTAGGCGGTCGGGCCGGGCCAGTTCGGCACGCCGTGGGCGTGCATGCACTGGGCGAAATGCTGCATCTGGCTCCACCACTGGTTCAGCGCGGCCGGGTTGTCGTCGACGTTGCCGGTGTTCGGCAGGAGGTGCTGGCAGGCGTCCAGGGCCGCCTGGAGCTGGGAGTTGCTGACCCCGAGCTGCTGCGCCGTTGCCTTAACGATCTGTCCCTTGCCGTCAGCGTCGGGGTAATTCGGCACTCCGTGAACTCGCACGCATGCGGAGAAGGCGAGCGCCTTCTGGGAGTTCGTGGACGGCGACCGGGCCTGGCCGCCGGCGGCCGGCGAGCCGGAACTGGCGGCTGACGGGCGGCCGCCGCACGCCGCCAGCAGGGCCAGGGCGGCCATCGTGATGATGGCGGCGGCGGTTCGCGCGATCGGCGGCCACGCTCGCCGTAGCCGGCCCGCCACCCGGGCGCTGTCGTTCATGCTGCCTCCTCACTGGCGGGGCCGCGGCTTGGCGGCCCGGCACGTCCGTTCTAGCGGGGCGCCGGTGACAGCAGCCGAACAGCGATTGTTAGGCGGCTGTCATCCGGTCGGGGGCACAATGTGCGGGTGCGGGTGCTGGTCGTGGAGGATCACATTGCGCTGGCCAACCGGATCGGCGAGGGTCTGCGCGACGCGGGCTTCGCCGTCGACGTGGTCTACGACGGCGCCGCGGCCCTGGAGAGCGCAGCCGGCACCAGCTACGACGTGATCGTGCTCGACCGGGACCTGCCGGCCGTGCCCGGCGACCGGGTCTGCCGTCGGCTGGTGCGTGACGGCTCGCTCAGCCGCATCCTGATGCTGACCGCGGCCACGGACGTCGAGGACCGGGTCGACGGCCTGGAGCTGGGCGCTGATGACTACCTCGGCAAGCCGTTCGCCTTCGGCGAGCTGATCGCGCGGATCCGGGCCCTGGGGCGGCGCGGACCCGGCTCGCTGGCGGTTGTGCAGCGGGGTGACCTGGTGGTCGATCGCCCGCGGCACCGGGCCAGCCGGGCCGGCGTCCCGCTGGCCCTGAACCGCAAGGAGTTCGGCGTGCTGGAGTGCCTGGCCGCCGCGGACGGCGCTGCGGTCAGCGCCGAGGAGCTGCTCGAACACGTGTGGGACGCGCACGCCGACCCCTTCAGCAACACGGTCGCGGTGACCGTCGGGCGGCTGCGGCGCAAACTCGGCGACCCGCCGCTCATCGAGACCGTCGTCGGCGTCGGCTACCGGCTGTGAGCGGTCTTCTTAGTGCCCGGTCGCGGCTGATGCTGCTGTACGCGTCGTTGTTCACCCTCGGCGGGGCCGCGCTGGTCTCGATCACCTACCTGCTGGTCGCGAACACCCTGCACCCCAGGACGACGCCCAGAATCCCGCCAGCGGTCCAGCGGGCGCTCGGGCAGTGCCTGCAGGCGGCTCGATCTGGCCGCCCCGGTGTCTTGGGGAAATGCGCCGCGGTGTATGCCAACGGTGTCCAGGCCGGCGCCGCCGCCCAGCGCAGCGCGACGCTGAGCCACCTGCTGACCTACTCGCTGCTCAGCCTGGCCGGGGCCACGCTCCTGGCCGCGGTCGCAGGCTGGATCGTCGCCGGGCGTATCTTGCGGCCGGTGCACCGGCTCACCGCGGCCGCCCGCGCGGCCAGTGAGCAGAACCTGTCCCAGCGCATCGCGCTGCGGGGCCCGCGCGACGAGCTGCATGAGCTGGCCGACACCTTCGACGCCATGCTCGAGCGGCTCGACCGGGCGTTCACCAGCCAGCGGCAGTTCATCGCTAACGCCAGCCATGAGCTCCGCACGCCGCTGACCGTCATGCGCACCGCGATGGATGTGGTCCTGGCCAAGCCGGAGCCGACCCGGGGCGAGCTGATGTCGATGGCCGCCGAGGTCCGCCAGGCCGTCGATCACTCCGAGCGGCTGATCGAGGTGCTGCTGGTACTCGCGCGCAACGATCAGGCGCGCGCTCTCTCCGACCCACTGGATCTGGCCGCCCTGGCCGAGGACGCGCTGGAGGGACGGGCAACCGGCGGCATCACGACGACCGCGAAGCTGGGCCAAGCTCCGGTGACCGGCGACGGAGTGCTGCTCGAACGGCTCGTCGCCAACCTGCTCGACAACGCCGAGCGCTACAACATCCCGGGCGGCACCGTCTCCCTCTCCACGGCCGCCGCCGGCGCCGGCGCGCTGGTCCGGGTGGTCAACACCGGCCCGGTCGTGCCGCCCGATCAGGTCGAGCGCCTGTTCCTCCCGTTCACCCGGCTCGACGACCGTACCCGCCACGACGGCTTCGGGCTCGGCCTCGCCCTGGTCTCGTCCATTGCCGCCGTCCACGGCGGAACCGTGCGCGCCGTCGCGATCCCGGCCGGCGGTCTCGACGTCACCGTCCGCCTCCCGCGCCGCGACCAGGCCGTCACTGGTGAACCGCCGGCGCCTTGAGCCGGTGCGCGGCCGTGTACGCGGACGCCTACGGCATGACGGCACGGCATCGCGCGGACCTGGTGCCGCTCGCCGTCGACATGGCGCGCCGCTATCACGTGGATTCCCGCGCCTCGGCCGAGCTGGATCCGGTGTACCGCAGGCTATGGGGGACGGCGCCAAAGTTCGCCCTGGCACGGGCCGAGGCGTGGCTCCGCGAAGCGGCCCCGGCGATGAGCGCACGCCTGAGCCAGCGGGGCTAGGCCGGCCGCCGGCCAGAAAGACTGGTCTTCTGCACATTTGGTAAGTAGTCTGCTTGTTCAATTACTTTGTCTTGCCAACTAGTTGCCGAGTGGACACGAGACTATCCGCGGGCCATCGCGAAGGAGCGACCCATGAAAGTGCCACTACCTGCGCGCTTGCTGCTGACCATGGCGCTGGCGGTGAGTGCGGCCTGGCCGTCGCCCGGGATAGCGGCCGCCGCGGCCACCGCCAGCAGGCACTGCACGGTGCAGCCCCTGCTGACGCGGGTGACGAGTACCGCCACCGCGGGGCCTTCTACGACATCACGCAAGGCGGCAACGTGACTGGCGCGGAGCGGTGCGGCGGTGACTACCTGTGCGTGGCGCGGCGCCGGTTCGATGCCCCGACTGGCCTCGGCACGCCCGACGGCACCGGAGGCCTGTAGGAGCCTGTTGGTAAAAGGACCTCGTCAGTCGCCGGTCACGCCGTCGATCTGCTCCCGGAGGATGTCGGCGTGCCCGGCGTGCCGGGCGTGCTCACTGATGATGTTCACGTACATAAAGCGCAGTGACACCTGGCCCAGCTGGTCGTGCGGCACGGTCTGGTCCAGCGCGAAGCCCGCTGCGATCTGCCGGGATGCCGCGCAGGCGCTCTCGAACTCGGCGATGACGCCGCCGATGGTCTGGCCGGCTCCTACGTCCCAGCTCGGGGCGTCGCCGCGGGCGTTCCCGGTGATCTCCTCGCGCGGCTTGCCGCCCAGGTAGTGCTGGAACCAGTTGCGCTCCACGGCGGCGGCGTGGCTGACCAGGCCGATCATGGTGGTCAGCGAGGGCACCAGGCGCCGCCGGGCGTCCTCCTCGGACAGGTCTCGAAGCTTCCCGCTGAGCGCC
>JBPCKO010000225.1:0-4099 GCA_051004215.1 Streptosporangiaceae bacterium | reverse complement strand
GGCCTGGGCCACCGCCAGCCAGCCAGCCGCGGCCGCGCCCTGGGCCGTGATAACGGTGTCGTCCCGGTGCCGCCGCTGGGTGACCAGCAGGCAGAAATCCAGTGCCGGGCCGGTCACCCGGTTCGTCGCGGCGGCCGGACCCCAGGTCCACAGCTGCCCGTCGGGGCCGGTCAGCTCCACGCGAACCGGCTCGGGCGGGACCTCAAGGCCGTTGGCCGCGAAGCTGTACGGCAGCGCCCGCACTCCGAGGTGCGCGATGTGCCGGAGCCTGGCCGTCGGCTGGCGGTGCCCGCCCAGCGCGTCGGCGACGTCCTGGCCATGGGCCCAGGTCTCCATGATCCGGGCGGTCAGCGCCGACGCCGCACTCATGGGCAGGCCGAACCAGGGCACCCGCTGGCCGGGGTCGAGGTCGGAGAACACCGTTGTCAACCGCCGCCGCGACGCATCAAACCACGCGAGCAGTTCCGCTCCGGACATCGACCGGTAACGCCCGGCGATCTCGTCCGCGGTCAGCGCGCCAGCGGTGAAGGCGCGGAGCGCCTGGCTGGTGAAGCCTTCCGGGTCCGTGGCGGCCTGGATCGCCGCATCGTCGAAGTAGGCCAGGTGGCTGATCTGGTCACCGACGGTCCATCCGGCTGCCGGGGTGGGCCGAGACCAGCCGCTCTCATCAAGCCCCGCGACCAGGTCCCTGAGCACCGCTGTCTCCGCGGTCAGGTCGTCCGCGAGCTCGCGCATGTCAGCGGGCATGGTCTGCCTCCCGTCGGGCGCCGTGGGGAAGCGGTCCCGGTCCGAGAGTATGCCTGCCCAGGCCGCAGTTCCTGGCCTGGCGCGCCTGGCTGGTGCGCCGGTCAGCCAGATCTAGTGCACGTTTGAACCGGATCTGAGGGGTAAGTCCGCATGGCTGTACGCACGCCCGTGAGGAGGGGCCGATGACAGCGAGCGAGTCGGTGTTCCAGGCCGACGACTACGTTGTCCGGTACGGACTGCGCGGCTTTCGCAGCGCCTTGTCCGGCCTGCTGCTCTGGACGGCCCTGACCTGCCTGCTCACGGTCCGGGCGATGGGACCGAGCATCCCGGCCGCGATCGCGTTCAGCACCGGGGCGATCGGGTTGCTGGCGGCCTGCGGGGTTCAGATCTGGCGGGCCGCCCGGCGGGAGATCGTGTTCGCGGTCAGCCAGGATGGCGTGTATTTCGGGCCGGGCACGCTCAGGGACCGCCAGCTCGCCGAGGCCGTGCCGTGGGACCAGATCCGTGCGGTCGAGTTGTTCACCGACAAGCCGCAGGTCCGCGGTATCCGCAGCTCCTGCCCGTGCATCGGGGTCCTGGCCCGCGAGGACGGAGTACGGCTGGCCTACCGCCGGATGGCCGGCTGGCGGGTCCACCAGGGTCGGCTCGACGCGGTGATCCGCCGGCACGCGCCCTGGATCCCGGTTATCAGGGCTGCCTACGATCCCGGCTTAAGCGGCTAACCGGTCATTTACCGCCAGAACTATTGCTTCCAGTAACATAAATCACCAGAGTGTGTTGCGGCCCCTGGCCCGCACCACTAATGTCCGTAAGGCCTAATCAGGAATACGGAACTGCTTCATGAGTGACGAAAAGTGGATTCGGCGTAATCCCGGCAGGGCCAGCGGCACCGTCGTGCCACCGCCGGCGGGGGAGGCTCGTCCTTCTCCGTCGTTGCCGCAGCGGCGGCCAGGTGGGCACTGGCGGCTCGAGGGCCGTGGCCGGGCGCGCCAGAATCGCGAGGAGTTCAGGGTGGACGTCCCCCCTGGCCAGCAGCGCGAGGGGTCCCAGGGTGTAGTTGCCCAGGGCCAGCATCGCGACGGGTCACAGACGGACGTTCAGCCTGGGCAGCATCGCGCCCCGTCCAGGGGGGTCAACCCCGCCGGGCAGCAGAGTCCGGAGCCGGGCCGAGCCGACGCGGGCTTGGCCGAGCTGCCGGACAACGTTCGCGTGCTCTTCCAGCCTGTCCTGCCACCGCGCCCTGTTTCGTCGGACCCGGCGAATTACCCGGGCGGGGCCGCGTCCCGGCTGATCGCCGCGGCCGGGCAGCGCGCCGCCGCGGCTGCTGCTGCCCCGGCTCCGGCCGCGACCCCGGCCGCGGATGCCGAGCTAGCCCCGCGGCCCGTGCGTGCCCTGCAGCCGGGCGAGCCGCCGTCCGGTCTGGGCAGCGGTCAGAACCCGGGGGCGGCGGGCCGCGGGCACCGGCGGAGTACCTTCCTGGCCGGCTACCGGCGCCAGGTTGCCTGGATGACCGTGCTGACCGTGCTGCTACTCGCCACCGCGGCGGGAACGGCGGTCGCCCTGGTCCGCCGGCCGGCGCCAGGGTCGCACGGCAGCCAGCCACCCGCGCGCAGTGCCGGTCCGGGCGTCGCCGCCCTGGCCAGGGCGGCCGCCCTGCGCGCGTCGGCCGCGCAGTGGGTGAACCGCTATGTCAGCCACAGCGTCACGATCGGCTGCGACACAATCATGTGCGCCGCGCTGAAGAGCGCCGGGGCTAACCCGGCCAATCTGCTCATGCTCGGGTCCTCCACCCCTGACCCGCTCGGTGCCGACGTAGTGGTGGTCACGCCGGATCTGCAGGCACAGTTCCGTCAGCGGCTGGCCAGCGAGTATGCCCCGGCCGTGCTGAGCAAGTTCGGCTCGGGGAGAGACCAGATCGCGGTGCGCGCAGTCGCCGCCGACGGGGCCGCCGCCTACCGGCTCGCGCTGAGCCGCGACGTAGCGGCCAGGGACGTCCTCGGGACCCAGCTGATCGGCAACAGCAAGATCACGCTGCCTCCGTCGGCCAAAACTCAGCTGGCCACCGGGCAGGTCGACCCGCGGCTGCTGATCCCGCTGCCCGCCCTCGCCTCCCAGCAGCCGGTCCGGGTGCTGGGGTTCTACGGGCGGGCGCCCGGCGCCAGCTCCGGCGTCCCGCTTACCGGCGTCCGGCTGGCCGGCTATGACCGGCAGGCCGGGCTGACGCCGGGTGCCTACCTGCGCTGGATCCTCTCCTTCCTGCGCAGCCAGCAGTCTGATTACCGCGCGGCCACCGTGACCACGGCGTTGAGCCATGGCCAGACGGTCGTGTCAGTCCGGTTCGCACTACCCAACGTCTTCGGACTCCTCCACTAACTAGGAAAAGGGGGGACTTGAACGTGAGAACGCGATTCGCGCGCACCTTCCGTCTTCTTGGGCTCGCCGCCCTCGCGCTGGGCCTGCTGTCCGGCACCGCGGCTGCCTCGGCCTCGCAGGGCTATGGCTACCTGCGGCTAGCACACCTGTCGCCGAACACCCCGGCGGTGGATGTGTATTTGTACTCCTTCCACAACTCCAAGGCGGTGTACGTGGTGCACCACGTCGCCTACGGGACCATCTCCGGCTACAAGAGAATCCCGGCTGGCGAGTACACCGTCGCGATGCGGCTGGCCGGTGCCTCGGCCAAGTCCGCGCCGGTGATCTCCACCACCGTGAACATCGGCGCCGGAACCGCCTTCACCGTCGCCGGTCTCGGCCCGGCTAACGGCCTGCGCCTGCAGGTGCTGCGAGACCGGCTGACCACGCCGAAGGGCAGGGCGCTGGTGCGGATCATCCAGGCCTCGCTGACCCAGCACCAGGTCACGATCAGGGCCGGGCACGCGGTGATCGCGCGGAACGTCCCGTTCGCGGCGGTGACCTCCTACCGGGTGGTCAAGCCGGGCACCTGGAAGGTCAGCGCCGCTGGCCGGACCGACAGGACGAGCTCCGAGATCACCCTGACGGCCGGCACCATCCACACCATCGTGGTGCTGGACGACCCAGGTCACCTGAAGCTTGACGACCTCGTCGACGCCGCGGGCAGCCAGTTCGTGCCTGGCGTCGCGCCATCGACCGGCTTCGGCGGTACCGCGCCGGTGCCCGGCCACTCCGCGCTGCCGTGGGCCGCGCTGATCGGCGCCGGACTCCTGCTGAGCGCGGCTGGCCTGTTCACCGCCAGGCGGCCTGCCTTCGCCCGCGCGAGCCGGTAACCCGGGCTCGCTCGCCCCGTACCAGGGACTGCCGGTCGGACCCGACGCGGGGGGGGAGGGGGGGAGGGGGGAGGGAGGGGGAAAGGAAGGAGAGAGAAGGGAGAGGG
>JBPCKO010000224.1:0-3202 GCA_051004215.1 Streptosporangiaceae bacterium | reverse complement strand
CGGCTCGGGCGCGAGCGTCGCCGCCAGCGCGGCCCGGTCCGCCCGCACGGGCAGCCCGGCCGCGGCCAGCGCCTCGGAGGCTGGATGGCCGTCGGTGTCAAACGGCACGCCGTCGGGCGGACAGCAGCCAGGATCCGCGCAGGCCAGCGACCAGTAGCGGCCGTCGGCAACCCTGATCAGGTCCTGCACGTCAACGTCCGCGTCCCGCAAGGCGGGGACCAGCGCGGCCATCATGGCCTCGACCACGTCGGCCGGACCGTAGCCGACCGCGACTGTCATCGTCAGATGCTGCCGGTGCAGGACGGCGGCGGCGTGCGCGGCGACGTCGCCGGCCAGCGCGCGGTCGAGCGCATCCGGCAGGTCATAGCGGAAGGTGAGCCTGATCCTGGCGTGCGGACCGCCGATGCCCAGCATGACCAGGCTGTCGGCGGGATTGAAGCCGAGCAGATGCGGGATCACGGCGAGGATGCCGTCGGCTGAGCCGATCCTGACCCGGCATCGCAGCCCGGTCCGCTGCAGGTCACTGTCCGCAGAGTCGTTCCCAGCAGCGTCGTTAGCAACAGAATCGGTCGCAAAGGAGGGGCCCGCAGCAGAGGCGCCCGCAATAGAGGGGGTCGGGGCGGAAGAGGTCGGAGCGGAGGTCGGAGCAGGATCGCTGGCAGCAGGGTCGCGAGGTCGTGATTCAGTCATGAGACCACCGTCGGCAGGCACGTAATCGGCCCGTCGAGGCAAAATCAGGGCCTGTGGATACCTGGCGAGTTATCCACCAGTCCTGGAGGGCGCTTGACAGCGGCCCGGCGGCGCTGTCCCTGGGGCGGACTCCGGGCAGGCGGGCACCCGGGGCAGGCGGGCAGGCGGGCACCGGGCAGGCGGGCACGGCCAGCACCGTCAGAGCGTGACGCCGAGCAGCGCGTCGACGGCATCCCTGATGACGCCAGCCTCCATGGCTTCGGCCGGCTCGGCCCGGCCGGCCAGTACGGCATCCGCCCACCGGTCGACGACGGCCAGCGCGCCCGGTGCGTCCAGGTCGTCGGCGAGTCGCTCGCGGATCCCGGCCAGCACCATGCCGCCATCCGCGCCGCCGACGGCCGAGGCGTCCGCGCCAGCAGCGGCACCAGCACCAGCACCGCCCGCACCAGCACCAGCACTCCGCCCAGACCCGGACCCGCTCACGCCGCTCGCAACCCGGATCGCGTCCCGCCATCGTTGCAGCCGGTCAGCCGCGGCCGTCAGGCCCTCCTGCGTCCAGTCCCAGTCCTGCCGGTAGTGATGGGCGAGGATCGCGAGCCTGATGGCCATCGGATCCGAGCCCGACTCCCGCAGCGCGGACACGAACACCAGGTTGCCGAGCGATTTGGACATCTTCTCGCCGCGAAGCCGCACCATGCCGGCGTGCACGTACCGGCGTGCGAACACTTCGCCGTCCGCGGCGCCGAAGGCCACCCGCGCGTGCGACGCGCTCATCTCGTGATGCGGGAAGATCAGGTCAGAGCCGCCGGCCTGGACGTCGAAGGCGGCACCGAGGTACCGCGTGGCGATGGCCGAGCACTCTACGTGCCAGCCCGGCCGCCCTGGCCCGAACCGGGAGTCCCACGACGGCTCGCCGGGGCGCTTGCTCAGCCAGACCAGCGGGTCGAGCGGGTCCTTCTTGCCTGGCCGGCCAGGGTCGCCGCCGCGCTCGGCCGACAGCTCGATCATCTGCTGCGGGCCGAGCCGCGACACCGAGCCGAACCCGGGGTCGGCCGACCTGCAGAAGTACACGTCGCCCTCGAGGTCGTACAGCGAGCCGCGGTCGGCCAGCACCGAGCTGAACTTCTCGATCACGCCGAGGGCCTCGACCGCCCCGACGAAGTAATCCGGCGGCAGCAGCCGCAGCGCGGCCATGTCCGAGCGGAAACGGTTGATCTCGCGGTCGGCAAGCTCGCGCCAGTCCTCGCCGTCGCGCGCGGCCCGCTCGAGCAGCGGATCATCGATATCGGTGATGTTCTGTGCATACCGAACGCCACTACCGGCATCTCGCCATGACCGGATCAGCAGGTCCCACGCGATGTAAGTCGCGGCATGGCCGATGTGGGTGGCGTCATAAGGCGTGATGCCGCAGGCATAGATCGACGCGACCGGACCTGCGGCCGCGGGCGCCAGCCCTCCGCTGGCGGTGTCCCAGATGACCGTCTCAAGAGCCCGGCCCGGCAGGGCCGGGACGCGAGCGGCAGGCCACGAGTCCATGGCGGCAAGGTTATCGCTCTGCTTGCGAGGTATCAGATGGCCCTGGCTCCCCTGCCGATCTGCGCCCGGATTGCCCGCGAGGGGCCGACCTGCAGGCGGACCTGCGGGCAGACCAGCACCAGCGCGGGTCCGCCCGGGCGGCTGGCGGGCTAGCCGCTGGCCTGCTCGTAGGCGTAGGCGAGCGCGATCAGGCGCGGCTCGCTCCAGGCCGGGCCGATCAGCGAGATGCCGACCGGAAGACCACTGACCGCGGCGGCCGGAACGGTGATCGCCGGGTACCCGGCCACGGCCGCCAGCGAGGACGTCCCGACGCTATAGGAATCGCCCAGCACGGGGTCGGTCAGCCAGGCCGGGTTGCCGGACAGGGCGAGAACCGCGTCCAGGCCGGGCCCGGCGAACGCGCCGTCCAGGGCCGACCTGGCCTGCGTGCGCGCCTTCTCGCGGGCGGGCCGCCAGCGCGGATCCGGCCGGCCGCCCGTTTCCAGCGCCTGCTCGAAGATCTCCTGGCCGAAGACCGCCAGCACGCGGCTGGCGTGTTCGGTGTTGTAGGCGATCAGCTCGGCCAGCGACCGGGGATGCTCACCGCCCAGGGCGGCCAGGTAGGCGTCCAGGTCGGACGCGAACTCGTGCAGCAGTGCGGTCTTCTCGGCCTCGGCGAACTGGTCGGCGTCAGCCAGGTCGACCGGATCGAGGACCTCGGCCCCACGCGAGCGCAGCAGGCTGATCACCTCGTCGAGCACCGCGGACGCCGCCGCGA
Organism: Streptosporangiaceae bacterium; assembly: GCA_051004215.1. Classification (GTDB taxonomy): domain Bacteria; phylum Actinomycetota; class Actinomycetes; order Streptosporangiales; family Streptosporangiaceae; genus Chersky-822. The sequence goes on along the minus strand of JBPCKO010000224.1, from coordinate 219 downwards.
CGGCCTGGGCCGCGCCGTCGCGCCAGATGCCGATCCTGGCCCCGGCCAGCGCCCCGGCGTCCAGGAACTGGGTGTATCCAGCTGGCTGGGCGGCGGCCGGCGCGGTCCCCTGCTCGGACTGGTCCGCACCGGCCAGGACCCCGAACAGCGCGGCGGCATCGGCGACGGTTGCGGTCATCTGGCCCACGGTGTCCTGCTCGGCGGGGAGCGGGACGATCC
>JBPCKO010000223.1:0-17566 GCA_051004215.1 Streptosporangiaceae bacterium | reverse complement strand
GTCCTGGGCTGGCCCGGTCGTCCCTGACCCTGCCGTCGCTGGCCCGCTCGGCCCGGGCTGGGGCGCCGGGCGCGGCGCGTCGCCGCCGCGCTGCTGCCGGGCCGCGTCCAGGACGTCCTGCTTGCGGATCCGGCCGCCGACGCCGGTGCCGGTGACCGTGGCCAGATCGATGCCGTGCTCGACGGCCAGCTTGCGTACCAGCGGGGTGACGTACGGGCTTTCTGCACCATCGGCCGGGGCCTGGCCGGTGCTGGCTGCGGGTGCCGCGGGGGCGGCGTCGGCAGGCTGGTAGTCCGCGGCCGGGTAGGGGGCCTGCGGGGCGCCGGTGGGCGCCGGCACCTGATAGCTGCCCGGCTGCGCGTACGGCTCGCCGCCGCCCTGCTGGCCCTGGCCCGCATAGGACGGCGGGCCCTCATAGCCGGTCGCGGGCTGGTACCCGGCGGCAGGCTGCTCATAGGGCCGCGGCTGGGCCCGCTCAGCCTGGGCGGGCTGAGCCTGGGCGGGCTGAGCCTGGGCGGGCTGAGCCTGAGCTGGGGCCTGGTACTGCTCCTGCTGGTACGGCTGCTGCTCCTGATACGGCTGCTGCTCCTGATACGGCTGCTGCTGATACTGCTGCTGGTAGCCCTGATCCTGCTGATACGGCTGTCCCTGCGAGGGCTGTCCTTGCGAGGGCTGTCCTTGCGACGGCTGTTCTTGCGAGGGCTGGGCCGACGACGGCTCGGCTTGCTGAGCCTGCGACTGCGGCTGAGCCTGCGACTCCGCGGCTGCGGCCTCTTCGGGTGGCCCGGACGCCTGGTCGTCCTGGCCGCCGCCTGCGCTCGCTCCGGCGTCCTGGCCGCCTCCGGCCGCGCCGTCCTCGTCGATGACCGCGAGTTCGGCGCCGACCGCAACGGTCTCGTCCTCGGCCACGGTGATCCCGCGCAGGACCCCGGACACGGGGGAGGGGATCTCGGTGTCCACCTTGTCGGTGGACACCTCAAGCAACGGCTCGTCCGCCGAGACGTGCTCGCCCTCGTGCTTGAGCCAGCGGGTCACAGTGCCTTCGGTGACGCTCTCGCCGAGCTGCGGCATGGATACGGAGACCGACATGGCTTTGGCTGACTCCTTCGCTCAGTTCCGCTCGGATTCCGGCCATTCCCGATGGGGCATCAGGAATGGAAGTGCAAGGGCTTCCCGGCCAGCGCCAGGTGCGCCTCGCCGATGGCCTCCGACTGGGTCGGGTGCGGGTGGATGAGCTGCGCGACCTCGGCCGGCAGGGCCTCCCAGTTGTAGATCAGCTGGCCTTCGGCGATCAGCTCGCCGACCCGGGCGCCGACCAGGTGGACGCCGAGCACCGGGCCGCCGCCCGCGGTCGCGATCACCTTGGCCGCGCCCTGGGTCTGCAGGATCACGCTCTTGCCGTTGCCGCCCAGGTTGTAGGTCACCTCGGTGGTCTCGATCCCGCGCTCGGCCGCGGTCGCGGAGGTGATGCCCACGGACGCGACCTCCGGCTCGGAGTAGGTTACCCTGGGCACCCCGTCATAATCGATCGGCGTGACCGCCAGGCCGGCCACCCGCTCGGCCACCCCGATGCCCTCGGCGAACCCGACGTGCGCGAGCTGCAGGCCTGGCGTCAGATCGCCGACCGCCGAGATCGTCGGCACACTGGTCTGCCAGTACTCGTCGACCAGCACGAAACCGCGGTCCGTGGCGACCCCGGCCTCCTCGTAGCCGAGCCCGGCCGAGACCGGGCCGCGGCCGACCGCGACCAGCAGCAGCTCGGCCTCGATCGTGGTGCCGCCCTCCAGGCTCACGCTGACACCGCCGTCGGTGTCCTTGACCCCGCTGAACCTGGTGCCCAGGTGGTACTTGATCCCCCGCTTGCGGAACGCCCGCTCGAGCAGCTTGGAGCTGGACTCCTCCTCCGGCGGCAGCAGGTGCGGCAGCATCTCGACGATGGTCACCTCGGCGCCGAAGGACCGCCAGACGCTCGCGAACTCCACTCCGATCACCCCGCCGCCGAGGATGACCGCCGACGCGGGGACCCGGTCCAGGGTCAGCGCCTGGTCGCTGGTGATCACCCGTTCCCCGTCAATCGGCAGGCCGGGCAGCGAGCGCGGTTCCGAGCCGGTCGCGAGCACGACATGGGCGCCGGTGTAGACGGTCTCGCCGACGGCGACGGCGGTCGGCGAGATCAGCCGGCCGTCACCGTAGACCACCTCGACCTTGCGGCTGGCCAGTGTGCCTTGCAGGCCCTTCCAGAGCCGGTCGACGACCTTGTCCTTGTAGCTGTTGACCGCGGGCATGTCGATGCCGTCGAAGCTGGCCCGCACGCCGACCCCGGCCGCGTCCTTGGCGTGGTCGGCGACCTCGGCCGCGTGCAGCAGCGCCTTGGTCGGGATGCAGCCGCGGTGCAGGCAGGTGCCGCCGACTTTGTCCTTCTCGATCAGCACGACGCGCTGGCCCAGCTCGGCCGCGCGCAGCGCGCAGGCGTAACCTCCGCTGCCACCGCCCAGAATGACGATGTCGTAGCTGCCATTGTCGTTGCTGGCACTGTCGTCGGTCTGGCTCACCATTTGCTCCTTGTCACCTCAGCCGCCGTCGGCCCGGTGCCGCTCCCCGTGGTCACCTAGAGCCGTCCGTCCGCCACGTCCTGAGCAACCTGGACCAGAGTACGAACCGCGACGCCGGTTCCGCCCTTGGGGGTGTAGCCGTACGGCTCGCCCTCGTGGAACGAAGGTCCGGCTATGTCCAGATGGGCCCAACGAACGCCGTCCGGTACGAATTCCCGCAGGAACAGGCCGGCGGTCAGCATCCCGCCGTCCCGCTCGGCGGCCACGTTCGCGAGGTCGGCGACCTTGGAGTCGAGTCCCTTGCGCAGTTCTTCGGGCAGCGGCATCGGCCACATCGCCTCGCCGGCCCGGCCGGCCGCGTCGACCACGCCGTCCCGCAGCGCATCGTCATTGGCCATCACCGCCGACACCCGGGTACCGAGCGCGACCACCTGAGCGCCGGTCAATGTCGCTATGTCGACAAGGACGTCGGGGGCGTCGTCGGCCGACCTGACCAGGGCGTCGGCCAGCACCAGGCGGCCCTCGGCGTCGGTGTTGAGCACCTCCACGGTGGTCCCGCCGAAGATGGTGATCACGTCGGAGGGTCGCTGGGCGCCCGCGCCCGGCATGTTCTCGGCCAGCGGCAGGTAGCCGATCACGTTCACGGCCGGCCGCAGCGCCGCGATCGCCTGCAGCGAGGCCAGCACGGCGGCGGCTCCGCCCATGTCGGACTTCATCGCCTCCATCGCCTTGGGCGGCTTGAGCGACAGCCCGCCTGAGTCGAACGTGATGCCCTTGCCGGCCAGGACGAGCGTCCTGGTCGCCCCGGGATGGGTGTAAGCCAGCCGGACCAGCCGCGGCGGGTGCACCGATCCCTGCCCGACCCCGCTGATGCCGCCATAGCGCCCGCTGACCAGCGCGGTCTCGTCCAGGACCTCGATGTCGAGCCCGGACCGCTCGGCGATCTGGGCCGCCTGGGCGGCGAAAGTCTCCGGATACAGGTGCGAGGGGCTGGTGTTGACCAGGTCCCTGACCAGGCTGACCGCGTCCCCGAGGACCTGGGCCCGCTGGGCTGCGGCGGCGAGGTGGTCGCCCTGGCCGATCAGCACCAGCTCGGCCGCCGCGTGGCCGTTGCTGCGATAGCGGCCGAAGTAATAGCTGCCCAGCAGGGCGCCCAGCGCCGCCGCTTCCGCGCTGGCCGGATCGGCCGCCGGCAGCGCGAGCGCGATCGTGGCTACCTTCGCGGACGCCAGTGAGCGCACCGCCGCCCCGGCCGCCCGCCGGAGCACCTCGGCGTCGGCGTCGCCGGGGCAGGAATCCGCCGCCGTGCCGATGCCGACCGCCGCGATCAGCGGTGCCGCGAGGGCACCGCCGGACACCGTCCTGGTGACCTCCTCGGCCCGCCCGGTGGCGCCAAGTGCGGCGAGGGTCGCCGCGAGGTTCCCGCCCATCGCCGCGTCGGCGGCCTCCGCGCCGGCTGCCAGCTCGGGGCCGTCCGCGCCCGCGCGGATGGCGATGACGATGGCGTCGGCGCTCACCTCGGGCGCCGCTGACTCAGTAGTCCGAAGGGTTGCTGTCACGGCTCTGAGCCTAGTGCCTGCGTGCGCCGCTGTTGCCGGGCCGCCGGACAGCAGCCCGTATGGTTGACCCGTGCCCGCGGCGCAGGATGATCACGAGGCTGGCCAGGCCGACGTGGCCGGCATTGCCGCCAGGCTTCGTGCGGCCGGCTGCGTTTTCGCGGAGGACGAGGCAGAACTCCTCACCAGGGCGGCCCCGTCGGCCGCGGCCCTGCGGGCCATGGTAGAACGGCGAGCCGCCGGGCTGCCGCTGGAGCACGTGATCGGCTGGGCGGAGTTCTGCGGCCTGCGGATCGAGGTCGGGGCCGGCGTTTTCGTGCCGCGCCGGCGCAGCGAGCTGCTGGTGCGGCGGGCCGCCGAGCTGGCCGGGCCTGGCGCGATCGTGATCGACCTGGCCTGCGGGTCAGGGGCGGTCGGCCTGGCCGTCGCGGCGCGGGTGCCCGGCCTCGAGCTGCACGCCTGCGATCTGTCTCCGGACGCCGTGCGCTACGCCAGGCGGAACCTGGCCGCGGCCGGCGGCCACGTCTACGCCGGCGACCTGTACGAGCCACTGCCTGCCCGGCTACGGGGGCAGGTCACGGTCATCGCCGCGAACGTGCCGTACGTGCCGACCGAAGCGGTCGCGTTCATGCCCCCCGAGGCCAGGGATTACGAGCCGCTGCTCGCGCTGGACGGCGGCCGGGACGGGCTCGACCTGCTGCGCCGGGCCGCCGCGGGGGCGCCCGGCTGGCTGCGGCCCGGCGGGCACCTGCTGATCGAGGCGGCGTCCGGCCAGGCCGCACGGGCCGCGGCGGCGCTGGCCGAGGCGGGCCTTGACCCGTCGGTCGACGCCGATCAGGATCTCGGCGCGACCGTGCTGATCGGCCGCCTGCGCCGTTAAGGGCGTGTCAATTCCGCCGCGGGCGGCGTTAAGGCCGCGTGAAGATCGGCGGCGGGGCGCCTCGGCCGGGGTGAACTGAACAGGTGCGCCGCCACGACCTGCCTCAGCTGACAACCGCCCCGCCGGAACCCGGCCCGCAAGCCGCCGGCCGCGGGCCCCGCCGCAAGGGCGTCGCCGCGCCGTACGCGATCCCGGCCGGGTGCACCGCGCTGCTGATGATCGGCGCGGCCGCGGCGGCCAGTCACGGCCTGGTGTCCGGCCGGTGGGTGCTGCTGCTCGCCGCGGTCGTGGTCGGCTCGGCCGGCCTGATCGCCGAGCCAGGGGCGACGCTGTTCCTGGTCGGGGCGGGCTGGCTGTCGGTGGCCGGGTTCTCCCGGCCGCCCTACGCGCAGCTGCACGTGACCTGGCGGTCCGGAGCCCTGGCCGCCCTGGTGCTGACCGGCGCCGGGCTGACCGCGATGGCGGCCGGCGCCCTGCTGCGCAAGCTTGCCGCGTCGTACACACTGGAAGATGTGAACTTCTCCGGTTCCGCCATCCGCGGCCGGCTCTGGCCGCCGCGCGAGTCCGGCGGGCTCGACCGGCGGCGCAAGCTGGCCGGGGTGGCGCTGGTAGCCGTGCTGCCGGTGCTGACCGCGGTACTGGTGCCCGCTCAGGGCTGGCTGAGCTTGTCCGATGACCTGCTGATCTACCTGACCTGCGTGGTCGCGGTCGCGGTGACCGGCGGCTTCTGGCCCGCAGTTGCCGCCGCGGTCACCGCGAGCATGCTGCTGAACTGGTTCTTCACGCCGCCGGTGCACACGTTCACGATCGCCGACCCCCAGAACATGCTCGCCCTCCTGCTGTTCGTCACCGTGGCGGTGTCGGTGAGCAGCGTGGTGCACCTGGCGGCGCGGCGGGCCGTGCAGGCCGCCCGCAGCCGGGAGGACGCCGCCGCGCTGCTCGCGCTAGCCCAGACCGTGCTAGGCGGCAAGGACACCCCAGCCGCGATCCTGGCCCACCTGGTGGCGACCAAGGGCGGCCGGGCCGAGCTGTCCGAGCGGGCAGGCGGGGCATGGGTGCGGATCGCCTCGGCCGACTCTGCTGGCCCGGGGGGACGACCCCCCGGAACCCCCCGCGACGCTGGCCCGGGGGGACGACCCCCCGGAACCCCCCGCGACGCTGGCCCGGGGGGACGACCCCCCGGAACCCCCCGCGACGCCGGCCAGGACGGCAGCGGGACGGTCCGGGTCCGGGCCGGGGACGACCTCATCCTGACCATCGCCGGGCAGCGCGAGCCGGTGCGGCCGCCGCTGCTGGACGGCTTCGCGGCCCAGGCCGCGGCGGCCCTGGACCGGGACCGGTTGCGCACTCAGGCGGCCCAGGCCGAGGCGCTGGCCGAGGGCAACCGGATGCGGACCGCGCTGCTGGCCGCGGTCAGCCACGACCTGCGCACGCCGCTGGCCTCGATCAAGGCCAGCATCAGCACGCTGCGCCAGACCGGGGTCGAGCTGTCCGAGCAGGACGAGGCGGCGCTGCTGGCGACCACCGAAGAGTCCGCCGACCGGCTCAACGAGCTGATCGGCAACCTGCTCGACATGAGCAGGCTGGCGACCGGGTCGCTGCAGCCGTTCCTGCGGCCGGCCTCGGTCGACGAGCTGGCCCCGCTGGCCAGTCACGAGGCCGAGGCCGGCGGCCGGGTCCGCCTGATCGTCCCCGACGACCTGCCCCTGGTGCGCACCGATCCCGGCCTGCTGGAGCGGGTGCTGGCGAACCTGTTCGCCAATGCGATCGCGCATTCGCCGGCCGGGCGGCCGCCGCTCATGGTCGCGCGGCCAGAGGACGGCATGGTGTTCCTGGACGTGATTGATTTCGGGCCCGGCGTCGCGGACGGCCAGAAGTCGCTCATGTTCGAGCCGTTCGAGCGGCTGGACGACCGCGGCGGCGGCACCGGCGTAGGGCTGGGGCTCGCGGTCGCGCGCGGGTTCCTGTCCGCGATGGGCGGATCGGTCACCGCCCTGGACACCCCGGGCGGCGGCCTGACCATGCGGGTGCGCCTGCCGGTCGCGGCGGGCGCGAGCACCACCCTGGCCGCCGATTCGTGACCCGCGTCCTGGTCATCGACGACGAGGAGCCGATCCTGCGGGCGCTGCGGATCAACCTGACCGCGCACAAGTACGAGGTGAGCACCGCGGCCGACGGCGCCTCCGGGCTCGCGGCGATGGCCAGGGACCGCCCCGACGTGCTCATCCTCGACCTCGGCCTGCCCGACATGGACGGCACCGACGTGATCGCCGGGGTGCGCGGCTGGTCCTCGGTCCCGATCATCGTGCTGTCGGCCTGGGGCCAGGAGCCGGCCAAGATCGCCGCGCTGGACGCCGGCGCGGACGACTACGTCACCAAGCCGTTCGGCATGGGCGAGCTGCTGGCCAGGCTGCGCGCGGCGGCCCGGCGCGCCGCCCCCGCGCCGGACGAGCCGGTGATCACGGCCGGGGAGCTGAGGGTGGACCTCGCGGCCAAGCGGGTCAGGCGGGCCGGCGCCGACGTCCGGCTGACCCCGACCGAGTGGCAGCTGCTCGAGGTGCTGGTGCGTCATCGCGAGCGGCTAGTCACCCAGCGCCAGCTGCTGCAGGAGGTGTGGGGTCCTGAATACGGCACCGAAGGCAACTACCTCCGGGTCTACATGGCGCACCTGCGCCGCAAGCTCGAGGCCGACCCTGGCCGGCCGCGCTACCTGCGCACCGAGCCCGGCATGGGCTACCGTTTCACCGGCGCCGGATCTGAGGTGTCGCCGCCCGGCGGGCGCAGCTCGTAGACCGGGTTGAAGATCGTCTTGGTGCCGCGGTGCTGGGAGATCCGGCCGCGCACCTCCAGGTGCCGCCCTGGCTCGATGCCGGGGATCTCGCGGCGGCCAAGCCATACCAGCGTGATGCTGCCCGACCCGTCCCACAGGTCGGCTTGCAGCGCCGGGCTGCTGCCGCGGGGCCGCACGGTGACCGCGCGCAGGGTGCCCGCGACGACGGCCTGCTCCCGGTCGGAGGCGTCGGCGATCGGCGTCGCCGACGAGCCCGCCACCCGGGCCTGCAGCTCTTCTGCCTGGTACTGCTCGTGCGCGGCGGCGATGTGATGGCGCAACCGGGCCAGGCCATGCTCGTGCTCGGGCCCGGGGGAGGCGGCCTGGCTGATGACGGCCGGAGCCTGGCCGGCCGGAGCGGGGCTGGCCGGAGCGGGGCTGGCCGGAGTCGCGCCCGGATGAGCCTGGTGCCCGTCCGGATGCCCGTGGTGCCCGCCGGGGTGGGCGAGCGGCGGCATGGTCTTGGCCGCCGACTTGAGCTGGTACGGCACGCTGGCCACGATCACCCCGGGCTGGGCCAGCAGCCTGGCCTTCAGCCGCAGCGCGCTCTGGTTGTGCAGCAGCTGCTCCCACCAGTGGCCGAGCACGTACTCGGGAATGAACACGGTGACCACGTCGCGCGGGCTTTCCCGGCGCAGCCGCGATACGTAGGCCAGCACCGGCTTGGTGATGTCGCGGTACGGCGAGGCGACCACGGTCAGCGGCACCGGGATTCCGGCCTTGTCCCATTCCTCGCGCAGCCGCGCGGTTTCGGCCTCGTCCACGCCCACCGTGACCGCCTCGAGCTGGCTGGGCTGGGTCGCCCTGGCGTAGGCGAGCGCCCGCAGGGTCGGCAGGTGCAGCTTGGAGACCAGCACGATCGCCCGGTTGCTGGACGGCAGCGTGACCGGCTTGTCGGCCGGCGGCACGAGCTCGAGGGCGACGTTCTGGTAGTGCCGGCTGATCGCCCGCATGGTCAGCCAGATGGCGGGCATCGCGACCACCACGATCCAGGCGCCGCTCACGAACTTGGACACCAGGACGATGCACAGCACGACCGCGGTGAAGCAGGCGCCGATCGTGTTGATCACCCGGGTGCGCTTCATGTGCCGCCGGACCCGGGGGTCGGTGGTCACCTTCAGGTGCCGGTTCCAGTGCCGGATCATGCCGGTCTGGCTGCACACGAACGAGACGAACACCCCGATGATGTACAGCTGGATCAGCCGGGTCGGTGACGCATTGAACACCACGATCAGCAAGATCGCGAACCCGGACAGCAGCAGGATGCCGTTGCTGAACGCGAGCCGGTCGCCGCGGTTGCGCAGCTGCCTGGGCAGGTAACCGTCCCTGGCCAGGATCGAGGCCAGCACGGGGAACCCGTTGAACGCGGTGTTGGCCGCCAGCACCAGGATCAGCGCGGTGACGACCTGGAGCACGTAGAACAAGGGCGAGCTGCCGCCGAAGACGGCCTGGCCGACCTGGGCGATCACGGTCCGCTGGATCCCGTCCGGAAGCAGGTGGACGTGGCTGATCAGGGCCAGCGCGGTGACCCCGGCGAACATCGAGACGGCGATGATGCCGAGCAGGGCCAGCGTGGTGGCCGCATTCTTGCTCTTCGGCGGCCGGAACGCCGGCACGCCGTTGCTGATCGCCTCGACCCCGGTCAGCGCCGTGCAGCCGGAGGAGAACGACTTCAGCAGCAAGAACGCGAGCCCGAGACCGCCGTAGGTGGCGACCGGGGGGACCCGCAGGTGCGCGCTCGCGGCGACCGGCGGATGCCCGAGCGCGACCTTGGTCAGGCCCCAGATGATCAGCAGGGTGACCACGCCGATGAAGACGTAGGTCGGGATGGCGAACGCGACGCCCGACTCGCGCACGCCGCGCAGGTTCAGCACCGCGATGGCGGCCACGATGGCGACCGAGAGGATGGCGACGTAGCTGTTCAGCCCGGTGAAGGCGGAGGCCAGGTTGGCCACCCCGGCCGACACCGAGACCGCCACGGTCAGCGTGTAGTCCACCATCAGCGCGCTGGCCACGGTCAGGCCGACCTTGGGCCCGAGATTGGTGGTCGCGACCTCGTAGTCGCCGCCGCCTGAGGGGTAGGCGTGCACGTTCTGCCGGTACGACGCGACCACGACGAGCATCAGCAGCCCGACGGCGGCGGCGATCCAGGGCGCGTAGTGCAGCAGCGCGATCCCGCCGAGCGAGAGCACGAGCAGGATCTCCTGGGTGGCGTAGGCCACCGAGGAAAGCGCGTCGCTGGCGAAGACCGGCAGCGCGATCTTCTTCGGCAGCAACGTATGGCCCAAGTGCTCACTTTGCATCGGGCGGCCGACGAGCACCCTCTTGGTCAGTCCGAAAAGCATGGCCACGAGCGGAATGCTAGGCGCTCCTGGCAACTGTGACCAGATGGCGGCCCCCGGCAGCCAGTAAATGTAACCGTCGTCATGAGCAGAGTCTGACAGTCGTTAGACTCGCATCGCCTAGACTGAGGCATCGCCGGCGAAGGAGGCAGCATGGGCGCGGGCGCACTGTTCATCGCGGTCTTCCTGGCCTGCGCGGTCGAGGCGGTCGAGGCGACCACCATCGTGCTCGCCGCCGGAACGGCCAGGGACTGGCGCTCGGCCACGACCGGCATGGTGGCGGCGCTGGTGGTCCTGGCCGTCATCACCGCCGCCCTCGGGCCGGCCGTCAGCGCGCTGCCGCTGCAGGCGCTCCGGCTGTTCGTCGGCGCGCTGCTGCTCGTCTTCGGCCTGCAGTGGCTGCGCAAGGCGATCTTGCGGGCCAGCGGGCACAAGGCACTGCACGACGAGGCCGCCATCTACGCGAAGCAGATCAGCGCGGCGCAGTCGCAGCCGAAAGCCGGGACCGGGCTGGTGCCCGACCTCTACGGCTTTACCCTGTCGTTCAAGGGCGTCCTGCTCGAAGGGCTCGAGGTGGTGTTCATCGCGCTGACCTTCGGCAGCAACGCGCACAATATCCCGCTAGCCGCCATCGCGGCGGTCTCCGCCGTGCTGGTCATCGCGCTGGCCGGGCTGGCCATCAAGGCTCCGCTGGCCCGGGTGCCGGAGAACACGATGAAGTTCGTGGTCGGCATCTTGCTCACCTCCTTCGGCACCTTCTGGGGGGCCGAGGGGGCCGGGGCCAGCTGGCCGGGTTCTGACGCGGCGCTGCTGGTGATCGTTCCCGCCATCGCCCTGTTCGCGCTCGCGCTGGTCGCGGCGATGAAGCGGGTACCCGCGGACACCGGTCAGGCCGCTCCGGCGGCGGCGGAGGCGGCCTGAGATGACCAGGGTCCGGGCGTTCGGCGCCTTCCTGTACGACTTCGTGATCGGCGACGACTGGTGGGTCGCGGTCGGCGTCGTGGTGGCGCTGGCGCTGACCTACCTGCTCGCGCACGCCGTCTCGGCCGCGGTCTGGTGGCTGATCCCCGCGGTGCTGGTCGCGCTGCTGCCGCTCAGCCTGTGGCGGGCGGTGCGCAAGAGCTAGCGGCCGGGCCGGCCTACCGGCTTTCCGCCTCTTCCGCGTAGACCCGGGCGGCGTACTCCTCGAGGACCTCCTCGCAGGTGGCCAGGCCCTGCTCGGCGGCGGGCCGCCCGGCCGCCCCGAAGACGTCGCGGTCGCGCACCTTGGCCAGCCAGTTACGCAGCTTCACCAGGTCGACCTCGTTCTCCTCGAGTTCGGCGTAGGTGAAGTGGCTGGCCTCGTACTCCTTGCGGATCTGACCGAGGAAGTCCTCGCATTTGTCCACGATCTCCTCGTACTCGTCGTCCCTGGCCGCCTGGAACGCCGAGAGCACGCCCTGCTCCCCGGCCAGAACCGAGCATGACAGCAGCACCGCGGTACCCGACATGTCGTGGATCTCGCTGCGCAGCTTGCGGAGCGCGCGCTCGGCTTCCACGCTGGCCGGGAGGGCGGCGGCGGAGTTCTGCAGGTAGATCGCGCCGAGGCTCTTCAGCCGCCGCCAGACGGCCGCGCGCAGCCTGGTGGGCTCGGATGGCACCCGGTAGACGAGCAGCAGCCAGCCGCCCGGGCCCGGCGAACCGGACCCGACCTGACCTTCGCTCATCCGTTTATTGTGGCAGGGTGGACCGGGAGAAGTTCGGGTTGCCGCCCGGCTGAGCGCCGTTGGCCGGCGCGCCGTGCTCCGCGGTCCCGTTTACCGCGGTGCCGTTCGGTGCGGTGCCGTTCGGTGCGGTGCCATTCACTGCGGTGCCGGCCCGGTAGCTGTCGATCTTGCGCATGAGCTCGGCTTCCTCGGAGAGCTCGGCCGCGGTCGGCGACAGCGCGATCGTCGCGGTCAGCACGAACGTCGTGATCGACACCCCGACGATCAGCGGCAGCAGGAACGATGTCGCGCTGGCCCCGCCCATCGGCATCGTGCCGTGCGGCGCCCACACGTGCATGGCCGCCATCCCGGTGTAGTGCATGCCGCTCACGGCGACGCCCATGATCGCGGCCGCACCCAGGGCCGACCAGAAGCCGCCGAGCCGCAGCGCAGCCCACAGCGCGGCGGTCGCCGCCCCGATCGCGATCAGCACGGACAGCCCGAAGACCTCCGGGTTGTAGCTCATGCCGGCCGGCATCCGCATCGCCGCCATGCCGGTGTAGTGCATCGCGGCGACCCCCAGACCGGTGATCACGCCGCCCATCAGCAGCGAGCGGACGGTCGGCTCGCCGAGACCGGAGATAAGCAGGCCGACGAACACGAATACGACCGCCAGCAGCATGCTGAGCAAGGTGACCGGCACGTTGTAGGTGATCGTCTCGCCGGGAACGGAGAACCCGAGCATCGCGATGAAGTGCATCACCCAGATGCCGGTGATCCCGATCGAGACCGCCGCCAGCAGCAGCCAGCGAACCCGGGCGGCGCCGTGAGTGGCCCGGGACCGGCTGGTGCAGCGCAGGCCAAGAAAGGCGCCCAGGAACGACATCAGGTAGCCCAGGGCAGGCGTCAGCAGACCATAGGAAAAGTTATGAACAGGCAGCATACGTCAATCTCCGATTGCTGAGTGTCAGGCGATGCTACCGCGCCATCTGGCCGGTGCGCCCCCGATCGCGCGGATAAGAACCGGCCAGGTCGGCACCGGCGCCATTGCCCGGGGAACGGCGGTTCAGAACTCGCCGAGGAATCGGCCGGTGAGCGCGGTTTCGGTGGCCAGGCCGCCCGGGGCCGGCTCAACCAGGTAGCCGCGCGCGGCGGGCCGGTCGGTCACCACCGCGTCGAGTCCGTCGTCGGCGTAGTGCGCCGCTGCCCCGTCGTCACAGGCAAGGCCGGCGGGCAGTTCGCCCTGCGCCACCAGGGACTGGTACAGCGGCCGGCGGCGCGGCTCGGAGTCGTAATGCGGGCAGTAGCTCGGCGTCAGCAGCCCGAGCCCGCCGGTGAACGGCCGCAGCTCGGCGCCGAACGAGTCCGTCGTGCCGGCGCTGAACCAGCAGATGGCTCCGGCGCTCACCCCGGACAGCACGATCCCGGCCTGCCAGGCCTGGCCCATGACCCGGTCCAGGCCGTGCACCCGCCAGACGGCCAGCATGTTCGCGACGCTGCCGCCGCCGACGAAGATCAGGTCCTGCGAGAGCAGCAGGTCCTCCGGGTCGGACGTGTTCGGCATCGGAAACAGCTGCAGGTGCGTGATCCGGCCCCGCACCGGCCCGAAGAGCTGGTATCCGCGCAGGTAGCCGGCCTGGTCGTCACCGTGCGCGGTATTGAGCAGGCAGATCCGCGGATCCGGCCGCCCGGTCAGCCGGACGGCGTACGCCAGCAGCAGCGGCGCGCCGTCCTCGTCGCGGCCGATGTCGTCGATGCCGCGCAGGCCGCCGATCGCCAGCACATGAGATCGCCCGTCCGCCGCCACGGCGGACACGCTACCGTGTGCCGTCGTGACCGACTGCACGTTCTGCGCCGTCGTGGCGGGCGAGCTCCCGGCTCAGGTCGTGCTGGCCGATGACGCGACGGTGGCCTTCCTCGATGCCAGGCCCGTGTTCAAGGGCCACGTGCTGGTGGTACCGCGGCGGCATGTCGTCACCCTGGCCGACCTGCCCGCCGCGCTGACCGGGCCGTTCTTCGGCTCGGTCCGGCTGATCAGCGTCGTGCTCCCGGCCGCGCTCGGCGCCCAGGGCACCTTCGTCGGCCTGAACAACATCGTCAGCCAGAGCGTGCCGCACCTGCACGCGCACGTGGTGCCGCGGACCAGGGGCGACGGCCTGCGCGGCTTCTTCTGGCCGCGGCACACGTACGACAGCGACGACGAGGCGGCCGGCTACGCCGAGCGGATCCGGGCCGCCCTGGCCGACCCGCCGGCGTTGCCGTAAGAGGCGGCTGCGGGCCCGGGCGGTACCGCGAATTACGCGCACAGCGAAAGGCTATTGCGGGCCGCCGGGACTACCCTGGCTGGTATGGCGGAGTGGTGGTCGATCGAGGTCTTCGACTCCCAGGTGCAGGCGGCCCTTACCTGGCGGGATTCCTACCGCTCGCGGCTGGTCGAGTCCGCGATCACCAGCGGGGCGGTTGAGTGGGCGTGGAGCGAGCACCGTCACGGCGTGGTCTTCGAGGTCTGCTTCGCTGACGAGGAGCGATGGACGGCCTTCCGCGCCCTGCCCGGCGTGCAGGCGGCCCTGGACGCGGTCCCCGATCCGGTGAACGGGGTGCTCGTCTACCGCGGCCGCGGCGGCGGGTCAGGCGCGGGCCGCCCGCGCAAGCCCCGCCCTTCTGCCGGGGCCGGCGCGCTGGAATTGCCCGAGCCGCAGGCGGCCAGGTCACTGGACCTGACCGCCGCAGAGTTGGCCGGCCGGGCCGTCAATCTCTGACCACCTGGCCGGCGCCGCGCGCCGCACGGTGCAGGATGTGAGGATGAGTACCACAGCTTCGGCCGACGGGATGCTGGCGGCCATCGAGCGGAGCGGCTACTACCCGGGCATCGTCGCGGACGCGGTGTCATCGGCGGTCGGCTCGGAGCGGGTCGTCTCCTACTTCGTGCACCACGACGCGCACTTCGACCCGGGCCTGGAGGTCCGGCGGCACATGACGGTGCTCGCGCTGACGCCTAGCCGGCTGGTTTATTCGCACACCGACGAGTACCCGGCGGATGAGAACGTGCCGGACTCCCGCCCGCAGGCCGAAACCTCGACCGAGGCCATCCGCTGCGCTCGGATCTCCACCGTGGCGGTGACCAGGGTGATCCCGGACCCGGCCACCTACCAGCGCGGTGCCACGATGCCGTCCGAGATCGTGCTGACGATCGGCTGGAACTCGCTGCGTCATCTCGAGCTCGAGCCGGCCCACTGCGGCGACGAGAGCTGCGAGGCCGACCACGGCTACACCGGCGCGATGACGTCCGACGACGTGACCATGCGGAT
Source organism: Streptosporangiaceae bacterium (assembly GCA_051004215.1). Taxonomy (GTDB): domain Bacteria; phylum Actinomycetota; class Actinomycetes; order Streptosporangiales; family Streptosporangiaceae; genus Chersky-822. The sequence continues at coordinate 2,413 of JBPCKO010000223.1, read as the reverse complement.
CAGCGCGGCCGCGGACGGGACGGAGGCCGTGGAGCAGGTGCTGGCGTTCGCGAGCGCGCTGTCGTCCGCGACGGTCGCATGACCGCGCAGGCGGTCGAACCGGTCCTGCCCCGGTATGGCGAGGCCTGCCTGGACGCGGTCGCGACCTCGCTGATCGCCTCGCTCGGCGTGGCCGCTGAACCGAACCCGCTCCGGCTGGCCCCGGCCGAGCGGGTGTGCCTGCTGGTCGTGGACGGCCTGGGCTCGGAACTGCTCAGCGCGCATCCGGCCGCCGCGCCCTTCCTGTCCGAGCTGGCCAGGAGCGCGCCGGTGGTCACGGCCGGCTTCCCGGCCACCACCGCGACCAGCCTGACCTCGCTCGGCACCGGAAGGCCGCCCGGCCAGCACGGCATGCTCGGCTATCAGGTCGCGATCCCCGGTGCCGGTGCCCTGCTGAACGCGCTGCGCTGGGATGCCGCGGTCGACCCGCTGCGCTGGCAGCCCGGCAGCACGATCTTCGAGCGGGCGGCGGCCGCCGGCGTCGCGTGCTTCCGGGTCGCGCCTGGTGCCTACGATGGCTCCGGCCTGTCGGCGGCGGCCATGCGCGGCGCCCGGTACCTGCCCGCCGACACGCCAGGCGCGCTGGTCTCGCGGGCCGCGTCGGCCCTGGCCGGGACGGACGACGGGCGCCGCGGGCTGGTGAGCGTCTATTACGGCGACCTGGACGCGACCGGGCACGCGCTCGGCTGCGGCTCCGACGCATGGCAGTATCAGCTGGCTTACGTCGATAAATTGGCCGAACAGCTCGCCGGAGCACTGCCGCATGGCACGGTCCTGCATATCGTGGCCGACCACGGCATGACCGATGTGCCGGAGGCCGAACGGGTCGACGTCGACGCGCGGCCCGAGCTGCTGGCGGGCGTGGCCCTGCTCGGCGGCGAGCCGAGGGCCCGGCACGTGTACTGCGATCCCGGCGCGGCTGGCGATGTGCTGGCGGCCTGGTCAGAAGCGCTCGGCGACCGGTTCTGGGTCCGGCCGCGGGACCAGGCTATCGCCGACGGCTGGTTCGGCCCGGTCGACGAGCGGGTCACCGGGCGGATCGGGGACGTGCTGGCCGCCCCGTGCGGAGCTGGCGCGGTAGTCGCGACCAGGGCCGAGCCGCGCGAGTCGGCGCTGGCCGGGATGCACGGCTCACTGACCGCGCCGGACCAGCTCGTTCCTTTCATCACGCTCGCGCTGAACTAACGCGAGCGGCCGGCCTCGTGTTTGTCCACAGCCCGGGCGGGGAACCCGGGCGGCCGCGGGCGGGTTATGCACAGCAATCCGGAGGTTGCCCACAGTGACCAGGGACGACGGCCGCCGCGGCCCCGATGACAATCCGCTGATCTCGGCCGCCGGCCTGACCCGTAGGCTCGCTCAGCCGGGCGCTCCGGTGGCCCTGCTTGACGTGCGCTGGCAGCTGGGCGGCCCGCCAGGCCGCGAGCGCTACCTGGCCGGTCACCTGCCTGGCGCCGCCTACGTGGATCTGGACGCCGACCTGGCCGCGCCGCCGGGCAGCGGGGCCGGCGGACGGCATCCGCTGCCTGCCGGGGCGGATTTCGCGGCTGCCATGAGCCGGGCCGGGCTGCGGGCCGGACAGCTGGCGGCGGTGTACGACGACGGCGACGCCACGGTCGCGGCCCGGCTGTGGTGGCTGCTGCGGTACTTCGGTCACGACCAGGTCGCCGTGCTGGACGGCGGCTACCTGGCCTGGACCGCCGCGGGGCTGGCCGTGCAGGCCGGCCCGGTCTCCCCGCCGCCCGGGAACTTCGCGGCCGGCCCCGGCGGCGGCATGGCCGTTCTTGACGACGCCGGGGCGGCCAGGCTGGCCAGGGCCGGGGTGCTGCTGGACGCCCGGGCGGCCGCCCGTTACCGCGGCGAGACCGAACCGGTCGACCCGGTGGCCGGGCATATCCCGGGTGCGGTGAGCGCGCCGGCGGCCGGCAACACCGGCGCGGACGGGAAATTCCGGCCCGGTCATGAACTGGCCCGCCGGTTCGCGGCCCTCGGGATGCCGGAGCGCGGGCGGGCGCGGGGCCTCGACGGGCCGCCGGCCGTGGGTGCCTACTGCGGGTCCGGCGTCACCGCGGCCCAGGAAGTCCTGGCCCTTGAGCTAGCCGGCTGGACCGCCGCCCTGTACCCGGGCTCGTGGTCGGCCTGGTGCGCCGATCCTTCCGGGCCGGTCGCGACCGGGCCTGAGCCAGGCTGACCGGATCGCCGGTCGGCGAGCCGATCACGGCGCCAGGTCGTGCCGGGCGGTGAGGACCAGCCAGGTCACGGCCCCGGCGGCGACCGCGGGCCCGGCTCCGGGCGGAGCCCCGGCGACCAGCGCGACCCAGGCGACCGCGGCTACGCCGGCCACCCGGAGGGCCAGCCTGACCGGACGGCCCCGGGC
>JBPCKO010000222.1:0-7182 GCA_051004215.1 Streptosporangiaceae bacterium | reverse complement strand
GGCCAGCACCGCGGGGGGTTCCGGGGGGCCGTCCCCCCGGGCCAGCACCGCGAAGGCGGGCCGCCTTCTGGCCACCGGCGCGGCACTAGTGTGCGCGATCGGATGCCTGTCCGCGGTCACGGCGCCGAAGGCGTCCGCGAGCTGGACAGAAGAGGTCATCGTCACCACGAACGGCATTCTGAGTCCCGTCCAGGCGGTGCTGGACGTCGGCGGCAGCGTCCTGACCAGGTTCCACCTCATCAACGGGGTGGTCGCGTCGATTCTCACGATCACCGAGCCGGCGCTGGCGGGCCTGCCGGGAGTCCAGGTAACGCCTGACCTGTCGGTCAGCATCGGCTCCGCCGCCGAGTCAGACGGCCCGCACGCGCCGTCCGACGCGTTCCTGGCCGAGACCGGCGCCACCCAGCTGGCCGCCGCCGGCGACACCGGCCAGGGCGTCACCGTCGCGGTGCTCGACACGGGCATCGACAACCGGCCGGACTTTTCTGGCCGGCTGGTCGGCGGAGTGGACCTGACCGGCGGCAATAACCCGTTCCAGGACAGCTACGGGCACGGCACATTCGTGGCCGGCCTGATCGCCGGGAACGGCGTCTCGTCGAACGGGCAGTACAGCGGGGAAGCACCGGGCGCGAACCTCGTCTCGATCAAGGTGGCGGGCGCGACCGGCAGCACCGACCTGGCGACGCTGATCTCCGGCTTGCAGTGGGCGGCGGACAACCGGGGCGCCTACGGCATCAAGGTGCTGAACATCTCGCTCGGCGTCCAGGCCGGCGAGTCCACCCTGATCAACCCGCTGGACCAGGCGGTCGAGGCGGTGTGGAATTCCGGCATCGCCGTCGTGGCCGCGGCCGGCAACGCCGGGCCGTTCAACGGCACCATCCTGTCGCCCGGCGATGACCCCCTGGTGATCACGGCGGGTGCCCTCGACGACCGGGCGACGCCGTCGGCCAGCGACGACGTGATGGCGAACTTCAGCAGCGCCGGGCCGACCTCGCCGGACGGCTGGGTCAAGCCGGACCTGGTGACATCGGGCCGCTCGGTGGTCAGCCTGGCCGCGCCCGGCTCGACCGTCTACGACAGCTACCCGTCGGCCCGGGTCGGCCAGGCGAACTTCGTCGGCTCCGGCACGTCGTTCAGCGCGGCGATCGTGAGCGGGGCGGCCGCCCTGGTGCTCGCCGACAACCCCGGCCTGACCCCGGATCAGATCAAGGCCCGCCTGCTCGGCACCACCAACCCGGGCCCGGTCGGCAACCCGTTCACGGACGGTCACGGGGCGCTCAATGCCGCGGCCGCGGCCCAGTCCGGGCCGATGAACTTCGCCCAGTCGGTGACCGGCCTGGTCCCGGTGCCGCCAGGGGCCACGGTGCCGCTGAGTCCTGGCGGCCCGGCCGGCACGTGGAACGCGAGCCTGTGGACTGGCCTTAACCTGTCCGATCCGCCGGGCGGCCAGTCGTGGAGCGGCTGGGACTGGGATGGCAGCGACTGGAACGGGTGGGCCTGGACCGGGAAGGCCTGGAACAACGACGGCTGGGCCGGCGCGGCCTGGAACGGCCAGGACTGGAGCGGGAAAGCCTGGAACAACGACGGCTGGGCGGGCTCGGCCTGGGCAGGCTCGGCCTGGGATGGCGGCGTCTGGAACGGCTCCTCGTGGAACTGAGCGGCCCGCTCGCGAGCGGGGAGTTAATATGCCGCCGGTTACGCGGGTTATCGTCGCCGGGTCGGTCGTCGGCGGTGTGCTGACCTTGTTCATCGCCTGGTGGCACCAACCCGCGGCCTGGCCCGCCGGCCTGAGCCAGTGGCTCGTCGCCGGGGTGATCGGGGCCCTGCTGCTGGTCAGCTGGGTCTGGCCGATTGTGGTCTACCGGAGCGGTGAGTCCGAGACGCTGCATACGGACGAGGGCTTCTTCGTCATCCTGGCCCTGCTGACCGGGCCGCTGGTGGTGCTGACGACCCTGGCCCTGGCCTGCACCCTGGCTCAGGCGGCGCGCGGGCGGCCGCTGGTCAAGTCGGCCTTCAACGTCGGCCAGATCCTGATCGCGGCGGGGCTGGGCCTGGCGGCCAGCCGGGGGGCCGCCGTCCCGTCCGGGCGGGTCAGCGCGGGCGACGTCGCCGCGGTCGCGCTCGGAGCCGGCGTCTACTTCGTGGTGAACGCCCTGCTCGTCAACGGCGTCCTGATCTCGCTTGGCACCGGCTGGCGGGAGTTCCTCGGCGACCTGCCCGTGCAACTGCTGCTGGCCGGGACGGGCACGCTGATCGGCATGATCGTGGCCCTGGCCATCCGCGCTCACCTGTGGGCGCTTGCGCTCGCCGTGCCGGCGATCATCCTGCAGCGCCGGCTGATCAGCGCGCGCTACGCGGCGCTGTATGACCGGGCCAGGATCAGCGGGCTGTACGAGACCGCGCTGGAAGCGAACCGCGGGCTGCACCAGCAGGCCGTTCTCGACACCATCACCGACGCGGTCAGGCGGCTCCTTCGCAGCCCCAAGGCCGCCCTGACCGCCGCCCCGCCGGCGCCCGCCGAGCTGGCCGTGCCGGTGACCGTGGACGGCCAGGAGCGGTGGCTGGTCGCGTCGGGCCGCCGGAAGGACGAGCCGTTCGACAAGACCGACCGGGGGCTGCTGCAAGCGCTCGCGGCGGTCGGCGACGGCGCCCTGCGCAACGCCGAGCTCTTCCAGCAGGTCCGGCGGGAGCGCGAGATCCTCTCCTCGATCACGCTGAACATGGGGGAAGGGGTCTGCGCCATCGACGCGGACGGCACGCTGACCTTCGCCAACCCGGCCGCCGCCGGCCTGATCGCGCTGCCGCCGGCCGGCCAGAACGGCGGCAGCACAGGCCCGGCGCCCGGCTTCCTGCTCGGGCCAGCGGAGGAGGCCATGCGCAGCGCCGGCACGATCCGGGTCGACGACGCCAGTTTCGCTGGCCGGTCGGGAACCGACGTGCCGGTCGCCTTTACCGTCTCCGCCGTCCTGCAAGACGGCGTTCCCACGGGCGCGGTGATCGCGTTCCGCGACATCACCGAGCGCAAGGCGTTCGAGAATGAACTGCACTACCACGCCTGCTATGACAGCCTCACCGGACTTGCGAACCGCCGGCTCCTGGTCGAGCGGCTCGACCAGGCGCTGCAGCGAACCGCCGGCGATCACAAGCCGCGCGCGCTGGTCTTCGTCGACGTGGACCGCTTCAAGAGCGTGAACGACAGCCTCGGCCATGTCACCGGCGATGAGTTCCTCGCCGCGATCGCGGCCCGGATGCGGAACCTGCTCCGCGAGGGCGACCTGCTGGCCCGCTTTGGCGGCGACGAGTTCGTCGTGCTGGTGGAGGACGTGGCCGGAGCCGCCGAGGCGCTCGCGATCGCCCAGCGCCTGTGCGTGGCGGTGGCCCAGCCGCTGTCGTTGTCCGACGGCTACGAGATGGTCGCGAGCGTCTCGGTCGGCGTCGCCCTCACCGATGCCGGCAAGACCGCCGACGACATGCTCCGCGACGCCGACGTGGCCATGTACGAGGCCAAGGCCAAGGGCGGCGGCTGCTGCAAGCTGTTCGACCAGGTGTCGATGGGAACCCGGTCGCCGGAGCGGCTGCGCATCGAGGCCGACCTGCGCCACGGACTCGAGCGGGACGAACTCGAGGTGCACTACCAGCCGTTCTATTCCCTCGGCGAGCACCGCCTGGTCGGGGCCGAGGCGCTGGTCAGGTGGCGGCACCCGGCGCGCGGCCTGCTCGCTCCGGCCGCGTTCATCCCGATGGCCGAGGAGACTGGCCTGATCCTGCCGCTGGGCCGGTACGTGCTGGAGAAGGTGTGCGGGCAACTGCGGTCGATCAGGGACAACCTGAGCGTGGACATTCCGATCAGCGTGAACCTGTCACCTCGCCAGTTCGCGCAAAGCGACCTGCTCTCCGAGGTCGCCAGCGCCCTGGACGCAGCCTGCCTGCCCTCCGAGCTGCTCAAATTCGAGATCACCGAGACAATGGTCATGGATGACCTGCTCGGCGCCCGCGAGATCATGAAGAAGCTGAGCCGCCTTGGCGTGCGCCTGGCCATCGACGACTTCGGCACCGGGCACTCCTCGCTGGCCTACCTCAAGCAGTTCCCCGTGCACGAGGTCAAGGTCGACCGGGCGTTCGTCCAGGGCGTGGCCGACAGCGCGGTCGACTCGGCGATCGTCCGAGCGGTCATCGACCTCGCGACGGCGATCGGCATTTCCACCGTCGCCGAAGGGGTGGAGAGCGCGGACCAGGTCGCCGAGCTCCGGGCCCTGGGCTGCCAGGTCGGGCAGGGGTTCTTCTTCTCCCGGCCGCTGCGCGCCGACGACTTCGATGCCCTCCTCACCGCCCACTTCGGCCACGAGCCGGCCTGGCCCCCCGGCCGCCCCCTGGCCGTCTGACCCAGCCCCCAGCCGGTCCAACGGCAAAGCATTTGCCGTGCGGCCGCCCAACGGCTCAGGCCAGCGATTCCAGCGTGGCCCGGGCGCCGCGGGCGCGCAGCAGGCCGAGCGCCGACTGGTAAGCCGCCACGAACCGCTCATCCGCAGCCAGGTCGCCGAACAGCTGCTGCTGCGAGATGAACGCGTTCGGCTCGCCGCGCTCGCGCCTGGCGTATTCGGTCAGCACCGGAGCCATCCGATCCACCACCTGGATCGGCTCGCCCTGCTCGTCCACGCCCTCGGCATACCGGGCCCAGCTCGCGACGACGGCGGCCGCGCGCCGGATCTCCCCGCCCGTGGCGAGCTGGTCGCGGACCACCGGCAGCAGCCACTTGGGGATCCGGTCCGAGCTCTGCGCGCACAGCCGGGCGATGGTGTCGCGGATCTGCGGGTTGGAGAACCGCTCGATCAGCGTGCGCTGGTAGTCCCCCAGGTCGACGCCGGGCACCGGCGGGAGGGTCGGGGTCGCCTCGGCCGCCATGTAACCCCGCAGGAACCGGCGGAACAGCTCGTCCCGGGCCGCCTCGTGCACCAGCCGGTAGCCCGCGAGGTACCCGAAATAGCACATGGCCTGGTGGCTGGCGTTCAGCAGCCGGAGCTTCATCAGCTCGTACGGCTCGACATCGCCGACCAGCTGAACCCCGGCCTGCTCGTACCTCGGCCGTCCGGCCGTGAACGCGTCCTGCAGCACCCACTGGGTGAACGGCTCGCAGACCACCGGCCAGCGGTCCTCGATGCCGAACCGCGCACGCAGCCCGGCCCGGTCCGCGTCGGTGGTCTCCGGCGTGATCCGGTCAACCATCGCGTTCGGGAACGCCACTACGGCGTCGATCCAGCTGGCCAGCCCGGGGTCGCGCAGCCGGGCGAACGCTGTCAGCGCGGCCCTGGTCAGGTCGCCGTTGCCCGGCAGGTTGTCGCAGGACATCACGGTGAAGGGCGCCAGCCCCCGGCTCCGGCGCCGGCGCAGGGCCTCGGCGATGAAGCCGAACGCGGTCCGGGGAGTGGCGCCCGGCGTGGTGTCGTGGCGGACGTCCGGGTGGCCGGCGTCGAACTCCCCCGTGGCATCGCTGATGTTGTAGCCGCCCTCGGTCACGGTCAGCGACACGATCCTGGTCGTGGCGGCGGCCATCTTCTCGATGACCGCATCGGGGTCGTCGGGCGCGAACAGGTACGCCACGATCGAGCCGATCACCCTGGGTTCCCAGGTGCCGTCGCTGTGCTTGAGCACCAGCGTGTACAGGCCGTCCTGGGCGGCCAGCGCGTCCTTCATCGCCCGGTCCGCGGGCAGCACCCCGACGCCGCAGATGCCCCAGTCCAGCGACTCGCCCTGGTTCATCAGCGCGTCGGCGTACCTGGCCTGGTGCGCGCGGTGAAAGCCGCCGACGCCGACATGGACGATCCCGGCCGTGACCTTGGACCGGTCGTAGCCGGGTACCGGCACGCGTCCGGACCAGGACGCCAGCGTGTCCTCCCGGAGCGGTCCTGCGCTGACCGGATCGGCCATGTCCTGCCTCCTGACCCTCGGGCCGGGCTCGTCCAGGCCGGCGTCGGCCATCACCCGGCGGACGGTGTCGTCCACCGTCCAGGTCGCGGGTATGACCTGCTCGGCCCCGCCCGGCAGCAGGTCACGCCCCCGGTAGCAGCGCGCCATCTCGGCGGGGCCGAACTCGGCCGCCTGCGGCCGGTCCGCGTGCCGCCGCAGGGTCTCCTGGTATGGCACGTCCAGGTAGTAGAAGTGCGACCGGCCCGGCGGCGCGCGGCCAGGTCAACCTACGGTGTCACCATCGCCTTAAGGAAGCCAGGGGTCGCGCCGGCGGTTAGCGCGCCGGTGGTTTGGTCAAGATCGAATCTGGCCGAGACCAGGCCGTCCAGGTCGGCCTGGCCGGTGGCGGCCAGGTGGATCGCGGCGGGCCAGGTGCCCGCGTAACGGAACGTCCCGGTCAGCGTGAGCTCGCGCTGCTGGATCAGCGGCAGGGGCAGGGCAATCTGGTCCGCGCCCATGCCGACCAGCACCACCGTCCCGGCCGGACGGACCGCGGCGATCCCGCCGGCCACCGCGGCCGGCGCGCCCGAGCACTCGATGAAGGCGTCGGCCTCCAGGTCGGCGGGCAGCCCGCCGGCCGGGTCGAGCGCCGACGTGGCACCGAACCGGCCGGCGCCCGCCCGCCTGGCCTGGTCGGGCTCGGACACGATCACCTCGGCCGCGCCGAACGCCCGCGCGGCCTGGGCGGTGACGAGCCCGATCGGCCCGGCCCCGCTGATCAGCACCCGGGCGCCGGGGCCCGACGCCTGCTGGTCCGTACGTATTACGTGCGGCTGAGGCACGGGGCGGCCGACCTTCCCGCATTCGACAGCCAGCTGCGGCCGCTCGGCTCGCTCGGGCAGGACGACCTCGACACCGACGCGGCCGCGGTCCAGCGCTCGATCGGCCCGCAGGTAGCCGGCTGGTGGGCGCTCGCGGGGCTGGCCGCTGTCGCCGGCCTCGCGGTCGTCGGGCAGGCGGCGTCCCGGCAGTTCGTCACCGACGCGACCGACCACCAGGCTCTCGCCGCGCTGGGCCTGCAGCGGGCCCAGTTCGCCGCCCGCGGCCTGATCCGGGCGGCCGTGATCGGCCTGGCCGGCGCGGCGGGCGCGGTCGCGCTGGCCGCGATGCTGTCGCCGCTGACCCCGGTCGGCGAGGCCCGGCTGGCCGACGGCTCGGCCGGCGAGGTGAGCCTGGACGGGAGGATCGCAGTCGCCGGGGCCGCCGGCATCGCGCTGT
>JBPCKO010000221.1:0-4243 GCA_051004215.1 Streptosporangiaceae bacterium | reverse complement strand
ACCGTCCGCCGGTGATCAGCCCGCCGGCCGCCACGCCCCGGATCGGCCGGCATCAACGGCTCCAGACGAGCCCACTGCTCATCGGCAAGATCATGACGCGTAAACATGACAACCGGATCTACACCCGTCCGAGTTCAAGATCCAGGAAACACGCCCTAGCCGTGCTGGATCACCAGTCCGGCGATACCGGGAGCACCGAGAGGAACAGGCCTGGTGACGTGATCGACGGGCTGCTGCGACACGAAGCCCGGTACTGGCAGCAAAGCCAGGCCCGCTACCAGCTAGCCCTGGGCCCGGTCATCACCCGCCGGGCCGTGGCCGCCGGAACCCTGGTCGGGGCCGACGACGAAGCATCCGCCGCTCGTCTGCTGACGGCCATCCCTGACCTAGCCGACGCCGAGATAAGCGGGCGGGCCGCGCCGTGGCTGCATGATCTGTACCCAGCGCAACAAGCCAGCACTGGCACCGGCGAATGGATCGCGTCACTGCGCCCGGATCTGGTCGCCGAGAAGCTAGTGACAAGCGTGCTCTGCGATCAGACGACCCTGGCCAGGACACTGATGAGCGGGCTGAGCGAGGAGCGGGCCGGGCGCGCGCTCACGCTCCTGGCCCGAGCCGCGCGGACCGATCCGGCCGCCCGCAATCTCATCGCCGTAGTGCTGGCATCCGATCCCGGTCACCTCGCCATCCCCGCACTGACCGTGGCGATCGAGACCAACCCGTCCGTCGGCGACCAGATCGCCGACGCCCTTGACCGCGGGCACTGGCCGCTCGGCCTTATCGAGAACATCACTCGCGCACTCCCGGATACCTCGGTCGCGCTGGCCCGTACAGCGGTCATCGCTTTCCAGTACCTCGCTGACGCCAGCCCGGACGCCGCCGAGCAGCGCAGCCGGATCCTCACCTCACTGAGTAACCGGCTGGCTGACCTGGGCCGCCGCGAGGACGCCCTGGCCGCCATCGAGCAGGCCGTCACGATCCGCCGCCAGCTCGCCGACGCCCGCCCCGACGCCTTCCTCCCCGGCCTCGCCACGTCGCTGAACAACCAGTCCGGCTGCCTGGCTGACCTGGGCCGCCGCGAGGACGCCCTGGCCGCCATCGAGCAGGCCGTCACGATCCGCCGCCATCGAGCAGGCCGTCACGATCCGCCGCCAGCTCGCCGACGCCCGCCCCCATGTCTTCGGTGCTCGACTGAAATCCTCGCTGGTAGTCCGGGCAGACATTCTCGCCTCACTGGGCAGGACAGCCGACGCCGACAGTGCCAGGGCGGAAGCCGAAGGACTCTTGTAACCCCTGCATTTGGCCAAGATACGATGCCGCATCGAGCGGCAGATAGAGGCCGGGCCCATCCCGCGTATATCCCACGGCCACCGGCATACGGCCGCTTTCAGCGGCATCTGGCTGCACGTTCCGACCCCGAACGAGATCAGCCCCTGACCGCATACGCGCAGGCCAGGGGCTGTTCTAGCTGGTGGTGGCAGGTGCAAGGTTCGAACTTGCGTAGGCTGAGCCGACGGTTTTACAGACCGCTCCCTTTGGCCACTCGGGCAACCTGCCTTGGCCGCCCGTCACGGACGGCACGTTGAAGGATAGCGGAACCCTGCCGGTGCGTCAGCACCCAGGCGTCTAACCTTAGAGCCGTGGCAGCAGACTCTTCCTTCGACATCGTGTCGAAGATCAATCATCAGGAAGTCGACAACGCGCTGAACCAGACGGCCAAGGAAGTCGGGACCAGATTCGACTTCCGCGGCGTGGGGGCATCCATCTCCTGGTCCGGCGACAAGGCGGTCGAGATCAAGGCGAACACCGAGGAACGCGCGAATGCCGTCCTCGACGTGTTCAAGGAGAAGCTGGTCAGGCGCGGGGTGTCGCTCAAGGTGCTCGACTCGGCCGAGCCGAAGCTCTCCGGCAAGGAGTACCGGCTGGTCAGCTCCCTGAAGGAGGGCATCACGGCGGACGACGCCAGGAAGATCTCCAAGATCATCAGGGACGAGGGCCCCAAGGGCGTCAGGGCGCAGATCCAGGGCGACGAGCTCCGCGTCTCATCCAAGAAGAAGGACGAGCTCCAGGATGTCCAGCGCCTGGTCAAGGGCAAGGAACTGGACATCGCCCTGCAGTTCGTTAACTACCGCTGACTCGCCGGACCGCGGCGGTATGAAACTGGAGCTTGATACCGCATTCAGGTGATCAAACCGGGGTTTCATACCGCTCGGCCGCCAAGGCACGGAAGCGGGAGCCCGGAAGCCCGGCCGTCGCAACCTCAGGCGCGCTCGCGCTCCTCTGTCACGGGGCGTCCCCGTCATGGCGTCGTCTCTGTCATGGTGGCGTCACTGTCATGGGCGGCGTCTCTGTCCGGGCGGCGTGACGGGCCGCGTACCGCCGGCCGACCTCGCCCGCCACCACGCGCGGATCACCCCCCCGCCGCAAGTAATCCCCGCCCCCATCCTGGGTATGTGTGGGGTGGGGCTGACGAACCACCCGTCCGCTGCGTGCTTACGTCATCGATCGACAACGGCGAGCCCACGGCAACGCCATGTCCGCGCCGCCGGAAACACCAGGGGGTAGCTGGTGCGATTCATGGACCGGACCGACGCCGGGCGGCACCTGGCCAGGTTGCTCGAGCATCTGCGGGGCACCGATGCCGTCGTGCTCGGGCTGCCCCGCGGCGGGGTTCCGGTCGCCTTCGAGGTGGCCAGGTCGCTCGGGGTGCCGCTGGACGTGATCGTGGTCCGCAAGCTGGGCGTTCCCTACCAGCCTGAGCTGGCCATGGGCGCGATCGGCGAGGGCGGCATCCGGGTCAGCAACGAGGACGTGATCCGCCGGGGCGCGATCACGCCGCAGGAGATCGCCGCCGTAGAACAGCGCGAACGAGCCGACCTCGACAAGCAGGCTCACCGGTTCAGGGACGGCCGGCCGCACATGGATGTCGCGGGCCGGACCGCGATCGTCGTCGACGACGGGATTGCGACGGGCTCGACAGCCAGCGCCGCCTGCCAGGTGGCCAGGCACATGGGGGCCAGGAGCGTCGTCCTGGCCGTGCCCGTCGGAGCGCCGGAGTCACTCGCCGCGCTGCAGGCGGTCTGCGATCAGGTCATATGCGGGCACGCGCCCGCGTTTTTCATGGCCGTGGGGAGCTTCTACGACAATTTCCGGCCGGTGTCCGACCGCGAGGTGTCCGACCTGCTGGCCGGGGCCTTCGAGGCGCTGCAGGTGACCGCGGGCGGACCGCGCCGCCCAGGCCGCCCAGCCAGCCCAGCCCGCCCAGCCAGCCCAGCCCGCCCGGCCCGGCCAGGCGGCGGCGGTGACGCCGACGCAACGGACACGGAATCCGATCCGGCCAGCCAGGACCGGTCCGGCGACGAGCCGCCAGGGGACTCGCCCGACGCCGGCCACGCAATCGCTCACCACCAGGCCAGGCACCAGGCCGGGCAGCATCCGGCCGGACGCCGCCGGGCCAAGCTGCGCCACCACTTCATCCCGGCCGGCCCTGCGCCTTCCTCTGGTCCGCCGGAACGTGACGAGCAGGTCGAGATTCTGGTCGCCGACGGGACGATCCCGCTGGCCGGCCACCTGACGATCCCGCGGGGAGCTACTGGCGTAGTGGTGTTCGTGCACGGAAGCGGTAGCAGCAGGCACAGCCCGCGCAACCGGTTCGTCGCCGCCAAGCTGAACGACTCCGGGCTCGGAACCCTGCTCTTCGACCTGCTCACGGCGGACGAGGAGCTCCAGCGCGCGAACGTGTTCGACATCCAGGCCCTCGCCGCCCGGCTGGCCGACGTCAGCGGCTGGCTGCGCGACCAGCCGGACGGGTTGCACCGGGCGATCGGTTACTTCGGCGCCAGCACCGGCGCGGCGGCCGCGTTGTGGGCCGCGGCCGAACCGGGCGCGCACGTCGACGGCATCGTCTGCCGGGGGGGCCGCCCCGATCTCGCCGATACCGCGCTGGCCGACGTACCCGCGCCCACGCTGCTGATCGTCGGCAGCCGGGACGAGGTCGTACTCGGCCTCAACAAGCAGGCGCAGCAGCAGCTGCGGTGCGAGAGCCGGCTGGCCATCGTGCCGGGCGCGACGCACCTGTTCGAGGAGCCGGGCGCGCTGCAGACGGTGACCAGGCTGGCCCGCGAGTGGTTCACCGGGCATTTCGCCCCGCCGGATCCCGCGACCGCGGTCGGCTAGCCTACCCACGCAACCAACGGGGCCCAGAAACGCGGTGGGCTGGCCGCCCCCATGCCCGCCGAAGACC
>JBPCKO010000220.1:0-4551 GCA_051004215.1 Streptosporangiaceae bacterium | reverse complement strand
GGCGGCCGGCCGCGGCGGGCTCGGCGGCAGGCCCTGGCGGGCTACGCGGCCGGAGTTCCCGTCCGCCGCCCCAGGGCCTGGTCGCTGGCCACCGTGATCGTGATCGCGGTCAGCACGCCCGCCGCCGCGACCAGGCCGGCCGACACGTACAGCGCGTCATGCAGGCCGGACTGGAAGGCCGAATAGGTCGCGTGAATGACCTCGGTCACGAGCTTGCCCTGACCCGGCGGCGCCTGCGAGGAACTGCCGCCGACCGATGGCTCCCGGCCGGTCAGCACCCCGTTGATCACGATCGGCTGGATGCTCTTGGGCAGGCCGAGCCTGGTCAGGCTGGCGATCAGGGAGGATTGCAGCTTGCCGATCACGATGACGCCGAGCACCGCTACGCCCATCACGGCGCCGACCTCACGGCTGGTGTTCGTGGTCGAGGCGGCCATCCCGGACCGCTCGGGCGGCACCACGGCGAGCACCGAGGAGGTAATCGGGACCACGCAGGCGCCGATGCCGATGCCGGTGAGGGCCAGCGCCGCGGCGAGCGGCAGGTAGGGCGGGTGCGGGCTGATCACCGCGTTGGTCCACAGCAGCCCGGCGGCGAACGCCGCGCAGCCGCCCACGATCGACCAGCGGATGTCCAGCACGGTGGTCCACCGTCCGGCCAGCAGGGAAGACAAGATCATCAGCACCGTCATCGGCAGGAAGACCTCGGCGATCTGGCCGCCGTTGTAGCCGGTGACCTCCTCCAGGTACAACGCGGTGAAGAAGAAGATCGCGAACGTCGCGAAATAGGCGCAGAACGCGACGATGTTCGGCGTCGCGAACCGGGGAATATGCACGAATTGCAGGTCAAGCAGCGGATGCTGGGCGCGATTCTCCTGCCACACGAACAGCACCGCGAACAGGGCGCTGACGCAGAACAGCGTGATCACGACCGGGGAGCCGAAGCCCGCGCTCTCGGCGTGGATGACCGCGAAGATCAGCGCGGCCAGCGTGACCGCGCCGAACGCCGCGCCCGCCAGGTCGATCCGCTGGAAGGTCGGATCGGAGTTCTCCGGGATCACGATGATCGTGGCGACCAGGGCGATCAGGCCGAACAGCACGTTGAACCAGAAGATCGACGGCCAGCCCCAGGCGTAGACAAGCGCGCCGCCGACGACCGGGCCGAGCGCGAGCGCGGAACCGGACACCGCCGACCAGACGCCGAGGGCCCAGTTGCGGCTGGTGTACTCCGGGTAGATGTGGCGCAGCATGGACAGCGTGCCCGGCTCGCTCGCGGCCGCGCCGACGCCCATCACGGCCCGCCCGGCGATCACGATCGCCAGCGCCGCTGCTCCCGACATGGCCGCCCCGGCGATGGCGGTCATCAGCGCGCCGGCGATGAAGACGCTGATGCCGACCACCATGACCTTCTTGCGGCCGTACTGGTCGCCGATCGTGCCGAAGGTCAGCATGCTGGCCGCGAACGTCAGCGCGTAGGCGCCGACGACCCATTGCAGCGCCGATACGCCCGCCGCCAGCTGGGTCTGGATCCCGCCCAGCGCGACGCTCACGATCGTGATGTCGAGGAAGGTCAGGAACAGCACCAGGCACAGCGTCGCGAGCGCCGCCGACCGGCCGTTCTCGCTGGTAATGGGCCGGCCGGCCGAGCGCAGCGGCGCATTGGCGGCGGGCCCGGGAGCGGACACCGCTCCGGCGCCGTGAGCACCGCCAGGTCCGGTGGGCTCCGGCGGTCCGTCAGCCATCTGGCAATTCCCCCATGCACGCTACCGTCGAGCCTAACCGTAGCAAGTGGCAAAGACGGTACGTTACGGTCACTCGTCGGTCAATGCCCAGATTACGCTCGGTTTTCGCGGTCCGGCTCTCCGGATTTCTACCCAGCGCAGCCGGCTGGCAGTCCCGAGCTCTTGCCGCCGTTCTCCAGCTTGAGCAGGCCGCAGAAGCTGACCAGGCCGACCTTCCAGATGCCGTCCTGATAGACGGCCACCCCATGCTGACCCTTCAGCACCGGCTGGCCGCTGACCAGGATCGTATAGGTGACGGACGCCTGGTTGGTGCCGGTCAGCGTGACCGCGCTGACGGTGGAGGTCGCCGTGGCGGCCAGGGTGTTCTTGGCCTGCGCCTGGAGCACGGTGGCCAGCACCTGCCCGTTCTGCAGCAGCTGCACGCGGCGCGCGGTCGTGGTCTTGGCGTTAAAGAATGTCGCCCAGTTGGCCTTGATCGCGGCAACGGCGCCTGACCCGGTCGTCGGCTCGCCCGACGAGCCGGCGGGCCCGCTCGAGCTGGAGGTCTGACTGCTGGGCGCCGTGGTCGGCGTGGTGCTACCGCCGCCGCCGCTGCTGCTGCAGGCGGCTAGCCCGAGCCCGATGATCACGGCCAGTGATGCCGACAGTACGGGCGTTTCCCGAAAATGCAGACGTTGCATGCGCATAGTCTGCCGCACAACGGGGGGCGTGAATCATGTTGTTGATGATTCACCGGAGATTTTCGGGGCGGGCAAGGGCCTCGCGCAGGCCCTGGTTGGCCAGGGCGTCGGCCCGCTCGTTGCCGGGGTCGCCGGCGTGCCCTTTGACCCACAGCCAGCTGATCTGATGCCGCTCCACCGCGGCCTCCAGCCGCTGCCAG
Source organism: Streptosporangiaceae bacterium (assembly GCA_051004215.1). Taxonomy (GTDB): domain Bacteria; phylum Actinomycetota; class Actinomycetes; order Streptosporangiales; family Streptosporangiaceae; genus Chersky-822. The sequence continues at coordinate 1,932 of JBPCKO010000220.1, read as the reverse complement.
AGGTCGGCGTTCTTCACCGGCTTCTTGTCGGCCGTACGCCAGCCGTTGCGCTTCCAGTTCGGCAGCCACGAAGTGATGCCGCTGCGCAGGTAGACGCTGTCGGTGTGCAGGCGGACCGTGGACGGCCTGGTCAGGGTCTCCAGCGCCTGGATCGCGGCCATCAGCTCCATCCGGTTGTTGGTTGTGCCCGCGCTGTCGCCGCCGCAGATCTCCCGCACGTGCGAGCCACAGCGAAGCTGGGCGCCCCAGCCGCCAGGGCCCGGGTTGCCGCGGCAGGCGCCATCGGTGTAGATCTCCACGTCCGGCCGCTGGCCGTTGCCGCTTCCCATCGCAGGTGTTCCCATCAGGCCAGCGCCGCCCGGCAGGCGGCGAGCACGTCGAGGATGCGCGCCATGTTACTTCGCGGGGACGCCGCGGCCGGGCAGGCCGGACCGGTGCGGCGGATGAAGGCCGGCGAACTGGTTGCGACCAGCCGGGTCCGGATATATACAGAGCCTCATGACATCTGATCAGAGCCTGTACGAGCGTCTCGGCGGTTCCTTATCGATCAGGTCGGTGACGGAGTCCTTCTACCGCAAGGTGCTCGCCGATGACCTGCTCGCCCCGTTCTTCGATGACATCGACATGGACCGGCAGGTCGCCAAGCAAGCGGGGTTCCTCACCATGGTGCTCGGCGGCCCGGCTAGCTATACCGGGGCCGATCTGCGGTCCGCGCACGCCGGCCTGACGCTCCAGGACGAGCATTTTGCCGGCGTCGTGCGTCATCTCGCGGACACCCTGCGCGAGTACGGGGCGGGCGAGGAGGACGTCGCCGCGGTCGGGGCGGTGGCCGCCGGGGTCAGGAACGACGTGCTGAACCGCTGACCGGGCCTCGCGATGCTACTCACCTATGACGGACGCGACTACGAGTTACGGCCGGGAGAGTCCGTGCTCGAGGCGATGTCCAGGCAGGGGGTCAGCCTGCCGTCCGCGTGCCGGGCCGGGTCCTGCCAGGCCTGCCTGGTCCGGTCGGTCCGCGGCGATCCCGGCGCCGAGGCGGGCCGCGGGCTCAAGCCCGCCTGGCGGGCCGCCGGCTACTTCCTGGCCTGCGTGGCCAGGCCCGCCGGCGACCTGGCGGTGGCCGGTCCAGGGGAGGACACCAGGACCCCCGGCCGGCTGGCCAGCGTCGGTACGGCCGGTCCCGGCGTGCTGCGGGTGCATGTCCGGCCTGACCGGCCGCTGCGATACCGCGCTGGTCAGCACGTCGCGCTCGGCCTGGCCGGGGTCGTCAGGATCTACTCGATCGCCAACTTGCCCGCGGAGGCGGCCCGCGACGGCCTCGAGCTGCACGTGCGGGTGTTCCGAAGCGGAATGATGAGCGGCCGTCTGGCCAGAGCCGCGCCCGGCGACCCGGTTACCCTGGGCACTCCGGCCGGGGACTGCTGGTACCCGCCGGCGGGCGAGGACGGCGGCGGGGCCAGGGAAACCGGGCCGTTGCTGCTGGCCGGTACCGGAACCGGGATCGCCCCGCTGCTGGCCATCGCCAGGGCGGCGGTGGCCGACCAGTACCCGGGCCCGGTCGCGCTCCTGCACGGCGCCGCCCGCGCGGAAGGCCTGTACCTGGGCCGCTCGGTTCCGGCCGCCCTGGCCAGGCAGGCTCGGGCCGGCGGCACGGCGGTGTCCTGGCGCACCTGCGTGCTCGGGGAGGGCGCGGACATCGCGGACGCGGCCCTGGCCGAGGTGCGCAGGCTGGGTGCCGATCCCGGGCGTGCCCGCGCCTGCCTGTGCGGCGGGCCGGGGTCGGTCCGGCGGATGCGGCGCGGGCTGTTCCTGGCCGGGCTGCCGCTAGCCGCGATCGGGGCCGATCAGTTCGTTCCGGCCGGCTGCTGATTCAGGGCGCCGGCCGCCGCCGGGAGGACGGGGGGGGGTGTCGAAACACGGGCAAGACTATCC
>JBPCKO010000219.1:0-4695 GCA_051004215.1 Streptosporangiaceae bacterium | reverse complement strand
GCTCGTTTTCGGGTGGTTGGCGGGGCGTGATGGCGCCCCTGCTCACGGTCGCTTCGTCTGGCCCTTCGCCGGGCCGCAGCCGGACCCAGGCCGACGCGCCCGCCGCCGCGACCTCGGCCAGTGCCGTGGTCTTGCCGTAACCGGCGCCCGCGATCACGAGCGTGGCCCGCCGCTGCCGGGCCGCGGCGAGCAGCGCGGTCACGCGCGGGCGGGCCACGGTGGCGCGCCCGCGAGGGCCTTGCCTGGCCACCGGCCCGGGCGAGGGGTCGCTCACCCGTGGAGTCTAGATGCCGTCGGGGCCGGGGGTCCCGTGGTGACCGTACGTGATCACCAGGATCACCCCGGTATCCTGGTGCTGAGGAACTCGCCGCAGATCCGACCGGCAACGTCGCCGCGGGCGGCAGCCAGGCCGGACCGGCTGACCGGCCGGCCCGCACCCGACCTCACCTCAACAGATAGGGCGAATAACACCATGCCCACGGTCTATAACTTCGGCGCCGGCCCGGCGGTGCTGCCCCAGGCAGTGCTCCGCCAGGCCCGGGCCGAGCTGCCCGACTGGCACGGCACCGGCATCAGCGTGATGGAAATGAGCCACCGCGGCCGCGACTTCATCGCGATCGCGGAGGCCGCCGAGGCCCGGCTCCGCGAGCTGATGGCCATCGGCGATGACTACCGCGTGCTGTTCCTGCAGGGCGGCGCGAGCGGGCAGTTCGCGGCGATTCCGATGAACATGTCCGCGCAGGACGGCACCGCGGACTACGTGCTCACCGGCAACTGGGGCAAGCGCGCGCACGCCGAGGCCGCGCGGTACCTGGACCGGGTCCACGTCGCCGCCGCGGCCAGCCCGGCCACCTACGTTCCGCCGGCCGCTGGCTGGCGGCGCAGCCCGGACGCGGATTTCCTGCATATCACCCTCAACGAGACCATCCAGGGCGTGCGGTTCGATCAGGTACCCGACACCGGGGCGGTCCCGCTGGTCGCCGACGTCAGCTCGATCATCCTGAGCGAGCCGATCGACGTCAGCAAGTTCGGCGTGCTGTACGCGGGGGCCCAGAAGAATATCGGCCCGTCCGGCCTGGTCGTCGTCATCGTGCGGGAGGACCTGCTCGGCCGGGCCCGTTCGCTCACCCCGCAGGTGTGGAACTGGACCGAGAACGCCAAGTCCGGCTCCATGATCAACACTCCGCCCACCTACGCCTGGTACATCTCCGGCCTGGTCTTCGACTGGCTGGCCGGGCAGGGCGGGGTGCCGGCGATCGCGGCCGTCAACCGGCGCAAGGCGGCCAGGCTGTACGCGGCCATCGACGGCTCGCCGTTGTACGCGAACCCGGTCGCGCCGGCGAACCGGTCGCTCATGAACGTGCCGTTCACGATGGCCAGGCCCGAGCTGGAGCCGGATTTCCTGGCCGGCGCCCGCACGGCCGGGCTGGTCAACCTGGAAGGTCACCGCAGCGTCGGCGGCATGCGGGCCAGTATCTACAACGCCATGCCGGAAGCGGGCGTGGACGCGCTCATCGAGTTCATGAAGGAGTTCGAGGCCACCCATGGCTAAGTTCCGGGTACGGACCTATGACGCCATCTCGCCCGCCGGGCTGCGGCGGTTCAGCGGCGACTACACCGTGGAGCCGGGCGCCGACCAGCCGGACGCCATCATGCTGCGCTCGTTCAGCTTGCACAGCGAGCCCGTCAGCTCGTCCGTGCTGGCTATCGGGCGGGCCGGCGCGGGCGTGAACAACATCCCGGTCGAGGAGATGACCGCGCGCGGCGTCGTCGTGTTCAACGCCCCGGGCGCGAACGCCAACTCGGTCAAGGAGCTGGTCGTCGCGGGCATGCTGCTGGCGGCCAGGAACCTGCCCGCCGCGCTCGGGTATGCGCAGGACCTGCCCGAGCAGAACATGAAGAAGGCGGTCGAGGCAGGGAAGAAGCAGTTCGCCGGCCGCGAGATCGCCGGCGGCACGCTCGGCGTCATCGGCCTGGGCGCGATCGGCTACCGGGTGGCCAACACCGCGGTCGACCTCGGGATGCGCGTGCTGGGCTATGACCCCGCCGTGCGCGAACACCACGCCGCTGAGCTGTCGCCGCAGGTGCACCGGGTCAACAGCGCCGAACGCCTGCTGGCCGAGAGCGACTTCGTCACCCTGCATGCCCCGCTGACCGACGGCACCGCCCGGCTGCTCGACGAGTCCAGGATCGCGCTGCTGCCGGAAGGCGCGGTGCTGCTCAACTTCGCCCGGGACGAGCTGGTGGACGAACGCGCGCTGCTCGGCGCGCTGGACTCCGGCCAGGTGAGCTGCTACGTCACTGACTTCCCGAACCAGGTCGTGCGCGGTCACGACAAGGTGATCATGCTGCCGCACCTGGGCGCGAGCACGAGCAGCGCCGAGGACAACTGCGCGATCATGATCGCCGACGAGCTCCAGGACTTCCTGGAGAACGGGAACATCCGCCACTCGGTCAACTTCCCGGCCGTCTCGCTGCCCAGGCGCGGCTTCATCCGGCTCACGCTCGCGCACCGCAACACGCCAGGCGTGATCGCCGAGTTCTCCCGGGTGATCAGCGGGGCCGGCATCAACGTGGTCGAGCTGATCAACGACTGCCGCGGCGACTTCGCCTACTCGATCATGGAGGTCGAGGCACCCGAGCTGCCCGCCAGCATCGTCGCCGAGCTGGAGCGGATGCCGCAGCTGCTGCGGCTGCGGGTGCTCGGCGAGCCATCCTGACCGAGCGTGTTACGCGGGTGCCTTCCGATTCGTCTGCTGAGTGCGAGAGCAAGGAAAAACGCAGCGGAGAGAAGGAGGACGCGCCATGCGAGTGTTCGTCGCCGGAGCGACCGGAGTTGTCGGGCGGCAGCTCGTGCCCCAGCTCATTGAGGCCGGCCACCAGGTCACGGCCACGACCAGGAGCCCGGGCAAGCTGGCCGGGCTGCGCCAGCAAGGCGCCGAGGCCGTCGTGGTCGACGGCCTGGACGCGGTGGCTGTCGGCCAGGCCGTGGCCAGGTCCGAGCCCGAGATCGTGATCCACCAGATGACGGCGCTGGCCGGTGACTTCGACCTGCGGCACTTCGACCGGACCTTCGCCGCCACGAACGCGCTCCGGACGGCCGGGACCGGCCATCTTCTCGCCGCGGCCGAGGCGGCCGGAGCGCGGCGGGTGATTGCGCAGAGCTACGCCGGATGGACCGCCAGCCCGACCGGCGGCCCGGTAAAGACCGAGGACGACCCGCTCGACCCCGATCCGCCCCGGGCAATGCGGCCGGCGCTGAAGGCGATCAGGTACCTGGAGCACGCGGTCGCCTCATCCCCGCTGGAGGGGGTCGTGCTCAGGTACGGCAGCCTCTACGGGCCGGGCGCCACCGACCTGATGGTCGATCAGCTGCGGCAGCGCAAGGTCCCGGTCATCGGCGACGGCGCCGGGATGTGGTCGTTCCTGCACGTGCAGGACGCTGCCAGCGCGGCCGTGGCCGCGCTGGGCGACGCGGCCCCGGGCGTCTACAACGTGACCGACGACGAGCCGGCTCCGGTGTCGCAGTGGCTGCCGGTGCTGGCCGCCGCGGTGGGGGCCAAGCCGCCGCTGCGGGTGCCGGCCTGGATCGGCCGGCTGGTGGCCGGCGAGGTGGCGGTCTCGGTGATGACGAAGGTGCGCGGCGCGTCCAATGCCAAGGCCAGGCGGGAGCTCGGCTGGGAGCTCGCCTGGCCGACCTGGCGGGACGGGTTCGCGCGCGGCCTGCACTCTGTCGCTAGCCGCATCCCGTGACCGCCGATGCCTTCGGCGACCTGCGGCCGCTGCTGTTCGCGATCGCCTACCGGATGCTGGGCAGCGTCAGCGAGGCCGAGGACATCGTGCAGGAGGCCTTCCTGCGCTACCACCGGGTGGTCAGCGACCCCGGCGCCGCGGGGCGCGAGCCGCAGTCGCCGAAGGCCTACCTGTCCGCCGTGACCACCCGGCTCTGCATCGACCACGCCCGCTCGGCGAGGGTCAGGCGCGAGACCTATGTGGGCACGTGGCTGCCCGAGCCCGTGCTGACCGGGCCGCACCGGACGGCGGTGGCCGCCGGGGCGAGCCTCACCACCGCCGATCCGGCCGACCTGGCCGAGCGCTCGGACACGCTGTCCATGGCCTTCCTGCTGCTGCTCGAACGGCTGTCGCCGGTCGAGCGGGCCGTGTTCGTGCTGCACGACGTCTTCGGCTACGGCTACGGCGAGATCGCCGCCATCGTCGGCCGCGGTGCCGACGCCTGCCGCCAGCTGTGCTACCGGGCCCGCAAGCACGTCGCGGACGGCCAGCGCCGGTTCGAGGCGCGGGCCGAGCACGGCGCCGAGCTCGCCGGGCAGTTCTTCGCCGCGATGGCCGCCGGCGACATGGACGGCCTGATCTCGATGCTGGCGGCTGACGTGGTCGTGACCGGCGACAGCGGCGGGATTCCGCCGACCTGGCCGCGCCCGATCGCCGGAGCGGCCAGGGCCGGGCGGCTGCTCGCCGCTCTCGGGCGGCAGCTGGCCCGGGTCGGCGGCACGATCACGGCGGCCGAGGTCAACGGCCAGCCGGGCGCCCTGTTCCGGGCCCGGGACGGCTCGCTGATCAGCGTGCTGGCCCTGGATGTCGCAGGCGGCCAGGTGACGGCCGTACGCAGCGTGATCAGTCGCGAGAAACTTCGTCATCTCGGACCGCTCACCGACATTCCCGCTTTGGTCGCGC
>JBPCKO010000218.1:0-3377 GCA_051004215.1 Streptosporangiaceae bacterium | reverse complement strand
AGCAGTTCCGCGCCGTCGCCACCCGGTACGACAAACGCGAGCGCATCTACCAGGGCACTGTTGACGTCGCCTCGATCATGATCTGGCTGCGAGACCCCGTTTCATGATCCAAGAAACACGCCCTAGTATCTTCGGCTCAGAGCACTCAACCCCTCGCGCCTGTTGTCCCAGATCCGCCGCTGACGGCGCGACGCTAGCCAGCTTCCTGGCGATCACATCGGGCACGGCCGCGCTTCGTGTTCACACCGGGCCTGATCGAGCAGGCCACCCCGCTCAGTCCCCGCGACAGCCACCTGCCAGCGCAATCCCGCCACCAGCCAGCGCGATCCGCCGTAGGCCGCGCGCTTCACGCCGGGATCCCGTTTCTGCGCCGGGCTAACTTCTACATGCGTGTTGGTAGGCCCCACTGGTTGAATTCATGTTTCAGCCGCCGTGCCGCTTGGTTCCCCAGGGTCTTCCTGACGATCAGAACGAAGTTGACGCGCCACGCGCGGTGATGACCTTTGCTGCTGTCCCTGCCGAGCCTGGGCTCGCGTAGTTCCTTGCCTGGTCCATAGTCAGAGCTCACGACATGCGCCAGTTCATGCAGGCATGCCCGTTCGCATTCACTGACGCTGTATCGGTCATTCGCCCCGATCTTGATCCGACGCTGAAGATGGTCAGCGTGGCTTCTGCCCTTGCCGCCCACCACCGTCAGGGGGTCGGAGTGGGCCGGGAAAGCTGCCTTGAACCATTCCATCTGCTGGACGGCGCAGATGTAAGTCGCGCAATGCTCGTGGTCTATGACACCATCGCCCATGATCAGCACCGCTTCGGCCAGATCGCTGACTGGCAAGCCCGCGGCCAATTGGGCGTTATACGCCGCTTCCTGTAGTTTAGTCGTAGTCGTCGTTGTCCTCTCCACCAGGATCTGTCAGGATGCGTGCTGCCCGACGCGGCGGAACGCATCGACGACCTGCGGCCATTCGGGCGACAGCGGGTCGATCAGCTCGAAGTGACCCGCCCCTGGCAGCAGGACGCAGGTTGCGCCGGCCGCCGGGGCGCCCGCGGCCCTGGCCGCGCGGGCATAGTCAAGCATCATCGGGAACGGCACCCGGTCGTCGTCCAGCCCGTGCAGGAGCCATACCTGGGCCCCGGCCGGAACCAGGCGGGACGGATCAGCCTCGGCGCACCGGTCGTCGGCGAAGTCTTCCGGGCCGCCGCCGATCAGGGCGGCGGCCGCGCCGTCGCCGAGTCCCTTGCGGTAGCAGGCCCACAGATCGCTGACCGCGGCCAGGGCCACGACGCCCCGCCAGCGGTGGTGCTGGGTGCGCCATCTGGACCCCGGCGGCAGCCGGTGCCGGCTCGCCGCCCACAGCGCCAGGTGACCGCCGGCCGAATGGCCGGCCAGGACCGCGCTGGCCGGGTCGGCGTCGACCAGCCCGTGGGTGGCCTTGGCGACCAGACGGGGCAGCCGGTCGGCAGCCGTCGCCACATCGTCGAAGGTGCCGGGCCAGCCGCCGCCCGGCTGGCCGCTGCGGCGGTACTCCGGCGCACAGACCACGAACCCGGCGCCGGTCAGCGCCTCGGCCAGCGGGCCGGTGTGCTCGCGACCGTACTCGGCCCGCCAGAATCCGCCGTGCAGGAAAATCGCGAGCGGCGCGCGCTCGCCGGTCCAGCTCCGGTGGGTGGCGGCCTCCGGCACATGCACATCGGCGACCTGATCCGGGTCGTCGCCGTACCTGACCACGAGGTCCGGGGGCCTCGCCGCCCTGGTCAGGACGTCGGCCGAACCCGCCGGGCCGCCGCCGGGGCGACGCTCGCTGTTCATCAGATGGCCACCCTGTACAGGTTCGTTAGGTCCCGGCGAACACGATCATTATGAACTGGATCTCGCCACGGCCGATGGCAGCCACTTCAGCTTGTCCGGCAGCCAGCTTATGCTCGGAGATATGGCCGCAGGCAGACAGCACGAGGGAGCGTCATTGTGCCGGTAGGGATCGCCAGGTCCTGGCGGGTTGCCGCTGCCAGTGCCGGCGGGTTCTTCCTGGCTACCGGGCTGGCGATCGCCCCGGCGCTGGCCTCGCCAGCGCGGCCGGCCGGGTCGCCGTGCGGGCGGGGCACGACCGCGGCGACGTCGGCCAGCCTGCTGACGGGGGGCCATAGCGGGTCCGGCTCGCCGAGCGCGAGCAAATCCCCGAGCAAGAGCCCGAGCCCGTCCAAGAGTGCCTCCAGGAGCCCCAGCCCCTCGGCGAGTTCCAGCCCGAGCCCGAGCAAGAGCCCGTCCAAGAGCCCCTCGAAGTCCCCCAGCCCGTCGAAGAGCCCCTCGAAGTCCCCCAGCCCGTCGAAGAGCCCCTCGAAGTCTCCGAGCCCGTCGAAGAGCCCCTCGAAGTCTCCGAGCCCGTCGAAGAGCCCCTCCAAGAGCCCGAGCAGAAGCCCGAGCCCCTCACCCTCGCGCTCACCGTCAAAGTCCCCGAGTCCCTCCCCTTCGCCCAGCCGATCGCACCGGCCAGGCGCCCTGTGCGTGACCGTTCAGATCGCGCGGAACTCCACTACATCGCCGCGCGGCATCGTCACGTACTCCATCTGGGTATGGAGCACCGTCAGGGCGCACCGGGTAACGGCTAGCGCCACCTCCAGTTCGCAGTCGATGCGGCAGCCGCGATTTACTCTCTGCCCGGCCGCGAGCGGAACGACCTGCTCGATTGGCACGCTGCCCGCCAATCAGGCCCTTGAGCTGACGGTGACCGACAAGGTCAAGGCGAAGGCAACTCCCGGCGGGCCGATCACGTTCGCGATAACGGTCAGCGGGAGATCGCTGTCCCCGGCTGAGGCGTCAGTGACGACGTCGGTCGAGCAGGCCGCCAGCCCGGCTCCGACGTTCACCCCGATTCAGACCCTGCCGCCGGCGTCACTGGTCCCGGCACCTGGTGCGACGATTACCCCGCCCAGCCTGACCGGCCTGTTCCCGACGGTCACCCCGCAGCCGACATCGCCCTCGTCGACGGCCCCGGGCGTGACCGCGCACAGCCGCAAGCCGGCCAGGGCGACCCAGGTCTCGTCGGCCTTGCCGATCGATCCCCGGCTCATCGGCGGTCAGCTCGCCGGGCTGGCCGTGCTGGCCGCCGCGATCACGATGGCCGTCGCCCGGCTCTCGCTGCGCACGCCGCAGTCAGCGAATGCGAAGGCTGGCCTGGCGGGCAAGGACTCCGGCACCAAAGACTCCAGCACCAGGAACACGCCAATCGGGCCGGAACCGCCCGCCCGCTGAACTCCCCGCCTCACTGACTGCCTGCCCACGGCGCAGTGGGGGGGTGGGGGGCGTGGCGAAAGGGAGAGCTGGGGCAGGGAAGAGGAAAGGGGGGGGGGGGGGGGGCCGTGGGGTGGTTGGCACAAGG
>JBPCKO010000217.1:0-4832 GCA_051004215.1 Streptosporangiaceae bacterium | reverse complement strand
CTAGTGGGATACTGGCCTGGACTTTGTTCGCGAACGTGGCTCTTATCTTCAGGTGGGCCACCCCGTCTTGCCGGACCAGCGCCTTCGCGGCGGCCATTTTGGTGCCCGCCGGGGTGGCCGCGGACGCTCCCTGCAGGCCGACCGGTACGGTGGCCGGCGGCCGCTGGGCGCCGCCGCCCAGGCCCTTCACGATCGAGTCGTAGTTGATGGTCTCGGCGATCGCGCGCCTGACCTTGACGTTGCCGAGCCCGGGAGCGGCGTTGTCCAGGCAGAGCATGATCAGGTTCAGTGATGGCACCGTCTGCACGCTGACGTCCGGCGTTCCCTGGAGGGTCTTCGCGGTCACCGGGTCGATGTTCAGCGCGAGGTCGGCCTCGCCGCCGCGGATCAGCTGCGCCTGGGTGGATGCCTTCGGCACATCGAGCAGGGTGATCTGGGCGAAGGCGGGCTTCGCTCCCCAGTAATCCGGGTTGGGGACGAACACGAGCTTCTGCGTCCTGACCCACTGCTTGAGTTTGTAAGGCCCGGTGCCGATGCTCACCGAGCTGAAGTACGAGTTGGCCTTGTCCATCGTTTTCGCGTGCGGGCCGTCGTTGCCACCGTGCGCGGCGAGCGCATTGCTGTCCAGGATGATCAGCCCGGCCGCCGCCAGCTTGGACAAGAAGGCGCTGTCGGGCTGCTTGAGCTGGAACTCGACCTTGCCGGGCCCGAGCGCCCTGGCCGACTTGAGCGTGTCCAGCAGGAATGCCGGGCCGCCCTGCACGTTCACCATGCGTTCGAACGTGTAGACCACATCCGCCGACGTCAGCGTCCGTCCGGTGGAGAACTTGACGCCGTGGCGCAGGGTGATGGTGCAGGCGGTGGCCGCGCTGTTGCAGGACCATGAGGTGGCCAGGGACGGCCGCAGCTGAGTCGGGTCCTTCGGGTTGACATCCAGCAGCGTGTCGCCCTCCATCGGCAGGATCAGCTGCATGGCGTCGGCCAGCGCGCGCTCGGGGTCCAAGGTGGTCAGGTCGCTGAGATCGACCGCGATATTGAGCTGCCGAGCCGCCGTACCGCTCGCCACGCCCGCGGTTCCTGGCGTGCCGGAGCAGGCCGCGAGGGCGGCCATTACGACGGCGCTCAGCACCGTCCCGGTCAGTTTCGCGAAGCGCATCCGGACCTCCTAGTCGTCCGCGTCAGCCCATTGGGGGAAGGGCGATGCATCGGTGTGTAGTGACTTGCTGACAAGGAAGGCGTCCAGCGCGCCCGCACCGCTCTCGGTCCCGATGCCGGACGCTTTGACCCCGCCGAACGCCACGCCCGCATAGCTGAGCGCGAAGTGATTGAGGCCGACCAGGCCGGCGTCGATAGCCGCGGCCACCGCCATCCCGGCCTGCTGGTCCGCGGACCAGACGTAGGCGGCCAGGCCGAATGGCGTGCCGTTGGCCCTGACGATGGCCTCGCCGACCTCGCGATAAGGAGCGAGCAGCGCGAGCGGGCCGAAGGGCTCTTCCTGCATGGCCCTGGCCGCTTCCGGCACGTCCGCGAGCACGGTCGGCTCGAAGAAGAACCCGGGCCGATCCGGTGCGCTGCCGCCGCAGGCCAGGGTGGCCCCGCAGGCCAGGGCGTCCGTTACCAGGGCTTCGATCGCCTGAACCCGGCGCTCGCTGGTTAGCGGGCCGACATCGGCGGCTGGGTCCGCGCCGTCGCCGAGCCGCAGCGCCGTGGTCTCGGCGACGAAGGCCTCGCGGAACGCCGGGTAGCAGTCGCGGTGCACGTAGAACCGCGTCGGCGCGATGCATACCTGGCCGGCGTTGCGGAACTTGGCCCGTGCGCAGGCCCGGCCGGACCGGATGGGATCGACGTCCGGGAGGACGATCACGGGCGCGTGCCCGCCCAGCTCCATGGTCGTGTCGATGATGTTCTCGGCCGCCAGCGCGAGCAGCCGCTGGCCCACCGGCACCGAACCGGTCAGCGTCAGCTTGCGGATCACCGGCGACCTGAGTAGCCGTTCGCTGATCTTCGCGGCGTCTCCGGTCAGCACGTTCAGGACGCCTGGCGGCAGACCCGCGTCGTGGCATGCGGCCGCCAGGGCCAGCGCGGTGCCTGGCGCCTCGTCGGCTGGCTTGAGGATGACCGAGCACCCGGCCGCCAGTGCCGGAGCGATCTTGCGGCTCGGCAGCAGCGCCGGGAAGTTCCAGGGCGAGAAGGCCGCAACCGGGCCGACGGGGACGCGGTAGACGGTCGCGACGTGTGCGGGATCACTGGTCGGCACGATGGCGGCGGTGATCCGGCGGGCCTCATCGGCGAACCAGTCGAACTGCTCCCAGGCCCCCTTGACCTCTGCGGTGGCCTCGCGCAGGGGCTTGCCCTGCTCGTGGGTCAGGATCGCGGCGATGTCCTCGCTGCGCTCCCTGATCAGCGTCGCGGCACCGCGCAGGATCCGGCACCGCTCCCACGGGTCGGTGCGGCTCCAGGTCAGGAATCCGGCCGCGGCGGCGCCGAGCGCATCGTCGATGTCGGCGGCGGATGCACGCGGCACCGGGCCGATCGCCCGCCCGGTGGCGGGATTGACGATCTGGTACTCCGAGCCGTCCGATGACCGCTGCCAGGTGCCGTTGATATACAGCAGGCAGGGGTCTCCGGCCGTCATGACGGACCATCCGGTGACCGGAGCCGCACCGGGGCCCCGGAGCGCGAGGATTCCTGCGCCGCGATCGCGAATCGCAGGATCTCGCGGGCGTCCGCGAAGGTCAGCCTGGGCTGGTCCTGGCCCGCGGCCAGGACGTCGAGGAAATGCGCGGTGGCGGTGCGGAAGCTAGCCGGCCAGTCAGCTTCGACATCGTGGAAGCAGGTAGTCGTGGCGCCGGTGCGGACGACGAGACGACGACCGGCGGGACGTTGAGCAGCCTGCCGTGTCCCCTGGTCACCCACATGATGCCCTTGGTTCCGGTCACCTCGATCCGGTCGTCCTGCGGGTACTGGCCGGTCTCGACGAAGAGCCCTGGCGAGTACGTGGCCTCGAAGCTGCCGAGCGCCCCTGACGCGTACCGCCAGGAGACCAGGGCGGGGACATCTAGGACGGCGCCGGAGGCCAGCGGCCGGGATTCGATGAACGCGTGCACGACCTCGGCCAGACCGCCGAGATACCAGGCCAGCGCGAATTTGTGGTGACCGTCGTCGAAGACCATCTGGCCGCCGCCGCAGCGTTCGCGGTCGGATCGCCAGGGCTCGGCCGGCGGAGGCCAGGCGGCGGGGTTGTATCCGGCGGCGCTCTTGAGCCGGATGGTGAGAATGTCTCCTAGCTCGCCAGAATCGATGATCTGCTTGGCCCGCATGACCGGCGGATAGAAGAGAAAGTTCTCGAAGACCCGTGCGCAGCCGCTGCTTGCGGCGGCCCCGGCCACGAGGTCGTCGGCCTCGGCCATGGAGATGCCCATCGGCTTCTGCAGCGAGACGTGCTTGCCGGCGTGCAGCGCCTCGAGGGCAACCCGCCGGTGCAGCTGATGCGGGACGAGGATCTCGACGAGGTCAACGTCGGGCCTGGCCAGAACCTCGCGGTACTCGGCCGTGACGACCGCCTGGCCTAGCCCGAACCTGTCCCGCTGGCGCTGGGCCGCCTGCGGGCGGACATCGGCGAGCGCGGTGATCGTGGCGTCCTGGCGGTCCGCATAGGCGGCCAGATGCAGGTCCGATATCTGCCCGCAGCCGATCACCGCTACCCCGGTCATGTCAGGTCCGCGGTCAGCGAGTCGCGGCCGGGCACGCGGCCGCCTGCCCGGTGCGTGATCTCCGCGGCCGCCGCGGCGACCAGCGGGCCGAGAATGCCGACGCGCTCGTCGGTCATCCGGCTGACCGGCCCGGACAGGCCGACGCACCCGATCGGCCGGGCCATGAGGTCGAAGACCGGCGCCGCGACGCACCTGACTTCGGCGCTGAGCTCCTGATCGTCCAGCGCGTAGCCGCGGTCCCTGGTCCGCTGCAGTTCGGTCCGCAGGCCGGCCATGGTCGTGATGGTGCGGGGGGTGTGCCGCGGGAAGGGCTCCGTCAGCAGCACTGGCCAGTCCGAGTCATCGAAGGCCAGCAGCGCCTTGCCGGTGGCCGTGCAGTGCAGTTCAGGCGAGGAGCCGATCTGGGTCTCCACGCTGATCCGGGCGGCCGGCCGTTCCTGGGCGATGTAGACCCCGCCCTGCGGTACGCGTCGCGCCAGGTGCACGGACTCACCGGTGCTGTCGAGCAGGTCCCGCAGCACCGGCCGCGCTCCGGCCAGGATGTCGACGTGCCTGAGCACCTGTCCGGCCAGGGCAATGACCTGGGCGGTGGCGGAGAACAGCTTGGTGCCAGGGTCCTGCTGGACATAGCCCTTCTGCTCCAGTGCCCGCAGCAGGCGGTGCGCGTGACCCTTGTCCAGCGTGAGCGAGCGGGCGAGGTCGGTGACGCCGATACCGCCGGGCACCATGGCGAGCCGCTCGAGGATATCCATTCCGGCGGTAAGGGATCCAAAACGACTCGCGGCCACGGCGAGATTTCTATCAGAGCGTTGTTTTATCGTCAACAGTTAGCTTGATTCCTGTTAAGTAGCAGCTAGATTGACATGTAACTGTTGTCTATATGACAACACATTGACTGATTAGGTGCTGTCCGGTTATCGTCCGGCCGTGGCGGCACCAGAACCCGGCGGGCGGAATCCCGGCAGCGTGAGTCAGGAGGCCGCCAGGCGGCAGGACCGCGCGGCCGCGCTAGCCCGGCACGGAAACCTGGAAGCGGCGCTGGGCGTGGCCGCGCTCCCCGCCCCGGACACGCTGAGATTGTCCCAGGCGACCGTGCTGGGCCTGCAACAGCAAAGAGTC
>JBPCKO010000216.1:0-12409 GCA_051004215.1 Streptosporangiaceae bacterium | reverse complement strand
GCAGTATGCTCCCGGCCATGAACCTGAATGGAACGGCAGCAATTGTGTCCGGCGGGGCCGGCGGCCTGGGTGAGGCCACGGTGTGTGACCTGGCCGCGGCGGGCGTTCAGGTCGTCGTGGCCGACCTGAACGCCGATCGCGGTCACGCGCTGGCCGAGGAGGTCGGCGGCGTCTTCGCCAGCACCGACGTCTCCGACGAGCAGTCGGTGACCGAGACCGTCGCCGTGGCCGAGGGCCTGGGCGCTCCGCTGCGGGTCGTGGTGAACTGCGCGGGCATCGGCTGGGCCCAGCGAACCGTCGGCCGCGACGGCACCCCGCACGACCTCGGTGCGTTCCGCAAGGTCATCGACGTGAACCTGATCGGCACCTTCAACCTGACCCGGATCGGCGGCGCCGCCATCGCCAGGACCGAGCCGGCCGACGCGGACGGGCAGCGCGGCGTCGTCGTGAACACGGCCTCCATTGCCGGCCTGGAAGGCCAGACCGGCCAGATCGCGTACTCGGCCTCCAAGGGCGGGATCATCGGGATGACCGTTCCGGCCGCGCGCGATCTCGCGGCCATCGGCGTGCGGGTCAACACGATCTGCCCCGGCATCATCGACACTCCGATTTACGGCTCGGGTCCGGCCAGCGAGGAGTTCAAGGCCAAGCTGGCGGCGCCGGTCGTGTTTCCCAAGCGGATGGGCACCGCGGCCGAGTTCGCGCACCTGGTCAGGGCGCTGATCGAGAACGACTACATGAACGCCGAAGTGATCAGGTTCGACGGCGGCATCAGGTTCCAGCCCAAGTGACTAGAAATAGCGTCTGAGCTGCGCTTATCCCTGATCACCACCCGGCTGGGCCGTAGCCGGGCCGTCAGGCGCTGAGCCGAAGATGGGCTCGATCGCCATGCCGAGCGCGGCGCTGGCAGCAGAGCTCGGGCGCGCAGAAGTGATCGTCCGGACTCATCCCCTGCGTGCCGATCCGTCCTGAGAACTCCGCCTGGCGGGGTACGCGATTGCCACAGGTTGCCGTGATCCCGGTGGAAATGTCGCCGCCTTGGTGCAGAATCCGAGGCCGAGGAGGACTCGACGATGCCGCCCGACCAGGAGACCGCCCTGGCGCTCGCCGCTGCGGTGCAGCGCGTCACGAGCTGGTCCGGCGCCGGGATTCCGCCGCCGGCCGCCGCGGTGGTCTCGATCGCACAGCAGCTGGAGCTCGCGGCCCGCGCGGAGGTCGTCCGCGGAGTGCGGCGCTTACGCGAGGCCGGCGAGACCTGGCTGACGGTCGACGACTGTTCAGCCGAATCGACAGCACTGCCGCCAAGGAAGCCGCTGACGCTTACCGTCACCTGTATGAACAGGTGAATCAGACGGTCGCGCTGTCCGGCGGCGCAGAGAGCCCTGCGCACTATGCGGACCTCGTACGCGCGAGCTACCCGTTCCACCCAGAGGCGATCCGCGTCCTCGACAAGCGCCTGGGCAGCATCCCGGACTTCCAACGCGCCCGCGGCGCGCTCAAACTCCTCGCCGAGGTTGTCGCTGGGCTGTGGGAGACGGACAGCACCGCCGAGGTCAACAACGTCAGCGACATCGACCTCACCAGTCAGGCAACGCTCAACCACCTCACCATCGCGATCGCACCGCAGCGCCTTTGCCGGGGTTGCCAAAGTCGACCTAGCGGGGCCTGACTCACATGCCGCGGCCCTAGACGCAAAGCGATTCCCCGGCAGGCCTCCTTACGCCACGCGCACTGGCACGACCGTGTTCTTGCACTCGCTGGAGATGCGCACCGGGTCGGGGCAGGGAAAAGTGAGTACGTCCTCGGGACGCTCCGTATCGGCGAGGACCCGGAGGTGCTCGACGAAGCGCTCGCTGAGGCCGAGCGCGTCTGCTGGCACCTCTCGTTTGACGGGTCCAGATGGCGGTTCCACACTGAGCCGAACGTCAACAAGATCGTGGAAGACGGCAAGCGCGACGTTCCGAGCACCCGGGTCACTGAGGAGACGAAGGCCCTCATCGCCAAGTCCTTCACCAGAGCGACGCTGGCGTAACGGCAATTGTCTTCCCGACGTCGCCAGCGGAGGTTCCCGACGAGCCGCGATTGCGAGTCGTTACATTCGACTACGACCACATTTCTGTCACGGGTGCTGACGCCCCATCCCCTGCACGGGAGATCGTCGAGCTCCGGGACCGCGCCGGCGCCGCCGGCGGGCTGCGCACCTATCGCAACTCCGTCGTCTTCGTCGTCGCGGACGTCGCAGCGGTTGAGGACCTTAAGGATAGAGTGCGAACGCGGCTCGCACTGGACAACCTCATATCGGAGCCGACACGCCTGGCGACCTTCGCCGACGAGATGAAGGCGAAGGTGCGGGCCATGCACGACGACAGCGGCCTGAACGCACGGATCGCCGTAACCCGCTGCTACAAGCACGTCTACTACCCAGTCAAGGACGCGAGCTCCAACAATCTTGAACCCCGAGTTTCGGCGCAGAAGGGATGGGGCTGAAGTGTGGTCCGCACGGTACGTGAGCTCCTCGTGAACGAGGGCAAAGTTCGCACCGAGCCGATAGCCACAAACTGGCTGCGACAGCGCGCGTGGTCCTCGGCCGACTCAACAACGACCGAGGAGATCGCAGACTGGTTCTGGCGTGACCAGTCCGCGCTGCTGCTGCTAGACACCACACTGCTCACCGACGCCATCAAGAAGGGCATCGCGAACGACGGCTGGGTCTACTACGACAGCGCAACGGAGAAGGTCTACACCGCAACCACCGCAGCACCTGCGGTCCAGCTCTCTGGCACCGTCCAGCTGGACACCGCGGACGAGGCGGCGACAAGGGGGATCCTTGGTCGTGCGCCTAACCTTGGAGACGTCCTCGCCTCCGTCGCACCCGCGACGACTGGCCCGGCCCTCCGGGCGGCGCTCGAAGCTCGCTGCCAGAGGGAACCTACCAAAACACAGGTCACGGACGTCCTCGCCGAGGCGTACCGGCAGGGCAAGCTTGTCGTCACCGATGTCACGCCAGCCGCTGGAGTGAGGGCTCTCGGCGTCAAAGAGATCCGTGAACGGTCACTCGACGCGTTCCACGTGCTGACAAAAGCTGAAGCAAACCGGCTCGGGGTCGAGTCGGGCCTGGCGAAGCCGGCAAGCAAGCGCATAGAGCCGAAGACCGGGCCCGCAGGCGTCGCACTGTCGAACTTGCGCGACGAGCTCATGGATAAAGACAAGCCGCTCACCGAGATGCGCCTCACTGTGACCGCCGAAGCGGGCAGCGGCCTGCAGGATCTCGACCTCCTCAGCATGGCCATCACGCAATGCCGAAGCAGCAGATCTCAGTTGCTGTCGACCTCGCCGTCTCCCTGCCGGGCCTTGACGGCATGGTGGAAATCCGTGTCAGCGGGGACAAGGTGCAGTACCAGCAGGCCAATACAAAGCTCTCCCCGCTTTTAAGAGCGGCCGACGAGGTTCAGGGCACGCTTAGGCTGACCCTTGATTTTGGTGAGCAAGGGGCTCGTCCAGACGATGCCGGTTTCCAGCACGTCGACTCGGTGATCCGCAACGGCGTATCCCGGCCTGGCGGACGGCATGCTCGCGGCCGGCCTGAGCGGGGAGTTCGCGCCCGGCCAGAGCGGCCAGGGCCGTCTTGGTCAGGGCAGCACGGGCGGCGCGCCGGTCGGTGTCGTCACCGGCCAGCAGCAGGGCACGCAGCCGGTTGGCCTGCGCGGTGGCAGTCACGGTGATCTCCTGGCACGCCACCAGCAAGATACGCAGCGCCTCCCGGTCGCCGTCGGCGCGCGGCGCCGGAAGCCGGCTTGCGTCCAGGCGCAGCGCGGCCAGCACCGCCAGGTGCGCATCGATGGGTCGGACTTGCCTTTCCCGCGGCGCTGTTTACGTCAGGGCTGCTCACATTCGATCACCAGCAGGCCAGCGGCGGCCAGCGCCCGCGCCAGCCCGATCCCGTAGCTGCGGCTGCCCTCGATCGAGACCGCCACCCGGGGCCCGGGCGCCACGCCGGCGATGGCGGCCAGCAACCGCGTGAAGCCGGCGCTGTCATTGCCGATCCGCATCGTCGTGATCGGCTTGCCGGCCGCATCCGCGATCTCTATCTCATGGCTGTCCCGGTGCGTGCCGGTCCCGATGGCGGCGTCTACTACCTCTGCCAGCATGGTCATAAGGCCTCGTGTCTCCTTCCAGGGGCTGGGGCTAACGTCGGCACTGGCCTGGGTGGAGTCACCGGGTGGCACATCTGTGACGGGTCACGCCAACTGGCGGACAGGCTTCTGATCAGGTCAACGCGGTGGGCCAGGCCGGGGCCGGCGACACCGGGATGGTTCAGACGAAAGGCACGCACACTCGCGGCCAGATCCGTAGCGAGTCCGGTATCACCGGCACCGATCCTGACGGCAGTCCACCCAGAACCGCCAGGAACGACACTCACAGATCCGTTAGGAATGGGCAGGCTGGCCGGGTCGTCTGCCTGTGCCCGCTGCCTCGGCTCGGGTTCCGCATCGGTCTTCGGCGGTCGGCTACTGTCCGCGTCGGCAGCAGTCTTGGGCAGCAGTAGGGCAGGCACCGCGGGAAAGGACCGGGCATGGCATGGCCGCGCTGTGGTGCGGGCGGTCTTGGGCAAGCACGAGGCGCCTTACAAGGGACGCCCCATCGCAGCCGTCAACCCGGCCCGGCCACTCTGTGTTCCCGCCGAGATTTTGCCGGTCATCGTTTTCCGTCGTCAGGCGGTGCGTGATCGTTTCTTCGGCTTGGGCGCGGAGCGCTCGTTGAGCTGGATCTCGCGCTCGGCGCCGGGGGTTCCCGCCCTGAGCTGGCGGCTTCGCTCACGCTCGGCGTTGACTTCGGCGCCGAGGAGGATGGCCAGATTGGTGATCCACAGCCAGACGAGCATGACGACTACGGCGCCCAGCGCGCCGTAGATCTTGTTGTAGTGGCCGAAGTTGGCGACGTAGAGCGCGAAGCCGGCCGAGGCCAGCAGCCATACGCCGACGGCCAGCAGGCTGCCGGGGATGATGGACTTGAGGCCACGGAGCCGGGCGTTCGGCGAGGCGTAGTAGAGCACGACGATCATGAAGGTGACGACGATGAGCAGGACCGGCCATTTGGCGATGTCCCAGATGGTCACCGCAACCGTGCTGGCGCCGATGGCCGATCCGACCCGGCTGGCGATCGGCCCGGTGACCACCAGCGCCACCAGGACCAGCGCGAGGAGCAGCACGAGGCTGAGGGTCACGAGCATCTGCAGCGGGCGCAGCTTGATGAACGAGCGGCATTCCTCGACCTCGTAGATGGTGTTGGAGGCGCGCATGAAGGCGCCTACGTATCCCGATGCCGTCCACAGCGCCGTCGCGACGCCGATGATCAGCAGGATGCCGGTAGCGCTGTGGCCGTGGGCCAGGTTCGCGATCGGCCCCTTGAACGTCTGCGCCGCCGATGCCGGGCCGATGGAGCTGGCGAGCTTGGTCAGTTCCCTGGTGATCGTCTGCGGGTTGCCGACCAGGCCGACTAGGGCGATCATCGCGACCAGCGCGGGAAAGATGGACAGCACCCCGTAATAGGTCAGCGCGGCGGCGGCGTCGGTGAGATTGTCCTCGCGGAACTCGGTCACCGTGCGCTTCAGGGTCTGCGCCGCCGACCCCGTGCGGGCATGCGGTGGACCTGTAGGCGCCCGCGCGGTGCGCTTCTCCCCGGTGCTGCCCGGGCCACCCGACGCCTGGTTCTGCGGGGGGATCGCCTCCCCGGCTGGCTTGCCGTGGGGGGGATGCACGTCGTGACTGGGGTTGGGCTGGGTCATCGTCAGGTCCCCTTGCCGGGTGGCTCGCCTTCGTCGCCTGGCCAGACGCCGGTGAGCTTGCGGGTGCTCTCGGCGGCGCCGCGGTCGATGGCGGCCTTGACCACGGCGAAGATCGCGCCCTGGACGGCGGCCGCCAGCAGGATTTCGCGCCAGCCTCGGCTAGCGTCGGTGGCCTTGGGCGCGTCGTCTTCCCGGGCGGTGACCTTCCAGATCCTCTTGAAGATCGCGCCCGCGAGTAGCCCGCCCAGGACGCTGATCAGCATGCCCACCGGCTTGTACAGAAGCTTGATCATCGCCGCCTCCACCGCGCGATGACCAGCCACACCAGCACGGCTGCGCCGACAGCCACCGCCAGCGGCACGCGGCGCTGCCGGGCGGTAGCGGCCGCTTTCGTCGCGGCACGCTGAACCGGTTCCGGCGTGGCCTTGGAGATTTTCGCGGCCGCGGCGGCGGCCTGCTGCCGGGCCTGGTCTTTAGCCGGTCCGCTGACGGACACGACCTTGTGCCGTGGCCCTGTGGTCTTGTCGGCGAGCTGGTGGTGTACCCGGCTAGCCTGCGCAGCGGCCTGTTGGCTCGCCTGGCGCGCTTTGCTCTTCAGCCGTCCAGTTAGCTGGCTCGCCTTATCCTGCGCCCGTGCCTTCACGTCTGTTTTGGCGGCCAGTGCCTCTACCGTCTCGCCGAGCTGTTCGCGGGTCCGCTCGATCTCCTCCCGCAGTTCCTGCGGGTCATCAGGCGGCGAAGCGGCAGTGGCGGCGGTGACGTCCTGGCCCGCGGCAGCGGCGGGGCTGGTCATCTCCTGCGGCTCGGCTTCCGGTGAATCGACCGGCTCGGCAGCGTTTTCCGCTGACGGGGACCGGTCCCTGGCCGGGGACTTTCCAGTCGGCCTTTCTGTGGTCATCGCTTCGCCCTTTCCTTGATCTCCTCGACATCGGCCTTAACGCTGCCGACGGCCTGCTCAGGGACTGGAGGCACGGCTTTCTGCAGCCGTCCCTTCCCCATGAGCGCCGCAGCGGCGCTGACAGCCAGCAGCGCTGCGCCGACGATCAGGGCGGCCAGCCACGCCGCTACCACTCCGCTGATGGCGATGATCGCGCAGGCCAGGAGGCAGGCCACCCCGTACAGGGCGGCTAGGCCGCTGCCGCCGAGCATCCCGATGCCGAGCCCGGCCTGTTTGCCCTTGCGGGTCATCTCCAGCTGGGCGAGCTTCAGCTCATCGCGCACTAGCACGGAGACCTGCTCGGACAGCAGCTTGACAAGCTCGCCGGTCGAAGCCTCCCGGGCCGCGGGGGGCTGAATATTGCTGTTCGCACTTTCCATGACAGTCCGCCCTTCGCTAGTCGGCGGCGAGGAGGTCGTGGCCTAGCCTGACGAGCTGCTCGTGGTCCAGGCTGGCCTTGATGCGGGGGAACTCGTCGGCTTCCTCGTGTTCGGCATGGGCGGCGACGGCGTTCTGGAAGTCAGCGAACATCGTGTCGAACTCTGCCGAGCTGATGTCGAGCTTCCCCAATGCGGCCGGCATCTCGTCGGCGTGTTCCTGTTCCTCGTTGCGGACATCTGCGATGCTGTCTCCTGCGGCCCGGCGGGTCACCGGCCGCACGACGGCTTCTTCAGCTTCCTCGTGAGAGGCGAGCAGGTCCCTCAGGTTCGCGAAGGCCTGCTGCTTGCGCGATCCGCCCGACTTGATGGCTGCGAGCAGCTCGCGGACCCGCTGGTGCTGATCCAGCAAGATTTCGATGACGTCCTGCCCCTGAGCCGGGCGCATGACATTTGCTCTGGCCGGGGGTCCTGGGGGCCTAGGGTCATGACAAGTTCCTCTCCGCGTCCGTCGGCGCCTTCGGTCTGCCATTCTCCGGCGCTTCCGGATATCCCCGAGTACCCGGGGATCGCACAGCCCAAACATCTCCCGTGAAGATGACTGCCTGGCCGTGCCGTATGCTGCCTCTTCGACACCGAAATGCACCGGGAACAGGCTGGTCATGCCGGTAAGTTCCAAGATCCGCCGTGGCTCCAGCTGCGGACGGTCAGCATCACCAGTCCGCCGCCGGTCGCGGACCGGACGGTGATCAACGCCGTTGGCCGCGAGCAGCCCGCACCGTCCGGTCCGCGTTTAGGTTCGCCGCCCTGGGGCAGTCTGCGCCGTGTTGCGGGACGGGGCGCGATCGGCAAGTGGTCAGGGGGAAGCGAATCCGGATGTGTTCGAGGTGCTCGGACCGCTCCCTGTGAGGTGAAGCAGATGCCGAACCTAATAGGCGGAACCGCGGAACTGCGCGAGCCGGGCGGGTTCGCTCGCCGACACGCTGATCAGCGCCGTGTCCCAGCACGAGGCGCCGAGGAGGATTACTTGGCCAGGCAGTCAAGGAGAAAGCCGCCAGCGGGGACTCCCTCGCCGCCATGCCGGGCTCACCTGGCCTCACCGGCACGCGCCGCCCAGCCCGGCGGTGCTGAAGCCGCGGCCCCGGCCGTCGCGGCCGCCGACAAGCTCCGCGACGCGGCATCGGCCGCGACAACTAGACCGGCTACGGCGCGCGAAGCGCCGTAGCGAGATGGAAGGTGACATCATGGCGAAGAACGATCCAGGGTCCAAGGTCAAGGATAAAGGACTCTACGAGCAGCTCCGCGGCGCCGGGTTGTCGAAGAAAAAGTCAACACGGGTCGCGAACAGTTCCGTCACGACTTCCCGCAAGAAGGCCAGCCAGCGCGGCGGCAAAGCAGGTTCTTACGATAACTGGACGGTCCCGGACCTGCAGCGGAGAGCCAAGCAAGTCGGCATCCGCGGCCGGTCAGCAATGACCAAGAAGCAGCTCGTCAAAGCGCTGCGCGCCAGCTGAGCGGTATCCGTCCCGCCCCATGGTTGGCTCCGGCATCCTCGCCGGACTGAAGCCAGCCGGGGCGGGCATCGGCCGGGCTCCTGGGCAGATACCGGGGACTCGAACACCTCCGGACGGCGACCCCGTCCCGTGATCCACAGGACACGCTCCGGGTGGCGAGCTTGCTCCACGGCGGCGTCTGCGGTCCAATGTCGTTCAGAACGCCATCATCGGTAACGACACCAGCATCCTGGAAGGAGTCATCGGCGCAGCGACCCTGGTAGCAGTCAACGCCGCGCTCAACCGGTGGATCGCCGTCAGCGACCGCGCCGCGGGTGGCTCCAGCTGACGCCGTTGCTGAACGTTCGTAGACTCGTCCTCGGTGCTCACCTGCTCTCCTCCCGCCTGGTGCGGGCCTCGGCGAGCATCGCGTCGACCCGGGCACCCGGATGTCCTCGTCTTCGCGGAGTTCGCTGATCAGCTGGTTGCGCAGGGCATACAGGTCGCGTGTGATCTCGTCGATCACCTCGATGGCGTCGTGCCCGGCGGTAATGGCGGCGGCGTTGCGCTCCCCGAGGGGCGGCACGTTCTCTGGGTACGCGAGATGATTCCACACACCGACGCGCACGCCGAGCAGCCCGACCTTGTCCAGGAGCGAGCTCGGGGACCACTCCGCGGTGCAGCTCACCGGTCCACCTCGATCCCCAGCATCTCGGCCAGCGCCAGGTAGGCGTCGGTCTTGTCGAGGTCGTTGGCCTGGTCGTCGCACAGGTCGCGGTACTGGATCGCGTCGGCGATCGCCTGGCCGGGCCCGGCACGCTGCCCGTCGTTCAGGCCGCCGGGCCGGGCCGCGGGTACTGGGTCCGGCCCGGCGGTGACTAGGCGGTTGATTTCCTCGAGCGCGAGCTGCCGGTCGGAGACCCGCCAGTCGAACCGGGCGAGCAGGGCGCGGACGGCGGCGAGCCGCCCAGCGTCCGGGTTACCGGCCGTGACCCCGGCCGCGTCTAGAGCGGCAGCGCGAACGCGCTGGTTGGCTTCGCCGAGCGTCTTCGTAGGCGTCGCCGATCGCAGCGTGCGCATCGGCCCATGTATCGTACGGGCCGCTGGCCCGCTCTGGCAGGCTTGGGTTATGTCCTTTCATCTCGGGTTGCCTATCCGGTGGAGTCGGAATGGGTGATCCAGGGCCGTCGCGTGTGAGCGCACGCGGCGGCCCGTGCGGTAACGGGGCGGCCTGGGCCGTCTGTGGGCCGTCACAGGGCCGAATCTGGCCAGTCACGCTCAACGGCTGTAGACGGCAGTCATGCAGGTCAGAATGCGGGTCCAGAGGTGCGTTGCAGGTCAGGTCATGCGCTGCGCCAGAACCAGCCCAAGTAGCCCGATCGCTCTGGAGGCGCCGGAAATGGCAGTGGAGGCGATTCTCACCGAGGTGTCCGGCGGCGTCGCGGTCATCACGATCAACCGTCCGCAGGCCAGGAACGCGGTCAACGGCGACGTGGCCCGAGGGATCGCGGCCGCGGTCGAGGAGTTCGATGCCCGCGCCGACGTGAGCGTACTGGTGCTGACCGGCGCGGGCGGTACGTTCTGTGCCGGGATGGACCTCAAGGGGTTCCTGGCCGGTGATGCGCCGACGGCGGCCGGGCGCGGCTTCGGCGGGATGGTGGAAGTGCCGCCGTCCAAGCCGGTGATCGCGGCGGTCGAGGGCTACGCGCTGGCTGGCGGGTTCGAGCTAGTACTTGCCTGCGATCTGGTCGTAGCCAGCGAAGAGGCCAAGTTCGGCCTGCCCGAGGTGCGCCGCGGCCTGGTGGCGGGGGCTGGCGGCCTGCTGAGGCTGCCGGTTCGGATCCCGTACCACGTCGCCATGGAGATCGCGCTGACCGGCGAGCACTTTCCGGCGGCCCGGCTCGCCGCGGTAGGCCTGGTGAATAAGCTGGTCCCGGCGGGTCAGGCGCTGACCGCGGCACGGGAACTCGCCGGGCGAATCTCGCTCGGCGCCCCGCTGGCCCTCGCCGCGTCCAAGCGAGTGATCGTCGAGTCGGCGGACTGGCCGTCGGGTGAGGCCTTCGCGAGGCAGTCCGAGATCATCGGCCCGGTCTTCGTCTCCAAGGACGCGAGGGAGGGCGCGGCCGCGTTCGCAGAGAAGCGCCCGCCCGCCTGGCGCGGCCAGTAGTCCGGCCGACGGGCACGGTACCGCCTGGACCAAGGAGCGAGGCAACGAGCGACGAGGGAAGTGGCCCTTCCAGCTGCCCGGCGGCTCGTATGCCAGCGGGAGCCCGGGAGGCATCGGTGACTGATCCGCAGATCAGCGTCGTCGTGCCGTTTTACAACAACGCTGACCTGCTCGGGGACTGCCTGGCCTCGATCGCGGCCCAGACCTACTCCGCGCTGCAAGTGATCATGGTCGATGACGGCTCGACCGACGACAGCGCCGCGGTGGCGCGCGCCCAGGCCGCCGCCGACCCTAGATTCACCCTGGTCAGTGTCCCTAACGGTGGCCCGGGATCGGCGCGCAATCACGGCCTGAGTGCGGCGGGCGGGGAGTTCCTGGCCTTTGTCGATGCCGATGACCTGCTGCCGCCCGACGCCTACGCGACCATGATCGCGGTGCTCGAGCGGACCGGGTCGGACTTCGTCTCGGGCGGCGTGCTGAGGCTGACCGCGGCCGGACTCGGCCGGTCCGGGCTGCACGCCAAGGCGATCAAGGCCCGGCGGCTGCGTACCCAGATCGCCCGCAGCCCCGAGCTGTTCTACGACATCTCGGTCTGGAACAAGCTGTTCCGCCGTTCGTTCTGGGACTCCGCCGGGCTGCGCTTTCCCGAGGGGATGCTGTGGGAGGACCTGGTCGCGATGACCAGGGCGCACGTGCTCGCGGCCTCGGTCGATGTGATCACCGAGCCGGTCTATCACTGGCGCGACCGGGACGCGGGCGGCCCGTCGATCACCCAGTCGCGTACCGACGCCGGCAACATCAGGGACCGGATCACCGCGCTGACCATGATCGACGACTTCCTGCGGCGGCGGGGGACGCCGGAGATGCTGCGGGCCCACCAGCTCAAGGCCCTGGTCAACGACCTGTGGTTGTACGTGCGGGACCTGCCGGCCACCGGGGCGGAGTACCAGCGCGAGTTCGCCGGCCTGACCGCCGGGTACCTCGGCCAGGTCACGCCGGGGCTGACCGGTGCGCTGCCGTCCACTCACAAGCTCGCCTACTACCTGATCAGCCAGGGCCGGCTCGACGACCTGATCGCGTACGCCACCTGGCTGGCCGCCTTCCCCGGCCGGACCCCGCCACTGGTGCGCTCACGCGGCCGGCTGGTCGCGGACCTGCCGCTGGGCTCGCCGGGTTCCGGGACCGGCGACGCCATCCCGTCCTCGGTGTTCCGCCCGCAGTGGCGCGAGCTCGATCCCTACGTCGGCGTGGACGCGCTGTCCTGGCAGGACGGCTCGCTGCGGATCGAGGGCTGGGCGTACGTGCCGAGCCGGGACATCGGCCGCCGCCGCGACGCGACCAAACTCGTGGTGCTGGTCCCGCGGGGCGGGCGGCGGCGGCCGCCGCTGGTCGTGCCGGCCAGGCAGGTGCGCAGGCCCGATGTCACCGCGGCGTCGCGGCAGGACCGGTACAGCTATGACTGGGCCGGGTTCCGGTGCGATCTGCCGGCGGCGCTGCTGCGGGCCGGCGGCCGGTGGCTGACCGGCAGTTGGGACTGCTACGTGCTGGTCCGTGGTCGCACCAGCTGGCGTCCGGCCCGGCTGCACACGGCCGGCCCGCCCCCAGCCGACCCCGGGGCGCGTGCGGTGGCGCCGGGGCTCACGCTGACCG
>JBPCKO010000215.1:0-15101 GCA_051004215.1 Streptosporangiaceae bacterium | reverse complement strand
TTCACCTGGACCAAGACCGCCGATGAGATCTTGAGCTCGCTCGCTGACTACCTCGCCAAGCTCGGAACAGGCACCCGTAAACCGGCAAGACTAACCAATGAAACTTCAGGCGCGGGACACTAGCAGGCCGACCAGGTGCAGGTCCTGCTCGTCCTCAGCAATCGGCGCCCGAGCGGTGGCCGTCGAGCGGGTGGCGACCGCAACCACCCGGTTACCGGCGGCGAATTCTGCAGCCAGGGCGTCTCGCGCCGCGCCCGGCACGTTCAGGCAGCGGTCCAGGACCGTCTCCGGTGCCCCCTTGGTGACCAGCGTCAGCACGCCGGCCCGGTCGCGTACGAGGACCGAGACCATGTTCCGCTCGTGATCGAACGGCAGCACACCAAGCCGGGTGTAGTCGCCCAGCGCGGCCCGTTCGGCAGCAGCGGCCGTCGATCGCCACAGCGCCTGGTCGAGCGGGTTCCCGCCCACCGCCGGGCCGTCGGCTGCCGCGTTCTCGGTACACAGCAACCCCCAGCGTGGCACCGCGCCCGGGTCATCCTCCGCGTCAGCCGGCAACGACCGGGTGTAGTCGATCCGGCCCTGCGTAAGGGTACCGGTCTTGTCGGTGAACAACACATCCACGTTGCCCAGATCCTCGATGCACACTAGACGCTTGACCAGGACCTTGCGCCGGCTCATCCGCCGCGACCCGGCAGCGAGGCTGCTGGAAACCACCGCGGGCAACAGCTGGGGGGTGATGCCGACCGCGATCGCCAGCGAGAACAGCAACGCGTCGATGACCGGCTTGTGCAGCACGACATTGATCACGAAGATAGAGGTTGTCAGCGCGCCGGCGACGTAGACCAGCAGCATGGAGAACTTACGCAGCCCTACCTGGAACTCGGTCTCCAGCTGATGAGTGCTCAGCCCGGCCGCGATCTTGCCGAACTCGGTGCGGGCCCCGGTGGCGACCACGACGCCGCGGCCGCTGCCCGCGGCCACCACTGCGCCCATCAACGCGCACCCGGACAGCTCAGCTAGCGGAGCGCCTGCGGCCACCGCATCGGTGCTCTTGTCCACCGGCAGCGACTCGCCCGTCAGCACCGACTCGTCGCAACCCAAACCGGTCACAGCGAGCAGGCGCACATCGGCCGGGACGATGTCACCGAGCCGCAGCTGCACCACGTCACCGGGCACCAGCGCGGTCACGTCCACACTGCTCATCGTGGCGTCGCGCAGCACCACCGTCTCGTGGTGGATCTGGTCGTGCAGCGCCTCGGCAGCCTTCTCGGCCCGGTACTCGTTGACGAAACCGAGTCCGACCGACAGCACGACAATTACGCCGATGATGACCGCGTCGCTGCGCTCACCGACGAAATAGGAGGCGACCGCCGCCGTCAGCAACAACCCGAGCAGCGGCGACCGTAGCTGATGCCACAGCACCAGCCATAGCCGGGCACGATGCGAGGACACCGCGTTCGGACCCCACCGCGCTTGCCGCCGCGCCACCTCGCCGCTGGACAGGCCCGAATCTGCCGTGACGTCGAGCTGCTTCAGCACGTCGGTCGCGGGCAGCGCCGCGGCCGACACGACGCCGCCGACCGGGTCGGCGGCCTGCGGCGGGGCGGTGACGGTCATTGCCTGATGTCGAGCTGATCCGCGACCGGTCGGCGCGGGGCCGTTGCGGCGATAGACATCAATCGCGCCGATCTAGGCCGACATCCGGGCCCGGTTGCTGATCGCTGCGGGCGAGGCCAACGTGGAAGCCAGCATCCGTAACACCCGCAATAACAACCAACCGTACTCCACTCCGCAACGCGGCAGCCAGCTCGCGGCTACCTCCCCGGCTTGACGGACACTTCCGCTTCCCCGGCAGGACCGACAGCCGGCGCGGGACATCACCGCCGCCGGGGCACCAGCTCAGTGGCCAGCGACTGCGCGACGCGATTCGCTTCTCCACAGGGGGGATCCACTACGGGGCGACGGGCGAGACATCGAAGGCGAATGCCCGCGGACTCGGCACCCGGACCGCAGCTCATGACCAAAGCGTCGGCAGGCAGATCCGCAGGCACAAGGCGCGGCGCAACGTGATCGTGCTGCCGGTCGGCGGCCGCGCGTCGTGGTGCTGCGGCTTGGGCCACCCCGTATGACACCACCCACGCGGTCGGGAACACCATGCGGCAGGCGAAGGCGAAGGTCACGGCGGGATTGATGTGCAGCAAGGACAGCGGACCCCACGCGTAGTTCATCGCCATCACGACGGCGCCGGGCGCGATGACCGCGGCTGCCCTGGTCACCGGCGTATCGCCGACATGGTCGTTGATTACTCCCGATCCCGCCGCGACCGTCACCAGCACGAACGTGCCGATGAAGGAGAAGGTAAAGCAACAGCAAGAGCGTCGGCAAGAGGTGGTCCGATCCGGCCGCGCCAAGGGCGAGCGATCGGAACGTACTCGTTCACGACCACCCGACGGGTCTTGCCAATGAGCGTGCCAATGGGAATCGAGCGAAACGGGCGATCCGGGGGAGCCGGGACGCGGTTGGCGCGACGTTGGCGCTGGTGGGAAAGCCAGGAACTGATCGGTGGTTCTCATAGTCCGCCGGTCGTGGGTTCGAGCCCCACCCGCCCCGCTCATCCGAAGCACCGGTCAGGGCACTGTGACCTGCTTAAACGCCTCGCTTCGTTGATCTTGGCTATTCGGCGTTTGTGCGGTTGTGCGCGGCGGGAGGCCGGTTTGTGCGGGTCGCTGTGCCAATGCTGTGCCAAAATTTCGTGATCATCAAAGGGTCGTCCGAGGGATCACTCCTGGCGGAGCGCCTCGGCAATCCGGCGCTTAGCCAGCTCGTCCTGGCCCGCAATGCACTTGGCGTAGATTCGCAGCAGGACGTCCACGCTGTGCCCGGCCCACTCGGCGACCTGGGTGGGATAGACGCCGCCGTTGAGCCAGGTGGACAGACAAGCGTGCGGCAGGTCATACGGGCGTCGGACGAGCGGCGAGGCCTGCTCTGCGGGCGTCAGCGCGGCCTGGCGGGCCTTGATCCAGGCGCGCCGGTAAGTGACGGTGGCAAGCCCGCCGCCGCGGAGGCGGCTGAACAGCCGGGCATCTGGGACGGTCCCGAACTGCTGTAGGTGATGGCGTAGCAGCCGAACCAGCTCGGGTTGCGCCGGAACGGTGCGGGTGTCGCCCTCGGTCCGGTGCTTCAGCTGGCGTCGTTCGCGGACGCTGCCGTCGTCGGTCCAGTCGCGGCCGGTGTCGGGGGAGGCGCCGCGCAGGTGCAACTCGCCTCAGGCCTTTTCCTCGTCTGAGCCAGATGCCGGCAGGCTCACGTCCCCGGCACTGAGGTTTACCGCTTCCTCCGGCCGCAGGCCCGCGTAATACATCAGCCTGAAGAAAGGGTTGGCGTCACGCAGCCCGAGCTCGACCGCGTAGTCCATAGCGTTACCCAAGATCGTCTTGGACGAATCCCGGCGGCAGCCACTCACGATCCTGGCCGCCCTGACTGCTCAGAAGGGCTCCTCGATGCTGCCGCGGCGATTCCGCGTCACGATCTTCAGGCACGAGATCAACCGTAGGCAGCCGTATCTCGATCGCGGTGGGCGGGATCAACCCTGGACGACCATGGGCGGCTGCGCTCCGGTGAAGCCGCCAGGTTGACCATGTCGGAGCATGCCGCAGCCGAGCTGATCAGCCCCTGTGGTGTGCGGCGATACGCTTAAGGAGTGACCAATGACGTGCTGACGCTCGAAGGACTGCGCCGCCGCCGCGGTGAGATCCTCCTCGTCGCGCGCAAGCGTCGGGCTCACCGAGTCGCTGTGTTCGGCTCTGTCGCCAGGGGAGAGGCTCGGGCCGATAGTGATCTCGACTTGCTGGTGGATTTCGAGCAGGGTGCGTCTCTTCTTGATCATGTCGGTCTGTTTCAAGATCTTGAAGAGCTTCTCGGTGTTGGCGTCGATGTCGTCGCGCGGAGTGCACTCAAGGCACGGGACGAGCACATCCTCGCCGAGGCCGTGAACCTGTGACCCGAGGCGTCGGTGATCTGCTGGCGGACTTGGCGGAGGCAGCCGACGCGGCCGCCGAACTGGTGAGTCTGGGCAAGGACCGCTGGGATGCCGAGCGCCCGCTGCGCCTCGCAGGGGAGGCCGTCATCAGTCGGCTGGGCGACATCGCGAGCAAGCTCCCAGACGACGTCGTCGCGGCGACACCGGAGATTCCCTGGCGCGAAGTCAAGGGTATGAGGGATCATCGCGGCGCACGCCTACCACCGCATCGACTACGACGAGGTGTGGGTGACGCTACGCGACGACGTCCCGAAGCTGGACAGCGCGATTGGGCGCTGGCGCCAGAGCCAGGCTTGATCATGCCCGATGTGTGCCCAACTGGAGCCGAGCGATCTTGTGCTGCTGCGCGTTTTCCCAGTTCAAGCGCCATATTCTGCATTGCTGGCCGTCTGGACTCATAACCCGCCGGTCGTGGGTTCGAGCCCCAGCTTGGCATGAGGAGCTGAGCGTGGCTGAGCAGCGGTATCAGGCTGTACTGGCGGTGATAGGCGAGGGCGGCACGGTGACGGAGGTCGCTGGCCGGTGGGGTGTTTCCCGGCCGAGTGTGCATGCGTGGCTGGCGCGGTATGAGGCGGGCGGCCTGGAGGGGCTGGCCGCGACGGCCAGGGCGATGCCGGGACTGGTCAGGCGCGGGCCAGAGGTCTGCACGCAAGGTCCTCCTTGACGCGTCATTACCGGCGTCACCCCGGCTGCGGACATAGTCCAGAGCAACGCTCGCGACTACAAGTCCAGGCCCAGGGTGAAGGTGGGCTTCGGCGTTGTCTCCGGCAGCCGGTGCTCGTCAGAGAGCCGGCGGATGGCGGTGCCGGTGGCCAGGAACTCCGTGGCGTGCTCGCCCCAGACGTGGTTCTTGACCTCCACGGTCACGCCCACGATGCCGGACGAGCCGGCCTGCGTCGCCTCTGCCTGCATCCGGGACAGTGCCAGCTCACGAGCCTCGTAGACGCCCTGGGTGAACTGCGGCATTTCCACGTTCTGGCCAGTCTGCCGCAGGGTCTGCATGGCCGACTGATGGGCGATGTGATAAACGCACGTGCCCAGTACGAATGCCACCGGAACCGCACCTGCGGCAAGCAGCCGGAAGAAATCCTGAGCGGACAGGTCGGAGGTGAATGCCCGGCCATTCGGTGCCTTGTGCGCACCCGTTCCGGCCAGCGCGCGGACCGCGGTGCCGCTCGCGACGAACTCCAGAACCCCCTGGCCCCAGGCGTACATCTGCATCGTCAGGTTGACGCCGACGATGCCGTCGGCGCCGAGGTGATCCGCCTCGGCCTGCATCCTGGCCATCGCCAGCTCCCTGGCGCCGTACATGGCCTGGGTGAGTACCTGCAGCTCCTGGTTTTGTGACCAGCGGCTGACCTGGATCCCGATGTGGTAAATCGAGGATCCGACCACGAAGCCGAGCGGCTCGAAACCCGCCTCTCCGAGCAGGACGTACTCCGAGACCGACAGGTCGGATGTGAAGACGCCGGCCTCCACGGCCCCGGCAGTGCGGGCCAGTCTGGTGTCAGCGGCTTGGGGCTCCCAGATTGCCGCACTGGCGTCGGACTGATTGGAGAACCTGGGCATGGGTGGCTCCTAGGAGAGCGTTTCTGGGTCTGCGGTGCCGCCGTCGCTGGCGGCGGAGCCACTATTCGACATCATGCCCGCCATCGCGTGGAGGCTGGCCGTCAGGACGTCGTACGCGGGTTCACCGTGCTCGGCGATATCAAGTCCGGCCTGTTCTTCCTCGGGGTCCACCTGCAAGCCGACTGTCTTGTCGGTTACCCACAGGATGATCAATGTCATCACGAACGGGTAAACCACGGCAGCGACGGCCAGCACGACCTGGCGGCCGAACTGGGTCAGACCGCCCGGCTGCCCGGCCGCGTTCACGGCAAGGCTCGCGAAGACACCGGTCAGCACGACGCCGATCAGGCCGCCGACCAGGTGGACGCCCACGACGTCGAGCGAGTCGTCGTAGTGGAATATGTCTTTCAGGTGCACGGCGCCAGCGGATAGGCCGGTTGCGCGAGCGGCTGCGGGCGCCCGGGTCGGCTGCCCAGGAGCTGAGCCCGCGCGAGGCCGAGGTGGCGAAGCTGGTCAGCCACGGCCGGACGAACCGGCAGATCGCCGCTGCGCTCTCCATCTCCGAGCGCACCGCGCAGAACCATGTTCAGCACATTCTCATCAAGCTGGGCATGAGCAACAGAAGCCAGATCGCGGCCTGGACCACGGAGCGATCGTCTGGCAAATGAGCACCCCGATGAGTAATTCAGACGATGGCAGCCGTCGTCCCGGCTCGTAGCGTCCCTGGTGTCAGGAATCACTGAGAAAGGCAGGACACCATGACCTACGCGCACGTGAGCACCTTGCCGAACGGGACGCTGACGGAGTACCGCACCGTCACCGCCAAGCTGAGCCCGTCAGAATCAACCGACGGGTTGCTGATCAGGATGGCTGGCTCGGATGCGACTGGCCTGCACATCATCGACATCTGGGAGTCGCAGGCCCACGCCAAGCGATTCGAGGCCGAGCAGCTGTTCCCGGCCTTCCAGGCCGCTGGCATCACGCCCGACCAGAACGCGACCTTCACCGCCTTCGATGCCGACGAGGCCTACATCTGCCGCTGACGCGCTGGCCGGCCGTTCGCGGCCTGCGACTGACACCGGGCGATACCGAGTCAGCGCAGGCCCGGGCGGCCAAGGCCGGGCGGTGCCCAGCCGATCGCGTCGCCGGCCGCGATGGCGGCACCGCGCGCGCCTGCCATGTCCAGATCGGGCACGAGCGCGAACCTCACCAGGGGGCGCTGCTCGGCTCGCAGGTCGGTATGGTCACGGACCGTCGCGAGGAACCAGTCACGGAAGCTCGGCGCTGCCTCGACCACGCCGCCGCCGACGAAGTACGCGTCAGGATCGGTGAAATTCGCCGCGATGGTGCAGAGCCGGCCGAGCGCAATCGCCTGCTGCCGGAAGATTTCCATGGCCATCGGGTCGCCCTCGCTGGCCAAGCCCCGGACCTGCGCCGCTGCCTGCCGCGGCGACTCGGCCGAGTGGAGCTTGTGATCGGGGAAGCGGGTGAGCCAGTAGGGCAGCAGGTTCCTCGCGATGCCCGTCAGGGACGCGACGCTCTCGCCGTCGCCGGGCAGGCCGCAGTTGCAGACGGGTACCGGCTGCCCCTCGGCTAGCAGTCCGTCCATCGGGATCCGGATGTGCCCGAACTCGCCGGCCATGCCGGCCGCGCCGCGTATCACCCGGCCGCTCTCGACGACGCCGCCGCCAAGCCCGGTGCCGACAATGAGGGAGACGGACGAGTGATCCGCGGCGGTGGGCCCGAAGTGAACGTGGTGAGCGTAGAGGGACGCCGCATTGGCGTCGTTGTTGTAGACCACAGGCACGCCAAGCCGGGATTCGAGTGCGCTGCGAACATCGAAGCCGCGCCAGCCGGGATCGACGAAGTTAACGGCGCCCTGCGAAGAGATAACTCCGTCGGCACTGGCCGGCCCTGGCGTATCCAGGCCAACTGCCTGCACCGATTCCGGTGACGTTCCGGCCAGGCCGAGCACGTGCCCGAACGACTCGGCGAGCGCCTCCACGGCAACCGCCGGACCCTCGGTAACCCGGCTGGGAAGTTCGACCAGCCTGCCGACCAGGAACTGCCCGGCGGCGTCGAGCGCCGTGGCGTTGACGGCAGTCCCGCCCATGTCCAGGCCCACGACAACATTCCGGCCCTGGCCAGGCATCCGCCGCCTCCGTCGCGTCGCCGGGTAGGTTCGCCGGCCGGCCCTGCGGCTGCACATCGGGCGGAACTCCGATACAACCGCACTAACCGTGCCAAACGCCAGCAGCCTACCGACAGCCGCATGAAGGCGACGAGGAATGCGCTCAGGGCCGCTGCGAGCTCGTGAGGATGACGAGTTGCTGGGTCGCCCTGGTCATTGCGACATACCGGTCGACCGCTCCTTCGATGCCCTTTCCGAACGCGTCGGCGTCGATGAGGATGACCAGGTCGAATTCGAGGCCCTTGGACAGCTCAGGGGTCAGTGACCGGGCGCGCGGTGCGGCCGGGAACGTGGGATCTCCGATGACCGCGGCAATCCCTTCGGCATGCGCGGCGAGCCAGGTGCTCAGGATCGAAACCCGTTCTGAGGCAGATCCGCGGATGACGGGGGCGCCGCTGCCGCGGATCGAGACCGGCACGTTGGCATCCGGCAGCACGGCCCGGATGACCGGTTCGGCTTCGGCCATGACCTCCGGCGGCGTCCGGTAGTTGATGGTCAGAGAGGCCAGCGTGATCAGGTCGAACCCGACGCGCTCAAGCCGCTCCCGCCACGACTCGGTGAATCCGTGCCTGGCCTGGGTGCGGTCCCCGACGATGGTGAAGCTCCGGGACGGGCAGCGGCGCAGCAGCATCTGCCACTGCGCGTCGGTCAGCTCCTGCGCCTCATCCACGACGATGTGGGCGAACGGTCCGGCGAGCAGGTCAGGGTCGGCGTCGGGCACTGCCGTCCCGTCAACCAGCGCATCCCGGAAATCCTCGCCGCGCAGCATCGTCACCAGGCCGGTACCGTATTCGTCGTCGGCGACCGCGATGAGGTTGTCGACCACCCTGGCCATCTGCTCGCGTTCGGCGGCGATCACCGCGTCCTGCCGGCGCTGACGCCGTGACGCCTCGGGGTCGCCCAGGCGCTGGCGCGCGGCGTCCAGCAGCGGCAGGTCGGAAACCGTCCAGGCCTGCGCGTCCCGGCGCTGCAGTTGCCGGACTTCATCGGTGCTCAGCCAGGGTGCGCACAGGCGCAGGTAGGCGGGAACCGACCAGAGGTCGCCGACCAGGTCGGCCGCCTCGATCAGCGGCCACGCCCGGTACAGGACAGTGATCAGCTCCCTGTTCTGCCGCAGGGACTGACGGAACACCTCAGCCGGGACGTCACTACCGTGCTTGTCCATCAAGATCGTGACCAGCGCGTCGAAGATCTGAGCGCGCGCCTCGTTGTGCGGAGTGCCGGGTTCCGGCGCCTCGAACGCCTCGGCCCAGTCGTCCGCGCTGAGCCAGATATCGGACCAGTGGGTCTTCACCGTCATCCCCTGAGCAGGCGGACTCTCGTAGAACCTGACCGCCGGCTCGACTGCCTTGACCAGCTCCGCAGACGACTTCAGCCGGGCCACCTCCGGGTCGGCCTCGATCCCCGCGGCGGCGCCCTCGGCGACGAGGTCCTGCAGGGTGCAGGTGTGCACCCCCTCCTCGCCGAGGCTGGGGAGCACGTCGGAGACGTAGGCCAGGTAGGGCTGGTGCGGGCCGACGAACAAGACGCCGCCCCGGCGGTGCCCGAGCCGTGGGTCGGAGTACAGGAGGTAGGCGGAGCGGTGCAGCGCCACGACGGTCTTCCCGGTGCCTGGACCGCCGTCGACGATCAGCGCGCCGCGGGATCCGGCCCGGATGATGGCGTCCTGGTCGGCCTGGATGGTGCCGAGCACATCTCGCATCCGGGCCGACCGGTTGCGGCCCAGGCTGGCGATGAAGGCGGACTGGTCGTCGAGCGCGGCGCGCCCGTCCAGCCCGTCCTGGGTGAAGACCTCGTCCCAGTAATCGCTGATCCGGCCGCGGGTCCAGCGGTACCGGCGGCGGCTGACCAGGCCCATCGGATTGCCATGGGTCGCTCCGAAGAACGGCTCGGCCGCGGGGGAACGCCAGTCGATCAGCAGCCGCCGGCCCGCGCGGTCGGTGAGGCCGAGTCGTCCCACGTAGACCGGCTCTGAGTTGTCCGCGCTGACCATGTGCCCGAGGCACAGGTCAAGTCCGAAGCGGCGCAAGGCGCGCAGGCGAGAGGTCAGCCGGTGGACCTCCAGGTCCCTTTCGAGGGCGCTCTGGCCTATCCCGCCGGCTGCCTGCCGCTCAGCATCGAGACGCCTGGCTAGGTCGGCAACCGCCTGCTCAAGGCTCTCCGCGATCGCCGCGAAGTGCTGCTCGTCGCCGGCAATCATCGCGGGGTCGGCCTTGGCGGCGAGGCGGTCGGGCAGGTCAAACGCGCTGGTCGTCAGGCGAGTCACGGCATCAGCTCCGATCTGCGGTCGGTAGTGGTTCTCGATCCGGCGACGTCGCGCGGCCGCCGGCGGTCGTTCCGCCCCGGATCTTGGCCCGGCCTGCGATTATGCGGCACGATCCGGGGCTTGCGGCAAGCCCCCTGGTTCGCTATAGATTTAAAGTGGAGGAGAGTGAGAACGCTCCTCGCTGGTGCCGGGTGTACGGTCACGATATGGCTGATGGGCCGATGATCATCCCGCGTCAGGACGATGGCGCTCCTGGACTTGGCGTGCGGGGCGTGAGCCTGGTGATAAATGACTGGGCGGCGGACGGCCCCGTGAGCGAATACGCCCCGTTGCATGTCCACCACGCTGATGACGAGGCGTGGCATGTGGTTTCAGGGGCGCTGCGCTTCAGGCTCGCTGGCAACCAGGAGGTCGTCGTCCGCGCTGGCTCCACCATGCTGGTGCCTGCGGGCGTCGCGCACACGTTCGGCAGCGCCGGGGCTGGACCATCGCGGTACATCCTCATCCTGCCGGCCCGCCTGGATGAGCTGATCAGCGCGCTGCATGCAGCGGACCGGGCGGACCACGCCGCGATCTACCGCAAGCATAAGTCGGAGATGCTCGAATGACAGGCGGCACGAGCTCGTGCATGATGACCGGGAACTGGATCTCCTGCTACTCGGGGCGACAGGTTTTGTCGGGCAGCTGACCGCCGCCTACCTCGCCGAACACGCGCCTCCTGGCCTGCGCATCGGACTGGCCGGCCGGTCGGAGCGCCGGCTGGCCGAGGTCCAGGCCGGCCTGGGCACATCGGCGCAGTCCTGGCCGCTGGTGGTAGCCGACTCGGCCGACCCGGACGGCGCGCGGCTCCTGGCCAGGAAGCCGGCGGCGATCGCGACCACGGTCGGGCCTTACCGGCGGCTCGGCCTGCCGCTGGCCCAGGCCTGCGCCGAGGCCGGGACCCACTACGCGGACCTGACCGGCGAGGTGCTGTTCATCAGGGACACCATGGCCACCTGCCAGGACGCGGCCGTACGCACCGGTGCTCGCATCGTCCACAGCTGCGGTTTCGACTCCATCCCCTCCGATCTCGGCGTCTTGCTAACCCACGAGGCGGCGTCGGCCAGCGGGGCCGGGGACCTCGAGGACACCACGCTGGTCGTGACGGGCATGCGCGGCGGGATGAGCGGCGGCACGCTGGCGTCCGGACTCGGCCAGTTCGACGACATGCGGGCCAGCGCGAGCAACCGCCGGATCATCCGCGACCCGTACGCGCTGAGCCCGGATCGTGACGGCGAACCGGCGCTCGGCGAGGAGCGCGAGGTGACCGGGGTTCGTCACGATGGCGATCTTGACCTGTGGATCGGGCCGTTCTTCATGGCCGGGTTCAACACCCGCGTCGTCCGGCGCAGCAACGCCCTGCTCGGATGGGCCTACGGCAAGCGGTTCCGGTACCAGGAAGTCACCGGTTTCGGAAGCGGACCGGTCGCACCGGTGCGAGCGCTGGCGGCGACGGCGGCGTTCGGCGCCCTGCTGGCCGGGGTAGCGATGCGGCCGTCCCGGGCGCTGCTCGGCCCGGTGCTGCCCAAACCGGGCCAGGGCCCGGGCGAGAAGGCCCGCCGCAACGGTTATTTCCGGCTGCAGATCCATGCCCGCACCTCCTCCGGCGCCCGCTACCTGACCAAGGTCGAAGCTCACGGTGATCCTGGTTACGCCGCCACGGCCGTGATGCTCGGAGAGAGCGCACTGTGCCTCGCGCTAGATCGTGACCGCCTGCCGGACCGGGCCGGAGTGCTCACCCCCGCCACCGCTCTCGGCGCGGCGCTCACCGGGCGCCTGCGCGCGGCCGGCCAGACCTACGAGGCCGCCATGGACAGCGGGCCGCCGACCGGGAGCGCGGCGTAACGGATGTCCCGGCGATGTGCTGATGGACAAGACGCGGACCGGCGCGCGCCGTTTCTATGCCCGGCTCGGCTACCAGCCGACGCACGAGGGCTGAAACGCCCGCTCTGAGGATCCGGCGTGCCGAAGCTCCAGGCGGACCAGCCCTCGCCGGACGCCACGGGCCTTACTCGAGGGCGCGGGCGATCTGCGCGATGTGAGCAGGGCGCACCCGGCAGCAGCCGCCGATGATCTGCGCGCCCTCGGCTGCCCACCGGGCCGCCTGCCCGGCGGCGAACCCCGGCGTCCCGGTCCAGGCGCGCCGCGCCGCGTCCCACTGCTCGCCGCTGTTCGGGTACATGATCACCGCCTTGCCGGTGACGGCGCGGGCCGTGGCGATGGCGGCCGGCACGTCGGCCGGGTCGCTGCAGTTGACTCCCACCGCCACGACCTCGGGTACGTCCGCCGCGAGCGCGAACGCGCGGTCCAGCGGCTGCCCGGCCCGGGTGCTCCCGCCGTCGATGGTGTAGCTGAGCCAGGCCGGCCGCCCGAGGCCGGATATCGCGGTCATCAGCGCCTCGGCCTCGTCGGCGTCGGGAATCGTCTCCAGCGCCAGCAAGTCGGGCCCGGCCTCAGCCAGGACCTCGAGCCTAGGGCGGTGCCAGGCCGCCAGCTCGGTTACGCTGAGCCCGTAGCGGCCGCGGTACTCGGCCCCGTCGGCCTGCGCCGCTCCGTACGGGCCGACCGACGCGGCGACCCAGCGCCTGGTCCCGTCGCCGGCCAGCTGATCCCTGGCTGCCTGCGCGAGCCCGACGCTGCGCC
Source organism: Streptosporangiaceae bacterium (assembly GCA_051004215.1). GTDB lineage: Bacteria > Actinomycetota > Actinomycetes > Streptosporangiales > Streptosporangiaceae > Chersky-822. The sequence goes on along the minus strand of JBPCKO010000215.1, from coordinate 2,354 downwards.
GCAGCAGGTCAGCGGCCTCACCGCGGGTCAGGCCGCGCCGGGCGAAGCCGCCGAACGAGGCCTGGTAGCTGGCGGTGGTCGCGATCACGGCCCCGGCCCGGAAGAACGCCAGGTGGGCCGCCGTGATCTCGCCCGGCGCGTCGGTCAGCAGCCGCGCCGACCACAGGTCGTCGGACAGATCATGCCCGCGCGCCTCCAGCTCGGTGGCGAGGCCGCCGTCGCTGACGATGACCGCATCGCCCGGCTCGAATGGGCTCACCTTCGGGTCACACGGGTGAGGCCGGGTGGCTCGGCCCGGGCCTCGAGCCCGTACGCGGCCAGGACCGCACGCAGCCCGGGCTTGATCCGCGGATCGGTGCGCAGGTCCCGGGCGCCGTCGCCGGGCCGTCCGGGCAGCGCCGTCAGGGGAGTGGATGCTGCCGGTGCGACCATGCTGGCTCCTTGCGTTGCGGGCCGCTGCTGAGCTGGCCCGGGTCTGGCTACGCGTAGTGTGCCGGTATGTCAGCCTACGAGCCGGCCCCGGCGGATCAGGCGGCCCAGGTCCGGGTGCTGCTCGTTGTCGACGTGCAGCGCGACTTCTGCGAGGGCGGGTCCCTGGCCGTGGCCGGCGGGGCGGCGACCGCGGCCGCGATCACGCGCTACCTGGCTGGCCCGGCGGCCGGCCAGTACGCGCACGTCGTCGCCACCCAGGACCACCATGTTGACCCCGGCGCGCACTTCGCCGGGGAGCCGGATTTCCTCGACCGCTGGCCGCCGCACTGCGTGGCCGGGACGCCCGGCGCGGATTTTCACCCGGAACTCGATGACGGCCGTTTCGAGACGGTCTTCCGCAAGGGCGAGTACGCGGCCGCCTACAGCGGCTTCGAGGGCCGCGACGCCGCGGGCACGCCGCTCGCGGACTGGCTGCGCGAACGCGGCGTGACCGACGTCGACGTTGCCGGGATCGCTACCGACTACTGCGTACGGGCGACGGCGGCCGACGCGGTCCGGCTCGGGTTCGGCGTCCGGCTGCTCGCCGATTTCATCGCGGGGGTGAACGCCGACAGCACGGCCGAGGCGGTCAGGGAGATGACCGCGGCCGGCGTCGAGGTGGTCGGCCAGCACTAGCCGCCAGTCCCGGCCGGACCTGGATGGTCAGCCTTCGGCCGGCACGATCCTGGCGTCGATCAGCTCGCCGTCGCGGATGTCCAGCAAGCCGAGGGTGCCGTGGGGCTGGCGGCGGCGGTCGGTGGGCGAGCCGGGGTTGAAGATCCGCAGGCCGCGGCCACTTTGGTCAAGCGGGATGTGCGAGTGCCCGAACACGACGAGGCTGGCCGCCGGGAACCGGAGGCGCAGCCGGTCCAGCCGCCCCTGCGCCCGGCCGCTGTCGTGCAGCATCGCGACCGGCAGCCCGTCGAGGTCGAATTCACCCACCTCTGGCGCACCCCACGCGGCGACGTCCTGGCCGTCGTTGTTGCCGAGGACGGCCAGGACGGGCGCGTACCGCGACAGCTCCTCCAGCACGGCCGCGGTGCACACGTCGCCGGCGTGCAGGATCAGGTCGGCGCCCCGCAGGTGCGCGGCGACCGCGGGCGGGCACCCTTGCCAGCGCCGGGGCGCATGGGTATCGGCCAGGACGACTGCTCTCACCCGCGCCAGTATGCCGGGCCAGGAATCGCGGCGGGCGCTGGCCGGTTGGCATCAGCATGACGAAAGCACACACGATCACGATCGTTCCGGCCCAGACGCACGTGCAGGTCAAGGTCGGCGGCCAGACGGTGGCCGAGTCGGACCGGGCGATGCGGCTGGACGAGACCGGCCTGAGCCCGCGCTACTACTTCCCGGCCGATGACGTGCGGACCGACCTGCTCAGGCCGACGGAGCTGCGGACGACCTGCCCGTTCAAGGGCGAGGCGTCGTACTGGTCGGTCCAGGCGGGCGACGACCTGCACGAGAACGTGGTCTGGAGCTACCAGGACCCGATCAAGAACGCCGAGGCGATTACCGGCCTGTTCTGCTTCTACGACGAGAAGGTCGACCAGGCCGTCTCGTCCTCATGATCAGGTGGACTATCTCGCCGCATCCGCGAGTAAGTCCACGTGATCATGAAATGCACTGCCGGGGGCAGGGCTGGCCGGGCCCGGGGCGGGGGCGCCCGGGATGAGATGATGGCCGCAATGATGGGGGTGCTGGCGCTGATCCTGAGCGCCTTCTCGTGGCCTTCGCTGGTCTGCCGGGCCCTCGGCGGCGGCTCGCCAGGACCGAAACCGCAGCTCGCGGCGCTCGCCCCGGCGGCGGCCGTGCCCGCCGTGGCCGCCGTGCCGGTGGCCGCGGCCCGGTCCTGGCGGCTGGCCCTTGCGCTGGCCGTTCCGGCC
>JBPCKO010000214.1:0-2532 GCA_051004215.1 Streptosporangiaceae bacterium | reverse complement strand
GGTCATCGCCGCGCTGACTGCCCGGGCGGCCGGCCACCCGGGCAGCCGGGCGGCTCGCGGTCCCGCCGTGCTCGCGGTCGCCGCGGCCGGCGTCGCCCTGGCCGGGAACCTAGTCTGGTCCGCGCCGTCGGGTCCTGGCCCGACCGCCGTGATCGCGACCGTCCAGGGCAACGTCCCGCACGCCAGAAACCTGCCCAAGCTGCTCAGGGCGACCAAGGTCACCACCAACCACGCGGCCGCGACGATCGCGCTCGCGCACGCGATCAGGACCGGCCGCCGGCCGGAGCCGGCCATCGTGATCTGGCCGGAGAACTCCACCGATATCGACCCGCGGCTGTCCGCGGGCACGTACGCGAGCATCGCCGGGGCGGTCGACGCGATCGGCCGGCCGGTGCTGGTCGGAGCCGTCCTGAACTACCCGCTGCGCAATGCCGGCCAGCTCTGGCTGCCCCACCACGGGCCGGTCGCCGTCTACATCAAGCGCCAGCTCGTGCCGTTCGGCGAGGTGATCCCGCTGCGCGGGCTGCTCAGCCTGGTGACCTCGCTGCCGTCGCTGCAGCCGCGTAACTTCCGGCCCGGGCACAAGGCCGTGGTGTTCGGGGTCGGCAAGATCCGGCTGGGCGACCTGATCTGCTACGAGGTGGGGTTCGACAACCTGGTCAGATCCGAGGTCAGGGCCGGGGCGAACCTGATCGCGGTGCAGACCAACGATGCCGACTTCGAGGTCGACGGCCAGCTGGGCGAGACCGGCCAGCAGCTCGCGATGGCCAGGATCGACGCGATCGAGTCGGGCCGCGCGGTCGCGGTCGCGTCCACGACCGGGGTGAGCGCGCTGATCGCGCCGGACGGCTCGATCCTGGCCAGGACCAGCACCTGGCGCCGGGCCGTCCTGGACGCCCGGGTGCCGCTGCGGACCGGGCTGACCCCGGCCTACCGGGCCGGCTCCTGGCCCGAGCTCGCGATCATCGCCCTCACCCTCGCCGCCCTGGCCTGGGCGGTGGCGTGCTCCGTGGTGATGTCCGTCCGCCGCCGCCGCTCGGCCGGCCCGGAGCGCACCGGGCCGGTGGGTCCTGAGCGCGGCTAGCCAGGGGGCCGGAGTTGCCCGGGGATGACGGGCGTGCAAGGTTGGCGAGCATGCCGACTAGAGCCGTGCACCTGGTCATTGACGCTGCCGACCAGCATGGGCTGGCCGAGTTCGGGGCCCGGGCCCTGGACTGGGTCGTCGGCGAGGACGACGGCGACGAGGCGGACGTCTGGCCGGCCGGGTTCAGCTATCCGTCGCCCGAGGCCCTCCCGCTGGCGTTCATACCGGTACCCGGGCTCAAGGGCGGCAAGAACCGGGTGCACCTGGACCTGGCGTCGAGGTCGGCCCAGCACCAGGCCGCCCTCGTGGACAAGGTGCTCGGCCTCGGCGCGGCCAGGGTCGACATCGGCCAGGGCGACGTCCCCTGGGCGGTGCTCGCTGACCCGGAAGGCAACGAATTCTGCGTGCTCGAACCCCGGTCGGATTACCTGGACACCGGCCCCGTGGCCGCCGTCGTGATCGACAGCCCCGATCCGCAGGCCGGGGCCGCGTTCTGGGAACTCGCCGCCGGCTGGCCGCCCCAGGCCAGCGAGCCGGACTTCGCGTCGCTGCGCTCGCCGGCCGGCACCGGCCCGTTCCTGGAGTTCCTGCGCTCGGCCGATCCCAAGGTGGTGAAGAACAGGCTGCACGTGGATGTGGCCCCGCCGGCCGGCGGCGACGTCCGAGCCGAGACCGCGAGGCTGACCGGGGCGGGGGCGCGACCCGCCGACATCGGCCAGGGCGAGGTCGGCTGGGTCGTGCTCGCCGACCCGCAGGGCAACGAATTCTGCGTGCTGTCGGCACGCTGAGGCCGGACCAGTGAGTCAGGATCAGGACGCCAGGACCGCAGGGGAGGGCCAGGCCCCGGACGGCCAGGCTCGGGCCCGCCGGGTTCGCAGGCGCCGGTTCTGGCCTGCGCTGACCCGGCCGTGGCGCTGGGCCGCCCTGCTGGCCGGTGCGCTGCCCGTGCTCGCGTTCCCTTCGCTGAACCTGGAGTACCTGGCCTGGTTCGGCCTCGTACCCGGGCTGCTGTTGCTGCGAGCCGCCCCGTCCGGGCGGGAAGGGGCCGTCCGCGGCTGGTGGCTGGGCACCGGCTACCTGCTGATGGCCTTGTACTGGCTGGTGCCCAATCTCGGCCCGGCCCTGCTGCTGGTGACGATCGTGCTGGGCGCGCTCTGGGCCGGGTTCGGGTACGCGGCCTGGCGCCTGCTCACAGCCGGGGACGGCGGCCGGCCCTCGCTCGGGCGGTGCCTGGCCGCCATCGTCGTGCTGCCCTCGATCTGGGTGGTGATCGACTGGCTCAGGTCCTGGCAGGGCTTCGGCGGTCCGTGGGCCGTGTTCGGCGCCAGCCAGTGGCAGCACCCGGTCGTGCTGTCCCTCGCCGCGGCCGGCGGCATCTGGCTGATCACCTTCGTGCTCGTCGCGGCCAACGTGGCCATCGCGGCCGCGCTGACCGCGGCCAGGTGGAG
>JBPCKO010000213.1:0-4798 GCA_051004215.1 Streptosporangiaceae bacterium | reverse complement strand
GACCGGGCCGGCCGCGACCGGGCCGGCCGCGACCGGGCCGGAAGCCGCGGATGAGCTGGTGCCGGCCGGATACGAGCCGACGCCGGCCGGCCCGGCCCCGGCGGCGGCCGGGGTCAGGGCATGACGGCCGGGTAGGCGGCGGCCGGGATGTCCTTCTCGAACCAGACCCGGTGACCGCCGCGGACGGCGTCCATGCCCCACCGGTCGGCCACGGCGGCGATGATCTCCAGGCCCCAGCCGTGCTCCTTGGGCTCGCTCTCCGGGAAGCCGGCCGGGGCTGGCCCGGGCTGGGGGTCGGGGGGAAGAGGCTGCCGAGGACCGGGTCCGCTGGACCCGGGCTGGCTGCGGGTCCCGTCGGTCACCTCGATCCTGAGCCGGCGCCGGTCACGCTCGATCGCCACCGTCACGGTCCCGGTGGCCGGCGCGTGCAGGACCGAGTTCGTGACCGCTTCGCTCAGGCACAGCACGGCGTCCTCGCAGATCGCGGACAGGCCCCAGCTCGTGAGCAGGCTCGCGGCGGCGTGCCGCACCGGCCCCACGGCCGCGGGCGCGGGCGTGATCTGAATCATTAACGAGCCCTCAGGATCATTGCGTCTCCGGGGTATCACTGCCAAGGCAGGTGCCTCCACCGGCTACTCCGCGGCGTCATCATGCGGGGTGTAGCCATCGCGGTGTAGCCATCCCGTTCTGGGTGACCGTTCACGGCTCCGTCCTTACATTGGACGTCGGACGTCCAATGCCATTCTTTGAGAGGAGCGTTACCGAGTCAAGCAAGACGTCGGACGTCTAAGCTCTTGTTTATGCCGATTGAGCCCCCCCGGCCCCAGTACCGCCAGCTTGCCGATCTCATCCGCAATGCCATCGAGGCGGGTGAGTATCGTCCCGGCTCGGAGCTTCCGCCCGAGGATCAGCTCGCCGCCGAGCATGGGGTCAGCCGGGCCACGGTCAACCGCGCGATGCTGATCCTGCGCGGCGAGGGCGTCGTCCGGGTCGTGCGCGGCCGCGGCACGGTCGTCCGGGAACTGCCCGTGCTGCGGCGCGACGGCATCTCCCGCCAGCGCACTGAGGTGCGCGAATCCGGGCAGTCCAGGGGGGCGTTCCAGGGTGAGCTGGCCAGGCTGGGCCTGGCCGCCCGGTCCGACGTCGAGGTCGCCGAACAGGGCGCTCCGGCGGACATCGCCGGCCTGCTCGCCATCGAGACGGGCGCCGAGGTCGTGATCAGGCGCCGCCGGATGTATGCCGGCGACGTGCCGGTGCAGCTGGCGACCTCCTACCTGCCGTACGCGCTGGCGGCCGGGACGCCCTTGGCGGAAGCCGATCCCGGCCCTGGCGGGATTTACTCCCGGCTCGGGGAACTCGGCCACGCGCCCGCCGGGTTCAGCGAATCGGTCCGGGTCAGGCTGCCCGAATCCGACGAAGCCGCGTTCCTGGTACTGGACGCCGAGCAGCGCGTGCTCGCGCTGCGCCGGATCGCCAGGACCCGGGCGGGCGAAGTGGTCGAGGTGAACGACATTGTGCTTCCGGCGCACCAGTGGGAACTTCACTACGAATGGCAGGCCGACTAGGCCCGCGCGCGGACAGGCCGATGACGACGACAGCGAAAATTACGTACGAGGCTCCGATGACCTGCTGCCAGGCCGGCCAGCGGAGTTCCTGCTCCGAGCCGGACGGGAACCACCACTGCGGAGCCGCGGCAAAGACCACCAGACCGGAAAACGCGGCCACCAGCGCCAGCCGGGACTGCCGTCTGAGGCCGGCCACGGCCAGGGTGAGAAGTGCGGGCACGCACCACACCCAGTGGTGCGACCAGGAGATCGGCGAGATCAGCAAGGCCGCGAACGCGTTCAGAGATAGCGCCCAGCAGTCCTCGGCCGCCGCGAAGGCGCGCTTCATTCCGATCCAGGCGGCCGCGAAAACCAGGGCCGATAGGGCCAGCCAGGCTGCCGCGCCCGCCGTGGTCAGCGGATCAAGCCCGGCCCGGGTAAGGACTGCCTGAATGCTCTGATTGCCGGCGTAGGCCAGCCCGCCGGTCCGGCTGGTCTCAAAGACGATGCTGGTCCAGTACCGGACCGAGTCGCCCGGGGCCAGCAGGAACCCGGCCCCCGTGACTGCCGCGAAGCAAGCGGCGGCCGTGATGGCGGCCCGGTAGTCCCGCCGGATCAGGAAGTACAGCACGAACGCCGCCGGGGTCAGCTTCACCGCAGCCGCGAGGCCGACCAGCACACCGCGCGGCCAGCGCGGGGCCTCGGTCAGGCAGTCCAGCGACACGAGGGCCAGCAGCACGATGTTGATCTGCCCGAGCCAGAGGGTATTGCGCACTGGCTCGATGAAGAGGGCCAGCGGCAGCAGCCAGGCCAGCACGGTCAGGGAGTCCGCGGCCGGCCAGGCCAGGCGGCGCAGGAAAACCAGCAGCACGACGCCGAGCAGGACGATCGTCACGAGCGTCAGCGCGGTGACGGCGACCACCTTCGGCATGAGCGCGAGCGCCGAGAACAGAACCGCGGCGACCGGCGGGTAAGTGAACGGAAGCCTGAGCGTTTCCCGTGGGACTCCTCGGCTGCCGGTAGAGATCTCCGCCGCTGAGCCAGATGCGGCCGCCCATGCGGTAGACGCCCAGGTCTTCGCGATGCGGGCCGAAACCTATTCCGTGCTTGAAGGACAACAGGAAGAACACGATCGCGGCGAGGTTCACCACCACCAGCGCGGCTCGCGGGGGCCACGACGCGGGGCGGGCGAAGAAGCGCGCCGCACCTCGTCCGGCGGGAACCGAACGAGGGTGCACACCACCGGCCGGCATGGCGTCAAGCCTAGGCCCCGTCAGGCGGCCAGGGTGGCCTCGCCGTTGAAGGCGGCCCAGAGGGCGGTGTAGGCGTCGCCGGCGGCGAGCAGGTCGTCGTGCGTACCGACCTCGGCGATGCGGCCGCCGTCGATGACCACGATGCGGTCGGCCCGGGCGGCCGTGGTGAGCCGGTGCGCGACCAGCAGCGTGGTGCGCCGGGCGGCGAGCTGCTCGGTCGCCTTGATCACGGCCGATTCCGCAGCGAGGTCGAGGGCCGCCGTCGCCTCGTCCAGCAGCAGGATCGCCGGGTCGACCAGGTAGGCGCGGGCCAGCGCGACGAGCTGGCGCTGGCCGGCCGACAGGTTGCGGCCGCGCTCGGCGACCTCGTGGTAAAAGCCGCCGGGCAGCCGGGAGATCATCTCGATCGCGCCCACGCCACGGGCCGCTGCCTCGACCTCCGCGTCGGTCGCGTCCGGGCGGCCGTAAGCGATCGCGTCACGGAGGGTCCCGGCGAACAGGTAGGGCTCTTGCGGCACCACGCCCAGCTGCTGCCGGTAGGCGGGCAGGTCGAAGTCGCGTACGTCGGTGCCGTCCACCAGGACCCGGCCGCCGGTCACGTCGTAGAACCGGGCGACCAGCTTGACCAGGGTGGACTTGCCGGCGCCGGTCTGGCCGACCAGGGCCACGGTCTCGCCTGGGGCGATCCGCAGGCTAACTCCGGCGATCGCGTCCCGCCCGGCTCGCTGGTAGGCGAACCTGACGTCGTCGAAGACGACCTCGCCACCGAGCCGGCCGGGCACGACCGGCCTGGCCGGCTCGGGAGTGGCCGTCGGCGTCCGCAGCAAGGCCGAGATCCGGCGCAGGCCGACCGACGCCTGCTGGTAGCCGTCGAACACCTGGGATAGCTGCTGGACGGGCGAGAACAGCATGTCGATGTACAGCAGGTACGCGATCAGGCCGCCGGTCGTGAGCACGCCGCTGTGCACCTCGCCCGCGGCGGCGAACAGGACGAGCGCACCGGCGATCGTGGACAGTGCCTGCACGAACGGGAAGTACAGCGCGATGTAGCGCTGGGCCCGCAGCCGCGAGGTCAGGTAGGCGTTGCTCAGCCCGGCGAACCGGTCCTGGTTCACCGCCTCGCGCCGGTACGCCTGGGCGACCCGCAGGCCCGCCACGTTCTCCTGCAGGTCCGCGTTGACCGCGCTGACCTTCTCGCGGGCGTCGGCGTAGGCCCGGGCCGACTTGACCCGGAACAAGACTGTGGCCGCGATCAGCACGGGCAGGATGCTGAACAACGTCAGCCCGAGCTTGATGTTGATCAGGAGCAGGGCGATCATCACGCCGATGAACGTCAGCCCGGCGTTGACCATGGTGATCAGGCCGGTCTGCAGGAACGTGGACATCGCGTCCACGTCCGTGGTCATCCTGGTCATGATCCGGCCGGCCATCTCGTGCTCGTAGTAATCCAGGCCGAGCCGCTGCAGCTGGGCGAAGATCTTCACCCGCAGCGTGTAGAGCAGCCGTTCGCCGTTCCGGCCGACCACGACGGTCTGGATTGCATTCACCACCCAGTCGGCCAGCACGATCGCCAGCGCCGCGACCGAGATCAGGATGATGACGCGGAACGTCTTGGCCTCGATGCCGTTGTCGATGCCACCGCGCATCAGCCAGGGCAGCGCGATGCTGGCGATCGCGTCCAGGCCATCCAGGAGCAAGCCGGCGATCAGCGCGACCGCGAACGGCCGCAGCAGCCTGCGCAGGGTGAAGTGCAGGTCGCCGGCCCGCCTGAACGCCTTGTCGACCTGCGGGTCGTCGTTGGCGGGCGGCAGCGCGGCCACCTTGGCCAGCAGCTCGGGGGCCGGCGGGAGCCCGGCCAGCATGCCGCCGTCGGAGGGCGAGCCGATCCTGGCCGCGGCCGTGGACCGGCCCCTGGCCGCGCCGCCGATGCCGGCGCCGCGCCCGATCGCCGTGCTCGTCTGGGCGGCGAGCCGACCGCTGGCACCCGGTCCGGTACCCGCC
>JBPCKO010000212.1:0-4684 GCA_051004215.1 Streptosporangiaceae bacterium | reverse complement strand
TCCTGGCGGCTTGCCCTTGCGCTGGCCGTTCCGGCCGCGGTGCTCGCCGCCTGGCAGCTGCCGCCCCGCCGCCTGGGCGGCGGCGACCAGGGCGCGGGCCTGGCCGATGACCGCGGGCCTGAGCTTCGCCTCCTGACGCTGAACGTCGAACGCGGCCAGGCCCGTGCGGAACTCCTCGTCAGCGCGCTCCTGGACTGCCGGGCCGACGTGCTCGTGGCGCAGGAAGTCACGCCGGAGGCGGTCGCCTGGCTGGACAAGGCGGGCCTGCCCGAGCTGTTCCCGCACGGCGTGGTCGACGCGCGGCCGGACTCCGCGGGCGCGGCGATCTGGTCGCGCTGGCCGCTGACGGCGCTCGCGCCGGTACCCGGGCTGGTCTCGGCGGCGCCCCGCGCCGTGCTGCATGTCGGCGGCCGGCCGGTCACGCTCACCTGCGTGCACCTGCCGCCCCCGGTCGCCGGCCGGGCCCGCCGCTGGCAGGCCGAGCTCGCTCAGCTCCGCTCGCTGCCGCGGACCACCGCCGGTCCCCAGCTCGTGGCCGGTGACTTCAACGCGACCAGGGATCACCGCCCCTTCCGGCGGCTGCTGGCGGCCGGTTACCGCGACTGCGCGGACGCGGCCGCGCGGCGGCGCTGGCCCGCGGTCACCTGGCCGTCCGGCGGCCTGCGTCTGCCGGTCATGCGGCTGGACCACGTGCTGGCCTCGCGCGGCGACTTCACCGTCGCCCAGTCCCGCACCGTGCGGGTGGCCGGCACCGACCACCGGGGCGTGCTGACCGTGCTGCGGGTGCGCGAGTGACTCGGTGCGGGCGTTTAAACCGGTTGAGCCGGGCAGGGTGTCCGGTGGGGGAGCCGCCTGGAACGTGGCCCGGGCGACCGTTGCCGCCTGGCCGTGACCCGGGCCGGGCGGCATCGCGAGGGAGAGGAGTTCTGACCATGCCTGACGAGGTCCGGCCGGAATCACAGGATCTTCGGGATTACGAAACTCAGGACGCCGCAGACACCCTGGACGGCAACCCGGGCGATGACCCGCTGGACCGCGGCGTCGCGCCGCCGGAGCGCTGGTCGGCCGGGATGCGGTACGGGGCGACCGCGCAGGAGCAGGAAGACGGCGAGTCGCTGGACCAGCACCTGGCCGAGGAGGTGCCCGATCCCAGCACCGACCTGGACGACGGTCCCGATCCGCGGGCCGGCCGTCTGGTCGCCGAGGACGAGGGCTCGCATCCGGCCCGCGAGGCCGACCTGGTCGCCCGGGACGCCGGGGTCGACGGCGGGGCCGCCTCGGCGGAGGAGGCCGCCGTGCACGTCGTGGAAGACGACGACACCGACATACGTTCTGGCGATTGAGCGCGGGCGCCGCGACGCGCCTGCCGGACTACGATGCCAGCCGACTGCTTCAGGAAGGATCCGATGAACGCGCAGCAACCGCACGCGTCCGCCGCCGGGACGATCGGCATTGGCGGCGACCTCACCGTCAACCGGTTGGGGTTCGGCGCCATGCGAATCACCGGCGACGGAATCTGGGGCGAGCCGGCCGATCACGAGCGGGCCAAGGCCGCCCTGCGCCAGGCGGTCGAGCTCGGGGTCAATTTCATCGACACCGCCGACTCCTACGGCCCTGACGTCAGCGAGCGGCTGATCGCCGAGACGCTCTACCCGTACCCCGACGACCTGGTCATCGCGACCAAGGGCGGACTGGTCAGGCCCGGTCCCGGGCGCTGGGACGCGGACGGCCGGCCCGAGCACCTGCGCGCGGCCTGCGAGGGCAGCCTGCGCCGGCTCAAGCTGGATCAGATCCCGCTTTATCAGTTCCACCGGCCCGACCCGAAGGTGCCGCTGGCCGAGTCCCTCGGCACGCTGGCCGACCTGAAAACTGAGGGCAAGATCCGTCACATCGGCCTGTCCAACGTGACCGGGGACCAGCTCGCGCAGGCGCAGCGGATCACGCCGGTCGTATCGGTGCAGAACCGTTACAACGTCTCCGACCGTTCCTCGGAGTCGATGGTCGACCTGTGCGACCCGGGCAAGCTCGTTTTCCTGCCGTGGGCGCCGATCCAGGACGCCGCGGGCAAGCCGGCCGTGCTCAGCGCGGCGGAGGCGCACGGAGTGAGCGTCCAGCAGATCGTGCTCGCCTGGCTGCTGGCCAGGTCGGCGCAGATCCTGCCGATCCCCGGATCGGGCTCGGCCGGCCATGTGGCCGAGAACGTCGCCGCGGCCTCGATTGAGCTCACCGGCCGGCAATTCGCGGCGATCGCCGAGGCATTGTGACCGCCGTGGTGATAGGACGGCTGGTATGAGCTTCCAGAAAACTCCCAGCGGTACCCGCGGCGCCCGGACGCCAGGGTCCAACCCGGTCATGCGGTTCGTCACCCGGGCCATGACCGCCTGGCATCGTCGCTCCGGCGATAAATTCCAGGGCATGGACCTGCTGTACCTGACCACGGTCGGGGCGAAGAGCGGCCAGCAGCGACAGTCCACCGTGACCAGGTTCGCCGACGGCGACGATGCCTGGCTGATCGTGGCCTCGGCCGGCGGATCGACCAGCAACCCGGCCTGGTATCACAACCTGGCCGCGCATCCCGACCAGGTCTGGATCGAGTTCGGCGGCCAGCGCACCAAGGTGACCCCTGAGCAGCTGGAGGGGGAGGACCGGGCCAGGGCCTGGGCCCGGATCACGGCGAACCAGCCCCGGTACACCGGTTACGAGAGCAAGACCGACCGCGGCATCCCGGTGATCAGGCTGGTCCGCGCGCCGTAACTGCTCAGGTCTGGTCGGCGAGCAGTTTCTCCAGGTGGGTCATCCGGTCGTGCAGATCTTCTGTCGTGACCACATCGGCGAGCGCCAGCCGGACAGCGGCGAGTTCGCGGGCGAGAAATTCCGTATCGTCCTGGATCCGCTGGGCGACCTGGCGATCCCGCTCGATGCTGGCCCGGTCGCGGTCGTCCTGGCGGTTCTGGGCCAGCAGGATCAGCGGGGCGGCATAGGCCGCCTGGGTGGAGAAGGCCAGGTTGAGAAGGATGAACGGGTACGGGTCCCAGTGCCGGATGAAGCCGGCCGTGTTCAGCGCGAGCCAGACCACCACGAAGATCGACTGGCCGACCAGGTACCGGCCGGTGCCGAGAAACCTGGCCGCCCGCTCCGATATCCGGCCGAACGCGTCGGCGTCGTAGCGGGCGCCCATCCGGGGCGTGCCGCGCGGCGCGCTGAGGTCTCCGCCGTCGCCGAGGCGACGCGGCGACAATGTGGTCATCCTCATGAGGCCTCCCTCGTCCGCCAGCCCGCGGGCAGGATCCGGTCCAGGACGTCGTCGACGGTGATCGCGCCGAGCAGGCGGCCCGCCTCGTCGCAGACCGCGACCCCGATCAGGTTGTAGCCCGCCATCCGCCTGGCGACCTCGTTCTCCGGCAGCTCGGGGCGTACGAACGCGCTCTCCTCGACGCAACCGCCGACCATCGAGGACGGCGGCTCGCGCAGCAGCCGCTGGAACCCGACCGTGCCCAGGTAGCGCCCGGTCGGGGTGATCGACGGCGGCTCGCACACGTAGACCTGGGCGGCCACGGTGGCGGCGGTCTCCTGGTCGCGCATCTGGGCCAGTACCTGGGCGACGGGCGCGTCCGGGGGCACGATCAGCGGGTGCGAGGTCATCAGGCCGCCCGCCGTGGTCGCGTCGTAGCGCAGCAGCCGGCGCAGGTCGGCCGCCTGCACCGTCTCCATCGCGGCGAGCAGCCGTTCGCGCTGCTCGGGCGGCATCTCGGCCAGCAGGTCGGCCGCGTCGTCGGGCTCCATCTCCTCGACCACGTCGGCGCTGCGCTCCAGGCCGAGCCCGGCCAGCAGCCGGATCTGGTCCTGCTCGGGCATCTCTTCCAGCAGGTCGGCGAGCTCCTCGTCCTGCAGCGCCTCGGCGAGCTGGCGGCGCCGGGCGGCCGGCATGACCTCGACCGCGTTGGCGAGGTCGGTCGGGTGCAGATCGCGGAGCTGGATCAGCTGCTCGGCGAGGGCGCCCGCCTTGAACAGCTCGGGGTGGTTGTCCCAGGGCTCGATCACCGAGCTGTGCCGCAGGCCGAGGCCGCGACCCTGGCTGATCGCGAGGACCGCGACATCCCAGCCGCCGCGCCGCCGCTCAGACGGGACGATGCCCACGTCGACGACGGTGCCCGGGCCGGCCGACTGGCTGTACAGCTCGGAGGCGAGGATCTCGCCGGTGCGCCGGCCGAACCGGCGCAGGTCGATCGTGCCGCCGCGCAGGTGCACGCCGTCGATGGAGATCTCCGCGATCCGGCCCAGGTTGACGAAGATGTGCCGGCGTTGCAGCGTGACGACCAGGCCGAGCACCCAGGGCGGATCGCCGCCCGCGGACGGCAGGATCACCACGTCACGGATGCGGCCGATGGCCAGCCCGTCGCCGTCCATGAGCTGGCGGCCCGTCAGCCGGGAGGTGAAGACCGGCGCCGAGGTCATGACGACGCCGGCTCGGGCCGAAAGACAGCGTCGTCCATCTTCCCGCCTTTCGTCCGCTTGAGGCAGCTTTACCCGGTCGGGCGTCCTTATAACGCAGCCTGATCAGCGGAAAGGTGCTTGCTCGCACCCCCTGGCAGATCCTATCGCCGCCACCGGGGCGGGCTTCGAGGCGCCCGCCGCGACGGGCCGGCCCGACGCCGGCGCCGGGCCGCACCAGGCCGCGCCGGGC
>JBPCKO010000211.1:0-3065 GCA_051004215.1 Streptosporangiaceae bacterium | reverse complement strand
GCTCAGCGCCGCGCCCGCGGCCGAAACCGCGGTGAACGTGCGTGCGCCCCGGGCGGCCCGGAGCAGGAAACCATGTGCCGTCATTGCCCTACCTTTCGCGCCGGCACCGCGGCGCGGTGCCGGGCATTGCCAGCCGAACAGTTCCCGGGCAGCAGGCAACTTTTCCGTGCATCCGCCGTGCTCGCCCCGCTCTGCGAGCATGGAGGAAAGCCTCAGGTAAGTCCAGCCTGCCTGGCCACGGCCCCCGGGCCGGAGATCGCAGGCTCGCTAGCATGGGCGCGGAGGTGGGGTGTGCAGCAGGTCACGCGGCCCGCGTAACGCGGTGTCAGTCAAGCTGGTCCTGGTGGTCAGGACGGACCTCGACATGGGCCGGGGCAAGATCGCCGCGCAGGTCGCGCACGCCGCGGTGGCCGCGGCGCTGGCCGGTCTCGGAACGCCCAGGCTGCGCCGGTGGCTGGCCGACGGCCAGCCGAAGGTCGTGCTGCGGGCGGGGGGCGAAGACGAGCTGACCACCCTGGCCGAGCGGGCGGTGGCGGCGGGCCTGGCGGTCGACGTGGTCAGGGACGCGGGCCGGACTCAGGTGCTAGCCGGGACGGTGACCTGCTGCGCGATCGGGCCCGACGACAGCGGCGCGATCGACGCGGTGACCGGCTCGCTGTCCTTGCTGTAGGGCCGGGCCGCCTCAGCGCCCGGCGCGGCGGCCGGACGCGGTCCGGTCGCGTCTGGTGGTCCTGGCGAAGGCGAGCGCCTCGCGGGCCAGCGGCAGCCACGGGCGCGCGCTGCCGGGATCCAGGGCCAGCCATTCCCGCATCGGCGTGCCCTTGTTCGCGTCGAACCGGGCGCCGTCGCCGCCGTCGATGAGCTCGTCGACCCGCGGCTCGGGCAGCTTGAGCACGAGCTGCCCGCGCACGAACATGGCGAAGATCTTGCCGTCCCAGCGCAGCGCCGACCGGCCGAATCCGCGGCCTGCGCCGGGCGGGATCACCCCGGGCTCGCCGAGAAGTTCGTCCACGAGATCCTCGAAGCGCAGCTGGGGCGCCGTCGGTCCTGACATGAGGCCAGGCTAGCGACGGGGGCCGACAGCCGGCGGCGTCCGCGGCTACAGGATCAGCGCGATCTTCCCGTGCGTGTGCCCGGCCATGATCGCCCGGTGCGCCTGCGCCGCCTCGGCCAGCGGGCAGGTGCCGGCCATGATGACCCGCAGCGTGCCGTCACCGGCCATCGCGGCCAGCTCGGTCCTCGCCGCCATCCTGATCTGCGTCCCGGGGTCGGCGCCCGGTCCGTTGCCCAGCGCCCTGAAGCCGTCCGGGCCGGCCCGCCGGGGCGCCGCGATGGTCGCGATCCTGGCCCGGTCGGCCACCAGCTCGAGCGACACGTCGACGGCCTCGTCGGTGCCCGCCAGGTCGAGGGCCGCGGCGATCCCGCCCGGCGCCAGGTCACGGATCCGGCCGGCCAGGCCGGGACCGTAGGTCACGGCGGTCGCGCCTAGCTCGTGCAGGAACTCCAGGCTCGCCGGACTGCCCGTCGCCAGCACCGCCGCCCCGCGGGCAATGGCCAGCTGGATGGCCATGATGCCGACCCCGCCAGCCGCGCCGTGCAGCAGAACGGTATCGCCGGCGGTCACGCCGGTCGCGTCCAGGCAGTGCCAGGCCGTTGCCCCGGCCAGCATCAGCCCCGCGGCGGGCGCCCAGTCCAGCGTGGCCGGCTTGGGCACCAGGGCAGCGGCGTCGGCGATGAGCTCGCCAGCGTAGGCGCCCGACACCCGGTAGGCGATGACCTCGTCACCTGGCCGCACCGGCCCGGCGGCGTCCTGGCCCGCCGCGATGACAACGCCCGACGCCTCGTAGCCGAGCCGGATCGGGAGGGCGGACGGATCGCGGCCGTACGCACCTGAGTACATCTTGTAGTCGATCGGGTTGACCCCGGCCGCGCGGATCTCGATCAGCGCCTGGCCGGGGCCGGGAACGCCGGCCTGCTCGTCGGTGTGGGTGAGTACCTCGGGGCCGCCGTAGGCGGCGGCAACCACGACTGGTGACATGTCAGCCCGCAACCACCGCCGTCGCTGCCGCATTCCTTGACCGGCCCCAGGCTGCGGCGCGGTGTCGGTACCGTGGCGTAAGGTCCAGGCGAGGATTGCCGGGGTGAGCCCCCGGGCGGGTTCCGGGCCAGGCAGACGAGCAGTCAGGAGATGCTGTGACCACGACTCAGACCGCGACCGGCGAGCGTGCCGACTTCCTGGCCTCGCTGGCCAGGCACCGTGAGTTCCTGCGGCATACGACCCGCGGCCTCACCGACGAACAGGCCGCGCAGCGCCCCACGGTCAGCGTGCTGTGCCCTGGGCGGCCTGATCAAGCACGTCGCGCTGACCGAGCGGCAGTGGACTAGGTTCATCGTCGAGGGGCCGTCGGCGATGACCTTCGACGGCGGGTCCGAATCCGCGCAGATGTGGCTGGACATGTTCAGGATGACCGACGGGGAGACCCTGCCCGGGCTGCTGGCCCAGTACGACCGGATCGCGGCCGAGACTGACGAACTCGTGCGGACGCTGCCGGACCTGGACGCCTCGCACCCGCTGCCGCAGGCGCCGTGGTTCGAGCCGGGCGCGTCCTGGTCGGCCAGGCGGGTGCTGCTGCACATCATCGCCGAGACCTCACAGCACGCCGGTCACGCCGACATCATCAGGGAAGCGATCGACGGCGCCAAGACCATGGGCTAAGAGCGGGGATCAGAGCACGGGTGCCCAGGCCGCCGGCTCGCCCGGGCGGCCGCAGAAGTCGTAGCGCACGCCGTCCGGCCAGAGGGCCACCAGCGTGACCGAGGTGCTCCCCCAGAGCCGGCCGTCGCCGAGGTCGCGCCGGACGATCAGCGCGGCCGGATCGGCCGGGCTCAGCCCGTCGCCGTTCACCAGCGGGAACCAGGCGCCCCAGGCCCCGGCGACCTGGCCGCCCGGCCGCGGCTCCGGCCGGTCCGCGTCGGCGAACGAAGTGAGGAACCTGGCCAGCCGCGCGCGTTCGTGATCGCGCCCGTCCGGCGGCGGCTCGCCGGCCCGGCGGACGAAACCGGAC
>JBPCKO010000210.1:0-5274 GCA_051004215.1 Streptosporangiaceae bacterium | reverse complement strand
GCGCCCGGGTTCGGTGCCGTCCCGCCCGGCCGGACGGTCTAGGCTGGCTGATCCGGCGAGTTCGCGCGCGGCGGCCAGCCAGGCGGTTTCGGGCACCCAGCGGAAGGGCCAGCACCCCAGGCCCGGGACGCCGCGTGGGGCGGCGCCCCGGGCCAGCCCGCCGCGGCGGCCCGGCCGGGACCGGGCGACATGACCGAACAGTGAGGTGCCCTTGTGCGCAGCGTCGTTATTGCCGGCGGGGGATCTGGCGGTCATATCGAGCCCGCGATGGCCCTGGCCGACGCGCTGCGCCGGGCCGACCCTTCGGTCCGGATCACCTGCCTGGGCACCGAGCGCGGCCTGGAGACGAAGGTCATCCCGGCCCGCGGCTACGCGCTCGACCTGATTCCGGCCGTCCCGCTGCCCCGCTCGCTGACCCCGGCCCTGCTGCGGGTGCCCGGCAAGATGATGGGCGCGGTCCGCGCGGCCGCCGAGGTGCTCGACCGGGCCGAGGCCACCGTGCTGGTCGGATTCGGCGGGTACGTGGCCACGCCCGGATACCTGGCCGCGCGGCGCCGGCGGCTGCCGATCGTCGTGCACGAGGCGAACCCCAAGCCTGGCCTGGCCAACCGGATCGGCGCCCTGCTCACCAGGGACGTCTTTACCGGCCAGGCCGGCACCAGGCTGCGGCACGCCGCGTATATCGGGATACCGATCAGGCGCGAGATTTCCGGGCTGGACCGGCTGGCGGCCAGCGAGAAGGCGCGGGCCCACTTCGGCCTCCGGCCCGACCTGCCGGTGCTGCTGGTGACCGGCGGGTCGCAGGGCGCGGCGTCGCTGAACCGGGCCGTGCTCGGTGCCGCCGGCGCGATCACCTCGGTCGGCGTGCAGGTGCTGCACATCGTCGGGCCGCGCTCCGGTCAGCAGGGCGGCCCCGCGCGGGGCGACGTGCCGTACGTCGCGCTTGAGTACCTGGACCGGATGGACCTGGCCTACGCGGCCGCCGATTTCGCGCTATGCCGGGCCGGCGCGATGACCTGTGCCGAGCTGACCGCGGTCGGCCTGCCCGCGGCCTACGTCCCGCTCCCGCACGGCAACGGCGAGCAGCGGCTGAACGCGCTGCCGGTCGAACGGGCCGGCGGCGGGCTGATTATCGAGGACGCCAGCCTGAGCTCGGACTGGATCCGCGCCGTGCTGCTCGCCATCCTGCTCGACCCCGAGCGGGTCGCCGCGATGTCCAGGGCCGCGGCCGCGATCGGGAGCCGGGACGCCGACGCGGCGCTGGCGGACCGGGTGCTGGCTATTTCGGACGGCGCGCCGTCCGCGCAGCGCCGGGCCGAGGTCTCGCGGCCGGGTTACGGTGGCAAGCGGCGCGGGAGTCACCGCAGCAACTAGCCACCGAGCCGGTTGCGACAACACGAGAGGATCGCCGACGATGGCCCTGGTCAGTCCGGTCGACCCGGTGTCGCCTGACGACCTCGGCCGGGTGCACTTCATCGCGATCGGCGGCGCGGGCATGTCCGGCGTCGCCAGGCTGCTGCTGGCCAGGGGCGTGGCCGTGTCGGGCTGCGACTCGGCGCCGTCGGCGCAGCTGGACGAGCTCGCGGCCTTGGGCGCGCGGGTCTGCACCGGGCACTCCGCCGCTCATCTGGACGAGATCGACACCGTCGTGGTGTCCAGCGCGATCAGGCCCGCCAACCCCGAGCTGGTCGCCGCCCGCGAGCGCGGCCTGCGGGTGCTGCACCGGGCGGCGGCCCTGGCCAGCGTGATGCTCGGCCGGACGTCGGTCGCGGTGGCGGGTACCCACGGCAAGACGACGACCACCTCGATGATCACCACGGTGCTGCGGCACTGCGGCGCCGACCCTGCCTATGTCATCGGCGGCATCCTGGCCGAGACCGGCCTCGGCGCCGCCGACGGCTCGGGCGACCTGCTGGTCGCCGAGGCCGACGAGAGCGACGGCTCGTTTCTCAACCTGGCCCCCGACGCCGCCGTCGTCACCTGCATCGAGGCCGATCACCTGGACAACTACGGCAGCCTGGCCGAGATCGAGGCCGCCTTCGAGGCGTTCGCGGCCAGGATCACTCCCGGGGGGATGCTGGTGACCGGCGCCGACGATCCCGGCGCGGCCAGGCTGGCTGCCGCGGTGGCGGCCAGGCCAGGCGGCCCGCGGGTGGTCGGCTACGGGTTCGGCGGCCACGCCGGGTACCGGCTTGGCGCGGTCCTGGCGGCCGGGATGACGACCGAGTTCGACCTGACCCCCCCGACCGGCCGCGGCCCGGGGGCCGGCCCGGTCCGGCTCCGGATCGCGGTGCCGGGACGGCACAACGCGCTGAACGCGGCCGCGGCCTACGCGACGGCGGTCGAACTCGGCTTCCCGCCCGCGGCCGTGGCGGCCGGCCTGGCCAGGTACTCCGGTGCGAAGCGGCGGATGGAGCCCAAGGGCGGTGCCGACGGCGTCCGGGTGCTGGACAGCTACGCCCACCATCCGACCGAGCTGGCCGCCGACCTGGCCGCGGCCCGTGACGTTGCCGACGGCGGCCGGGTGATCGCGATCTTCCAGCCGCACCTGTACAGCAGGACCAGGATCTTCGCCGCCCAGTTCGGGGCCGCGCTCGGATACGCCGATGAGGTGTTCGTGCTGGATATTTACGCGGCCCGGGAGGATCCCGAGCCCGGCGTCACCGGCGCGATCGTCGCCCGCGCGGTGCCCGGGGGCGGCGCCGTTTTCTGGCCCGATCCGGCCGGGCTGCCCGCGGCGATCGCCGACCTGGCCAAGCCGGGCGATGTCGTGCTGACCATGGGCGCGGGCGATGTGACCAGGCTCGGCCCGCTGATCGTCGAGGCCCTGCGGCGGCGGGCGGACGGCGGCGGATGAGGCGGCCGGGACGTTCGGGGCGCGGGCGCTCGGGGCGCCGGTCCGGCGGCGAGCGAGGGCGGCGCGATCCGTGGAAGGCCGCGTTCTTCGGCCTCGCGGCGGTCGCGCTGGCCGCCGGGGTGACCTGGGCCCTGCTCGGATCGAGCTTCCTGGTCGTCAGGACGGTCCGGACGACCGGATCGGCGGTGCCGCGATCGGCCGTGCTGAACGCGGCCGGTGTCCGGATGGGCACGCCGCTGATCCGCATCGATACCGGCGCGGTGGCCCGCCGGGTGGAGCGCATCCGCCAGGTGCAGGTCGCGCGGGTGACCTTGTCCTGGCCGGACGGGCTAGTCATCTGGACCAAGCGGCGCACCGCAACGTTCGCGCTGGCGGATGCCGGCGGTTATGACGTGCTCGATTCCTACGGCGTGGTGCTGCGCCGCAGCGTGACCACGCCGCGGGGATTGCTGCCGATCCGGCTGACGACCAGCCAGGCGGGCGCCAGCCAGGGCGCCGGCCAGACGGGCGCCGGCCAGACGGGCCCAGGCCAGACGGGCCCGCCCGGTGCGGTCGCGTCGCTGCGCCAGAACCCGGCCGTGCTCGCGGCCGGGGCCGTGGTCAGGACGCTGCCAAGCTGGCTCCGGAACCGGGTGCGGCAGGTGCGGGCGGGCGGCCCGGCCGATGTGATCCTCGTCCTGCGCGGCGGTTCGACAGTGCGCTGGGGCGGTCCCGCCCACCCGGCGGCGAAGGCGGCCGAGGTGGCGATCCTGCTGCGGACCAGGGCCAGGTACGTCGACGTCAGCGATCCGACGACGGCCGTGACGGGAAGTTCGGCGAGCGTGCCGAGCCCGTCGCCGTCCCGCGGGTGAGGGCCGGCCGCCACCCGGGCCGGGCGGCTGATCCGACACGTGCCGGCGGCCACGGCGAGGCAAGTTGACCCGTGGCGGCAGGCAACCCTACTGTCCCTATCAGTCGGCAGCTTGACATAACTCTAAATCTCAACCTGAGGGTGAGAGTTGACATGCTGGATCGCGGACGCCGTGCTGGTGCGGGGGAGCAGGTCACCGAGGCGTGCGGCCGCTGCTCCGGCCGGGGTACGCGGGCGGCTCGCGGGCTCGGCCGGCGCGTTCCGCGATAGGTAACCGAACGGGAAGGTCCCTCCGTGGCAGCACCGCAGAACTACCTGGCGGTCATCAAGGTCGTCGGCATTGGCGGCGGTGGCGTCAACGCCATCAACCGGATGATCGAAGAGGGCCTCAAGGGCGTCGAGTTCATCGCGATCAATACCGACGCCCAGGCGCTGCTGATGAGCGACGCCGACGTCAAGCTGGACGTGGGCCGCGAGCTCACCAGGGGCCTGGGGGCCGGAGCCAACCCCGACGTGGGCTACAAGGCGGCCGAGGATCACCGCGAGGAGATCGAAGAGGTTATCAAGGGCGCCGACATGGTCTTCGTCACGGCCGGCGAGGGCGGTGGCACCGGGACCGGCGGCGCGCCGGTGGTCGCCCAGGTCGCCAGGTCGCTCGGCGCGCTCACCATCGGCGTGGTGACCAGGCCGTTCGGGTTCGAGGGGAAACGCCGGGCGGCCCAGGCGGACGCGGGCATCGAGCGGTTGCGCAACGAGGTCGACACCCTGATCGTCATCCCCAACGACCGGCTGCTGTCGATCTCGGACCGCAACGTCAGCGTGCTGGACGCGTTCAAGGCGGCCGACCAGGTGCTGCTCTCCGGCGTCCAGGGCATCACCGACCTGATCACCACGCCCGGCCTGATCAACCTGGACTTCGCCGACGTCAAGTCGGTGATGTCGGGCGCGGGCTCGGCCCTGATGGGCATCGGCTCGTCCCGCGGCGACGACCGGGCGGTTGCGGCCGCCGAGATGGCGATCTCCAGCCCGCTGCTCGAGGCCAGCATCGATGGCGCCCACGGCGTGCTGCTGTCCATCCAGGGCGGGTCTGACCTGGGGCTGTTCGAAATCAATGAGGCCGCGCAGCTAGTCGCGAATTCGGCCGCCCCCGAGGCCAACATTATCTTCGGCGCGGTCATCGACGACGCGCTCGGCGACGAGGTGCGGGTGACCGTGATCGCGGCCGGCTTCGATGACGCCCAGTCCAGCCGGACCAGGCCTGGCCGGCCGATGCCGGCCTACCAGCCCTCGCAAGGCTCGGACGCGTTCGGGACGCCCTGGCGGCCGGTGACGCTGCCCGGGCTCAGGGACAACGCGGTGCACGCGAGCGCCAGTACGCCGGCCGGCAACGGCGCCGCGTACGGCTATGCCGGTCCCGGCGAGGCGGGCGCGGCCAGTCCGGCGGCGGCCGGGGGTGCGGCGGCCGGACCGGGCGGCCAGGGAGCCGCGGGTGCTCAGGGGGGCATGGGGGCTCCGGGAGCCGCCGCCGGACCCGGCGGTGACGCAGGCCAGCCTGGCGGGTCAGGAC
>JBPCKO010000209.1:0-3252 GCA_051004215.1 Streptosporangiaceae bacterium | reverse complement strand
CGTGTCAGCCACAACTCCGGGCACGGTCTAGAACCAGCCACCGGCCACTGCCTCGTTCGGAGATCGCATCCGCAGCGTCGAAGTGATCGCCCATCCGCGCCGCCCACGGCTGCCCGCAAGCGGAACCTCTTACGGGAACACCGCAAGTCACAGGCATCGCCCGAGTGAAGGTGTCCCGTAAGACCCGCCCGGTGAAGATTCCCGCACAGGGACCTCATACGGAACGCCCGCAGACGTTCCCGGTAACAGCCGCGGCACCAGGCAGAAGTTCGTCTGCACCACCTCTGCCCTGAGGTGCCTGCAGCAGGCAGCAACCGGAGCGCAAACGAGACCCTGCGTGCCGATGGCTGGGGGTGCCCAGCCAGTTCGCGCGCGTGCAGAACTAGCCAATCGGAGCGCAACTGCCGATCATGAGGCTCAAGCCGAAGCCGCCCAGAACGGCGGTTCTCGTACGCGGCAGGACAGCACAGCGAGGGGCAGCGCTCAAGTACAGAACGAGCCTTACATGTGCGTCCTTGAGACTCTCGGTGCTCACGGCCAGTGAGCGCGCGGGTTCTCATTCCCTGTGGGACTCCAGTCGCTGGTTCATCATCCCTGGCCCTCGCGGATCCTCGCTGAGCTTCTGATCGGCGGTCTTGACGGCGCGCAGGGCGGGCTTTCCGGCCGCTGGGGCTCACGGCGCCACCCAGTTCCGGCAGCACGTGCCCGGCGCGGAGGCGCGGCTCTCAACAAGGCACGGCTTCATGCGAGGTGAAGGCTGCCGGCCGCAGCGCCGGGCCACCGGGTCCTTGTCGCAGTGCGCGAGCGGAAACCGACCCACGACCGGCGATTACTGACCGTAGCCAGCTAGCCCTTGCATCCAGCCGTCCCGGCTACTCGACTCGGTCCACGACTCGGTCCACGAGATTTGATCATGTCTCGATAATGCGAGCGATAAATACGACTGAACAGCAGGAAAGAGAGCCGCCTGTCGGAATCGGACCGACGACCTGTTCATTACGAGGGTAGGACGGACGATATTGATCTGGGCATTGCTAGGCGCTGACGAGGGAGGTCTGTCCGTTGGCGTCCGTGGCAGTGCTAGATCATGCCCTGCCAACGTCACCCAGTTAGTCACTCGGCTGCCGTTGTCAAGGATGTAGTCATTAAGGAGAGTCGGCATGTACCCGAACCATGTTCCCCATCCGTGAAGTGGTCCTGCAGTCTGTGCGGATCTCGCTGGCAGCGGGAGCCCTGGTGCTCGCGGTCTCAGCGTGCGGCGGCTATGGTGCGGACTTCCCGTCGTCGCCGCGTGACCCGCCGATCGTCATGCCTGTCAGGGTCAGCCCCGACGGACGAGTTCTCACGGTGCGCGCGGGCAAGCCATGCGGTCATCGCCCGCTGCTGATCGCCCGGTCATACCCGCACCGGGTCACCTTGCGCTTGGTCAACCGAGACATCAGCAACTGCCACGTGGAGGCAATGGGCGTAGTCGCTGTCAGCGTCATGCTTCTGCAACCACTGGGAACCCGGGAGCTGGTACAGGCCCTGAACGGCAAGCCGATCAAGCATCACGTCGGCCACTTCTGATGACAGTGACGTCATCCCCGGTCGGGCACCCTGCGGGCTGCGCCCGGTTCTCCGGGGCGGGCAAGGGTCTGCCGGAGGCCGAGCGAAGCGAGCACTAGCGCGCCCCGGAGGTTCGGGCGTAGGGCTCTGCCTGACCGGGCGAGGGGATGACTGGCTAAAGCGCGCGGTGTTCGCCTCTGCGGTCGGCACTCCTCGCAACGCCAACAACGTGCTTCGATCCTGCCGCAGTGTCGTTGCCCGGACTTCGCTGGCCGCCGATGAGTGGACCCCACGAGAGATGCGGCACAGCTTCGTCTCGCTACTATCCGACTCGGGCGTACCGATTGAGAACATCGCTCGCCTGGTCGGCGCCGCCGGAGGCTCCGAAGTCACCGAGACCATCTACCGCAAGCAGATCAGCCGGTGCTCCTGGACGGGGCGGAAGCGATGGATCAGATCTTCCCGAAACGCGACGGCGCCGCTTAGTCACTCAGATAGTCACTCACTCGGCAAGAACGCCCCTGTCCATCGGATCGGGTGGGCTTCTGACCTGGAGCCGCCTGTCGGAATCGAACCGACGACCTGTTCATTACGAGTGAACCGCTCTGCCGACTGAGCTAAGGCGGCTGGCCGACCGAAGCCGGCAGCGCAGAGAGTCTACCGGGACGCGGCGGTCTTTCGCTCCTCCCGGCCCGCCGGGACGCAGGCCGGGACGCAGGCCGGGAGAAGCACACCCGGAACCAGCCGGAACACCGCTACGGAGAGCCGACGCCCGAGCCGGTGCCGCGGACGTGGGTCTCTTCGTAAGCCTGCCGGGAGCCGCACACGCTGGCCCGCGGACAGGCGCAGCGGGAACCGGTGTCGGCCACCTTCACGATCACGCTGTCGGCCGGGACGTTGTAGCCGACCACGACCCCGGCACCCTCCGGCGACTCGACCGTGGATCCGAGCCGGGGGGCCTGATTCTTGAAGTCCATGTACAGCTGGTGCTCGTACTTCAGGCAGCACATCAGCCGCCCGCACGCCCCGGCGATGCGCATCGGGTTGACCGGCAGGTCCTGCTCCTTGGCCATCCTGATCGTGACCGGCTCGAAGTCCTTGAGGAACGTCGAGCAGCACAGGTCCCGCCCGCACGGCCCGATGCCGCCCTGCAGCTTGGCCTCGTCTCGCGGCCCGACCTGGCGCAGTTCGATCTTGGCTCGCAGCCGCGACGTCAGGTCCCTGACCAGGGCGCGGAAGTCGACCCGGCGCGGCGCGCTGAAGTAGATCGTCAGCTGTCCCGACAGGCTCGAGCAGTCGGCCGCGATCACCTTCATCGGCAGCTCGTGCTCGCGCGCCAGCCGTCGCGCCACGACCCTGGCCTCGGCCCGCCTCGCCTTCAGGGCCTCGTCCCGCTCCAGGTCGGCCTCGGTCGCCAGGCCCGCGCAGACCGGCAGCCCGCCGATCTCGTCGTCGATCCACTGCGGCGCCCAGATGCATACGGCCACCTCAGGCCCCGAGCCGGTCGGCACCAGGACCTTGTCCCCGACGGCGGGACGGTGCGGTCCGGGGTCCAGGTAGTGCAGCCGCCCGCGCCGTTCGAAGCTGACCGCCATCATCGCAAACTGTAAGTCCGGTGAGCTCCCTCATTAGTTCCGCAACTCCACGCCCGCCCCACTCCGGCCCGCCGCTAACCCAGGCCCGCCCGCCCGGGCGGTTCCAGCC
>JBPCKO010000208.1:0-8175 GCA_051004215.1 Streptosporangiaceae bacterium | reverse complement strand
CCCCCGAACGGTAATGACTAGCGCGACCACGCTCCGGCCTGGTCAGCTAGACCACGTGCGGATGACCATGCCAGGCGGTGCCGAGCTCGCCCGCCAGTTCCATGCCGAGGTAGTCGGCCCGCTGCTGGCCCGCGAGCGTCCATCGCTGCGGTACGCGGCCGGCCGGCTCGGATCAGGCTCCGACGTGCTCGGCTACGACGACGCGATGAGCCGCGATCACGACTGGGGCTGCCGCCTGACCGTGCTGGTCGACCAGGCCGACCGGGCGGCTGGGCCCGGCATCACCGCACTGCTTGAGCGCGACCTGCCGCAGTCCTACCTCGGCCTGCCGGTGCGCTTCGGTGTCACGTCGGACCCCGGGGTCCGGCATCAGGTGCAGGTCGCCACCGTCGCCGACTTCGCCGTCAGCCAACTCGGCGTCGACCCCACCAGGCCGCTGACGGCCGCCGACTGGCTGATCCTGCCCGGGCAGAGCGTGCTCGAGGTGATTGCCGGGCCGGTCTTTACCGATCAGACGGCGGCACTGGGTCCGGCCAGGGAGACCTTGCGCTGGTATCCGCGCGACGTCGAGCGGTACGTCCTGGCCGCGGGCTGGCAACGGATCGAGCAGCAACTGGCGATGGTCGGGCGGACCGCTATCCGCGGCGACGAGACCGGCTCCCGGCTGCTGTGCGGGCAACTGGCCGGGGACGTGGTCGCGCTGGCATTCCTGCTCAGCCGGCAGTGGGCCCCGTACGCCAAGTGGCGCGGCACCGCCTTCGCCGCGCTGCCCGTGGCCGGCCGCCTCGCCCGGCCGATCGAGGCCGCCCTGGCCGGCCTATCCTGGGCGGACCGGGAGGCCGGGCTATCCGCGGCCCGCGAGGTGCTGCTCGATGTCCAGCGCGAGCGCGGGCTGCCGGCTCCGGCCCAGGCGATCACGAAGTTCTGGGACCGCCCGTTCCGCACCGTGAACCTCGCGGTCGCTGCCGGGCTGCTGGCCGGCATCACCGACCCGCAGGTGCGCGCGCTGCCCGGCGGCATCGGCTCGGTCGGCCAGTGGACCGACAACGTGGACGTGCTGGCCAGCCCGGGCCGCCGGGCCGCGCTGCGACCCGTCTACCAGGCCTGGTCCGAGGGCCGGGCGACCGGCGGCGGAGCAGCCGGATGACCGACCCCTACCGCACCGGCGTGCACCGGTGGTGGCACCTGGACTCACCGTCGCCGGAGTTGCTGGCAGCGGAGGCCGCGGGCGACCTCGGGCCGCCGGGCCTGGCCGTCGACCTGGGCTGCGGGCTCGGCACCGAAGCCGGCTACCTGTCCGGCCGCGGCTGGCGGTGCCTCGGCCTTGACCTGTCAGGCCCGGCCCTCCGGCAGGCCTCGGCCGCCCGGCCTGATGCCGTCTTCGCGCGGGGCGACGTCACCGCGCTGCCGGTCAGGACCGGAGCGGCCGACCTGCTGCTGGACCGCGGGTGTTTTCACTACCTGGACGCCCCCGGCCGGGCCAGGTACGCCGGCCAGGCCGCCCGGGTCCTGCGCCCCGGCGGGCGGCTGCTGCTGCGGATGTGCCTGAATTCGGCCGGCCTGCCCAACGGCCTGACCGAGGAGACGATCAGGGCCGAGTTCGCGGGCTGGGAGATCGTCAGCCTCCGGCCGGCCGACCTGGTCACCGGTACCCGCACGATGCCGGCCCTGCAGGCCCTGCTCGTCCGCCCCGGACGTCGCTAGCCGCCAGGCCCGGTGGACGGCCTGGCGGGGGGCCGCCGGCGTGGCGTTCCGCCGCTTAGTCCGGACGGTCGGGCCTGACCTGATCGGCCAGGCCCGCCCGGCGCGGCCGGGCTGGCCTGGTCCTGACGGCGCATGGACAGCGCGATCCGCTTGCGCGCGCCGTCCACGCTGAGCACGGTCACCGAGACCACATCGCCTGGCTTGGCGACTTCGCGCGGGTCGCGGACGAATCGGTCCGACATCGCCGAGACGTGCACGAGGCCGTCCTGATGGACGCTGATGTCCACGAACGCGCCGAACGCCGCGACGTTGGTGACCACACCCTCGAGCGTCATTCCGGCCGTCAGGTCGGCCAGGGTCTCCACGCCCTCGCGGAACACCGCTGTCGTGAACGCGGGGCGAGGGTCGCGGCCCGGCTTCTCCAGCTCGCGCAAGATGTCGGTCACGGTCGGGAGGCCGAACCGCTCGTCGGTGAACTCGGCCGCGGTCAGCGACCTGAGCACGTGGCCGTTGCCGATCAGGTCCCCGGAGCCCAGGCCGGTCGCCGCCACCATCTTGCGCACCACCGGGTAGGCCTCGGGGTGCACGCCGGAGGCATCGAGCGGGTCGTCGCCGTCGGCGATCCGCAGGAACCCGGCGCACTGCTCGTACGCCCGCGGCCCGAGCCGGGGCACCTTTTTCAGGGCCTTGCGGCTGCGGAACGGCCCGCTGGCGTCCCGGTGGGCGACGATCGCGCCGGCCAGCCCCTCGCCGATGCCGGAGACCCTGGCCAGCAGCGGCGCCGACGCCGTGTTCACGTCGACCCCGACCGCGTTCACGCAGTCCTCGACCACCGCGTCCAGTGATCTGGACAGCTTGCCCACGGCCAAGTCGTGCTGGTACTGCCCGACCCCGATCGATTTCGGATCGATCTTGACCAATTCGGCCAGCGGGTCCTGCAGGCGCCGGGCGATGGACACCGCCCCGCGCAGCGAGACGTCCATGCCGGGCAGCTCCTGCGAGGCGTAGGCGGACGCCGAGTAGACCGAGGCGCCGGCCTCAGAGACCATCACCCTGGTCAGGCCGAGCTCGGGATGCCGCTTGATCAGGTCGGCGGCAAGCCGGTCGGTCTCCCGCGAGGCGGTGCCGTTGCCGATCGCGAGCAACTCGACCGCGTGCTGGCCGGCCAGCCTGGCCAGCACGCTCAGCGAGGCGTCCCACTGCCGCCGGGGTTCGTGCGGGTAGATGGTGTCGGTCGCCACCGGCCTGCCGGTCCCGTCGATCACCGTGACCTTCACGCCGGTGCGCAAGCCGGGATCCAGGCCCATGGTCGGACGGGCCCCGGCCGGTGCGGCCAGCAGCAGGTCACGCAGGTTGGCCGCGAAGACACGGACCGCCTCGTCCTCGGCCTGCTGCCATAGCCGCATCCGCACGTCCACGCCGAGGTGCACCCGGATCCTGACCCGCCAGGCCAGCCGCACGGTGTCGGCTAGGAAGCGCCAGCCAGGGCCGGACCGGCCACGGCCGACCGTCGCGGTCACCCCGGCCTGGCGGGCGACCAGGGCCTCGCACTCGCTGAACGCGGGCCCGCCGTCCGGTCCCGGCGGCCCGGCCTTGGTGTCGGCCGGGTCCATGGTCAGGTCGAGCACGCCCTCCTTCTCGCCGCGGAACAGGGCCAGGATCCGGTGCGACGGCAGCGAGCTGAACCGCTCGGCAAACTCGAAGTAGCCGGCGTACTTGGCCCCGGCCTGCTGCTGGCCGTCCCGGACGTTCGCCAGGAGCTGGCCCCGCCGCCACATCCGCTCCCGCAGCGCCCCCAGCAGGTCCGCGTCCTCGGCGAACCGCTCAGCCAGGATCGCCTGGGCGCCCTCCAGGGCCGCCGCGGCGTCGGCGACCCCCCTGGCCGGATCGGCGAAGGCCGCGGCCCTGGCCACCGGGTCGGCGGGCGGGTCAGCCAGCAGCTGGCGGGCCAGCGGTTCGAGCCCGGCCTCGCGGGCCAGCTGGGCCCTGGTCCGCCGCTTCGGCTTGTACGGCAGGTAGATGTCCTCGAGCCTGGCCTTGGTGTCGGCCGAGCGGATCCGGGCTTCCAGCGGCTCGTCCAGCTTGCCCTGGGACCTGACCGATTCGAGGATCGCCGACCGCCGGTCCTCCAGCTCGCGCAGGTACTCCAGCCGCTCCTGCAGGGTCCGCAGCTGCGCGTCGTCCAGGGTGCCGGTCGCCTCCTTGCGGTACCGGGCGATGAACGGCACTGTCGCTCCGCCGTCCAGCAGCCCGACCGCCACGCTGACCTGGCCTTCCCGGACGCTCAGCTCGGCCGCGAGACGCCGGTGCAGTTCACTGGCCTGCCGGTTCGCAGTCATGTTGTGGGTACCTCGGGGTTCGCCGGGCGCCGGATCCGCCGCCCGTCCCCGGGCCCCGGCTTGCCGCTAGCTGCGAGACATTACCACCGGGGGGTCACCGCCCGCCGCACTCCGCCCGCCGCTGGGCGCGGCCACTGGCCCGGCCTGGCGGCGGGGTCAGCCGCCGGAGTACCGGGACCGGCCGGGCCAGCCCGCCGCGTGGGTGCCGACGTTGCGCTTGCGCAGGGGCACCTTCAGCGCCAGCACGACCGCCTCGTGCTCGACCTGGCCGCCGCCCGCCGCCCGGACAGCGGCCAGCACCGCGTCCGTGCTCCGCGCCGCCGACCCCCCGCCGGACCGGGCGAGGATCCCGGGGATCTGATCGACGCCGCCGACGGCCTCGGCCACCCCGGCCGCGACCAGCATCAGGCAGTCCCCGGCGTGCAGCGTGAGCTGCGTGTCGGTGAGCCCGGCGTCGGCCCGCGCGCCCAGGCAGTACCCGGGCTGCCCGACCGCGCTGACCCGGCCGCGGCCCCGCCGCACGATCGCCGCCGGGCCACCGGCCACGCAGACGCGGACCCGGACGCCCCGCCAGGCCGGCTCGACGTCGGCATAGGCCACGGCCAGGCAGCTGCGCTCACTGCGCGACCCGGCCAGCAGGGCCCGGTTCATCCCGGCCAGGACCACGCTGGGGGCCACGTCGGTCATCGCCATCGCCCGCAGCACTGCCCTGGCCACGCCCGCGCCGCGGGCCAGGCCCGCTCCGCCCGCCGCTGGCTGGACGCCGATCGCGCCGCCGACCGCGAGCCCCCACCGGCCGCCGCTCAGCTCCACCTGGTCGTGAAAGCCACCGAACGGCCGGCCCGGGTTGCGTCCGCGGACCAAACGGACCGACAGCTGCAGCCCGGGAATACCGGCCGCCATTTCCGACTCGGCGGCCAAAAACTGGTGCGTCTCGCTGACGGTTGTCATTTCTCCCCCGCGTTCCACTTCCAAGCAAATGCATGCCGCAATTTGCATCCGTCCAGGCAGGACGGCCATCGCCGACCAGAAAGGTATTCCATGGCGCGGCAAAATTCTATTCTTCCGGCGAAGTGTCGGCACTCGGAAGGGTAACGATCATTGCGCGGAAAAGTGACTCTCCGGTAGCAACTCCCGGCCAGCCGGCCGTCGGCGGGCGCGGCGGCCGCTCCGACGGCTGCGGTGACACATTGTCATCCTGACGTAACCTTGAGTGTCGGCTTCAGCGGTTGCGTCCTCGCGGGCCGGGCAGATCGCGCGAAAGCCAGCCGCTGGCCGGGAGGGTCCAGTACGGTGACGTGACCAGAACCAGTGATCACAGGTTCTGGTCCGATGATCCCGAGCGCTCCCCGGAGACGGCACCTGCGGGTCGCCGTCAGCCAGGGCCGGAGGTGGTGTTGTGTCCCGTCGAGTTCGCTCCCGGCACGCGCGCAAGCGCCCGGCGTTCCGTATCCTCAGCCGCGCGCTCGCTGTCGGCGCGCTCCTGGGCGCGGCCATCATCGTGGCGGCGTTCGTCGCCCGGCCGGCCTCGCGGCCGCAGCGACCGGGCCGGGCGCTCGCCACGCATGCGACCGGGCTGGCCGGCCTGACTCCGCCGCCCCGGGCGGGCCGCCCCGACTCCGCGTTCGCCCATCCGCGGGCCGGCACCGCGAGCGGACGGCAGGCCACACCGCCTCCCGGCCACGCTGGCCACGCTCAGGGCCGCCAGCATCAGGGCCGCCAGACTCAGGGCCGCCAGACTCAGGGCCGGCCGGGCACGCTGGCCGGGTCGGCCCGTCCCGCCTCGACGGCGGCCGTCGTCCGGGTCCCGCCGGGCACTCCCCTGCCGTCGGTGCATCCGCTGCCCGCGCACACCTACCTGTTCAAGCGGGGCGCCAGCTACGCCGGCACGCTGACCGTGTCGGCCGACAACGTGATCATCGACGCCTTCGGCACCGGCCGCTACCCGGTCTTCAGCCGGACCTCGGCCGGAAATGACGTGGTGCTGGCCGGGACCTCCGACTTTCTGTCCCACATCAGGCTCACCGGCCACGGGTATCGCGCCGTTCCGCGCTGCGGCCAGGCCAGGACGGCGGGGTACGAGGTCGGCGTCGACATCAGCGGCCTGCGCGACACGGTCAGGTCCGTGCACGCCTACGGCAACCTGTACGCCGGGGTCTACGTCGAGCCCTACGGCGGCTACGCCACGATCAGTCACAGCGTGTTCGACCGGGTCGACGCGCTCAACCCGGCCGGGTTCGGCTCTGGCGCGTTCGGGGTCCTGCTCTGGGGCAATCACAACACGGTGGCCTGGGACACCTTCGCGAACCAGCGCACCTGCAGCCCGGCCTACGGCCGGGACGGGTCAGGGGTGGAGATCTACCACGGCTCGTACAACCTGATCGAGCACAACACCGGCCGCAACGACGCGGACTTCACCGAACTCGGCGGCCGGGGCGCGACCACCAACACCTACCTGGGCAATACGTTCGCGGCCCCCGGGCAGTTCCTGGTCACCAGGGGCAGCGCCGATTCGGCCGATGGCCCGGTCGCGAACACGATCCTGATCGGCAACGTCGCGCACGGAGCGGTGGTCAGCTACGACTGGCAGCCGGGCGAGGGCAGGTTGCTGGTGATGCGGGACGACCACGTGGCGTCGCTGTGGCAGGACGGCGGCTATGTAGACAAGGGCGGCGTCGTCATCGGCTTCTGACCGGTCTGGTCTGGCCGGCCAGCACGGGCTCGCCGCAGGCCTCGCAGACCAGCCGCGCGCCCAGCCGGTGCCCGCACTGGTGCTCCAGCCGGAGCGGCGGGCCGTCCGCCCCGCCTAGGTACCGGTCGCCCCAGCTCATCAGCGTCACCACCACCGGGTACAGGTCGCGCCCGGCGCCGGTCAGGTGGTACTCGAACCGGGCCGGATGCTCGGAGTACTGGCGGCGCTCCAGGATGCCGGAACTCACCAGCGCCCGCAGCCGGGTCGCCATCGTGTCCCTGGGGGCGCCGGTCCGCCGCACCATCTCATCGAACCTGCGGTTGCGGAGGAAGACCTCGCGCACGGCCAGCAGCGCCCACTTCTCCCCCACGACCTCGAGCGCACTGGCGATCGGGCGCTATGTGAGTCCATATTCCAGACTCACCTCGGCCCGGCTCACCCCTCAAGGACGGTCATCGTGCCAGCATCCTCTGTCAGCGTCAGCTCGAGAACCGGACAGGCCGGCCCCCCGAGCCGCACTGGCACCGTCGTCAGCGTGCTCGCGCTGGCCGTGTTCATGTCGAGCCTGGACCTGTTCATCGTCAACCTGGCGTTCCCGTACATCGGCCGGCAGTATCCCGGCACCACGATCGGCTCGCTGTCGTGGGTGCTGAACGCGTACACGATCGTCTTCGCCGCCGTCCTGGTCCCGGCCGGCCGCTGGGCCGACCGGGTCGGCCGCCGCAAGGTGTTCCTGCTCGGCCTGGCCGGCTTCAGCGCCGGATCGCTGCTGTGCGGCCTGGCGCCCGGCGTGCCTGCGCTGATCGCGGCCAGGATCGTCCAGGCCACCGGGGCCGGGCTGATGGTGCCCGCGTCGCTGTCCCTGCTGCTCGCCTCGGTGCCGGCCGCCCGCCGGGCGGCGGCGATCGGCACCTGGTCGGCCGTTGGCGCCCTTGGCGCCGCACTCGGCCCGGTCATCGGCGGGCTGCTGGTCCAGGCCGACTGGCGCTGGGTGTTCTGGATCAACTTGCCGGTCGGCGTGGCCGCGATCCTTCTCGCCGTCCGGGTGGTGCAGGAGAGCCGGGACGAGCACACGTCACGGCGGCCCGACGTCGCCAGGGCCGCGCTGCTCGCCGCGTCCGTCGGGCTGGTCGCGCTGGCCCTGGTCAAGGCGCCCGCCTGGGGCTGGGCCTCGCCGCTGTTCCTCGGCACGCTGGCGGCCGCGCTCGCGGCCGGGACGGCGATGGTGCTCAGGTCCCGCGTGCATCACTCGCCCGTGATCGAGCTTGGCCTGCTCCGCTCGCGGACGTTCAGCGGCGCCTTCGCCGCCTCGATCCTGTACTACGCCGCCTTCGGTGCCTTCGTGCTCAACTCGGTTGAGTTCCTGACCGGCATGTGGCAGTACTCCGCGGTGCGGGCCGGCCTCGCCATCGCCCCGGGCCCGCTGATGGTGCTCCCGTT
>JBPCKO010000207.1:0-14531 GCA_051004215.1 Streptosporangiaceae bacterium | reverse complement strand
GCCTCACCGGCCGCCACCCGCGCCTCATCCACGACACCCAGCACGCACCGATCCTGGCGAACCGGGCCTCTCAGATCACGAGGACACGCCGCGCAACATCACGGCCCGCCGCTGTAGTACTAGTCGGCATTGCCGACCGTGGAATAGGCATGCCGGACGATCAGCTACAGCAGCTCAATGAACAGCTGGCCGACCCACCGCTCGCGAATGCGGGAGGGGATGGTCACATTGGCCTCTTCGCGGTCGCGCACCTGGCGGCGCGGCACGGCATCCGCGTTGCGTTTGCGCAGCCGCCAGACGGCGGCACTACTGTCCTGGTCCATATTCCAGCCGCGCTGATCGCGCGTGCCGCCAGGCCCGTCGGCCCGTCGCCTGACTCGGATCCAGAACCTGTCACAGGGACAGACACCGCGATGCGCCCCCGGGTCGCGCTGCTTGGAGCACCACTGCCACAGGCCGGCCTCGTCCATGGCCCCATGGTTCACCGGTCGGCCACAGCGACCGCATCGGCCCAGATCGCGCGGACAAGGCTGACCAGTTTCCAGCAGGGATCCCGGCGGGCACGAGCGGAAGCGCAGGTAGTGCGAAACGAGTCTAGCCAGGGATGACTGAAGGGGAGCCCGTCGAGCCGACCTGTCGTGAGCGCCAGCTGCATGACCTCGACGGGCTAGTCGCCGACTTCGCCGCGCATATTCCCGAAGTGCTGCACGCTGTCGTGCTGTCATCGGACGGCGTTCCCCTGACCGGATCAGACCGTATGCAGGGATCTGTGTACGCAGACTGGGTCTCCGACGTCGCCTCTGGCTTGATCACCTTTGCCCACGGCGCAGCCGGGCTATCCGGCTACGGGGCCGTCACCCAGGCCCTGGTAGCCATGGAATGGGGCACCCTCGTCATTATGGCGATCGACGACGCAGCGAACCTCGCCGTGCTGACCACGGCGGCCGATCTGGACATGGTCGCTTACGCGATGACGGTGCTGGTAGAACAGGCCGCTGGCCTCACAACCTCGACCGCCCGCGGCTTGGATACGCGCTAGCCAATGCCTGCCGCCGGGGTCTGATAGGCCGGAACACAGCCTTCATCCGCGTGCCGGCGTCACAGGAGCGCCCAAGCTAACCCGACGGTCAGAAATCGCGGAGACTCCCCGCTTGGCTGCCAGCGCAACTGCGCATTCGAATTATGCGCGCCTGGCAGGACTCGAACCTGCGACCAACTGCTTAGAAGGCACAACCTGGGGGTCGCCGACCATCGCCCAGAGTCGCTACAAGTGGTTTCTAGCTGCGAAGACACCAGCTCAGTATCGCTGGGCATCGTCTGATGCCTGGCTCCGTTGGCTCCCCGTTTGGCTCCCCGCCGGCGCGCGCTCCCGAAGGCAAGTTGTCGAACTTTCACTGCTACGTGTTGTCTTGTCGGCTCGGTCCGGCCGGAACCTTAGCTAGATCGCCTCCGAGGCGACTAGTCAGCTCTTTGGCCGCGGCCCGAATCGCGTCATCGAATCCTACGATCCGCTCGGACAGCCCGTCAGGCCGATCGATGCGACTAGTGGGCTATCGCCGCTTCCGAAGACAGGGGGCCTCGGACTGTGGCGGGGACGGCCATCATGCTAGGTTGCTGGCGCTCGCGAGGTCTCGACAGTCCGCTGGGTGACGTGCCAGGGAATCATGAACCGCTCTAGCAGCGAGACGGCGGCGAAGAGAACCAAACCCATGACGACGAGCACGGCGATGGCCGCGAACAGCGTCGCCGTGTCGAGCCTTCCGTTGGCGGTCATCAGGACGTAGCCCAGGCCGTTGCCGGAGCCGACGAACTCGCCGACGACCGCGCCGATAACAGCGAACGTCACGCCGATCTTGAGCCCGGTGAAAATGTGCGGTAGCGCGTACGGGAACCGTATTTTTCGCAGGATGGTGAACCCCGATGCGCGCGTGGAGTGCGCCAGGTCGAGAAGCTCGGTGCTGACCGACCGCAGTCCGGCCGCGGTATTGACGACGATGGGAAAAAAGGCGATCAAGAAGGCAATGATCACTTTCGACGTGAGGCCGAAGCCGAACCACACAAGCAGCAGGGGCGCGAACGCGATCTGCGGCACCTCCTGCGAGGCCACGAGCAGTGGATAGACGGTTTTCTCGAATGGGCGCCAGGTGACGATGGCGACGGCGATGCCGATGCCGAAGGCGGTGGCCACGGCGAAGCCGAGCAAGACCTCCTCCAGGGTCGGCACGGACTCCGAGGCGAGGTAATGCCACTGTGTCGTCAGCGTCGACCAGACAGCGCCCGGCGACGGGAGCAGGTAGCCCGGAATATTGAAGACTGCCACGATGAGCTGCCAGAGCGCGAGCGCGAGCAACAGAGCTGCAGTTGGGTAGCCGATTGCTTCGGCCCGCCGCCGTCTCGCCCGCCTGCGATAGCCGGCATCTAGAGGCACCCGCTGGCCGGTCACCGGCCCGCCCTGTTTTCGGTTCCGTGCAAATGCGCGTCGGCTAGGGACTGCCAGACTCTTGAGGAAGAGTCAGTTCTCAGCACGCCCTGCCGCTCGAAGATCTCCCTGATCCGCCGAACGTAGCCGTTGAAGGCCGGCTCCGTGGTCATGTGCAGCTCCCTCGGTCGCGGCAGGTCGATGGGGACGATGTCATCGATCCGCCCTGGCCGGGAAGTCATGACGACCACGCGATCGGACAGGAAGACGGCTTCGGGAATGCTGTGCGTGATGAACACGACGGTCTTGCGCTGCTCGAGCCACAGGGCCTGCAGGTCGTTCATCATCTGGTCACGGGTCAGCGCGTCTAGGGCGCCGAACGGCTCGTCCATGAGCAGCAGATGCGGATCGTGGATGAGGGCCCGGCAGATCGCGATGCGCTGACGCATGCCGCCGGACAGCTCGTAAGGATGGCGATCTTCAAAGCCGCCGAGCCCGACGCTCCTGAGCAAGTCCAGAGCCCGCTGCCGGTACTGCTCCTTGCGCATGCCGCGCAACTCGACCTGGAGCAGGACGTTTGCAAGCGCTGAGCGCCAGTCGAGCAGCGTGTCGTCCTGGAAGACGATTCCGGCGCTTGGCTGCGGGCCGGCTATCGGCGTCCCGTCAATGCGGATCGTCCCTTGGGTGCTGCCGCGAAGTCCTGCCGTCAGCATCAGCAGGCTGCTCTTGCCGCAGCCACTCGGGCCGACAATCGAGATGAAGTGTCCCCGCGGCACGGCCAGCGTAATGTCGGCTAGCGCCTGTACGGGGCCTCTGGCCGTGGAGTAGGTGAGCCCGACACCGTCATATGAGACGGCCGCCGGATCGCCGTTCGGTTCGGTCTTCATCGATCACTCCGTGTTGGCCCCGTCTGGGGTCAGGCCGCTGGCTGGCGCTGGTGGCGATACTGGCCGGACGAACTGGCCGTACCCAGGACTGACCGCTATTTCGCCATTGTCCGCGACGACCGTTCCCCGCACCAGAGTCGTGACGACTGAGCCGTACAGGCTCATCCCGGCGTAAGGCGTGTAGCCGGCTCTGCTTGCCAGGTTGTCCTCGCGGACCGGCCGGGCGGCACGCATGTCGACGACGGCGATGTCCGCGTCCGCGCCCTCGACGAGGGCTCCCTTGCGCGGGTAGAGCCCGAAACGTCGCGCCGGGTTCGTGGCCGTGATGCGCACGACGTCGGCGATTTGCAGCTTGCCGGTCACGGTTTCGGTGAGAAGGCGTGGCAGGTAGTGCTGCAGTTGCGGCGTTCCGCTCGGTGCCCGCCACATGTTCTCCCAGCCGACTTCCTTCTCCGCGGCGGTATGAGGGGCATGATCCGAGCCGAGGACGTCGATGGTTCCCTTGGTGATCGCGGTGTACAGGGCCTCGAGCCACGAGGGCGGGATGCAGCGGCCAAGCGCGAACGGTCCGAGGTGGCTGATCGCGTCGAGGTCGCTGAGGAACAACGCGAACGGGTTGACCTCGGAGGTGACATCCCGGCCGTCGGCTTTCGCGTTGCTGACCAGCCGGATCATGCCGGGATTCATCATGTGCAGGACGTGCAGCGGCACCCCGGTCGCACGCTGCAGTTCCAGGAGGACGGCGACCGCTACGTTCCAGACCACGCCGTCCATGGCGGCCTCGGCGTATGCGTAATTCCGGAAGCTGTAGTCATTGCCAGCCCAGGCGCGCTGCTCAAGCACCCCGAGTATGGACTGGTCGTTCGGATGCACCATGAGCACGCGGCCGGCTGCGGCCACGTTCTCGCTGATCTGCAGCAGATCACCGTGCTCGTGCACGCCGAGCCCGGGCATGTGGGGGTAGGACCGCTTGGAGTCGACGACCATGTACACCTTGAACCCCAGTGCTCCCATCGCGGCTAGTTCGGCGATGTGCTCGCGCTGGGTGGGCGCGGGATTGTGGTTGAAGTCGACGATCGCCTTCTGCTCGCCACTGGCTATCACCGCGGCATAGCGTTCCGGCGTAGTCGTCGGCGGCTGGACGTTAGGCATGCCGACGCTCATCGTGATCCCGCCAAGCGCGGCCGCGCTTGTGGCTGTGGTGATGTCTTCCTTGTGCGTGAACCCGGGGTCACGATGATGGGAGTGCGTGTCGATGGCGCCCGGGAGGACGTCGAGTCCCGTGGCATCAATGACCCTGCCCGCGCCGGTTTCATCGAGCCACGGATCGATGCTGGCGATCTTCTCGCCCCGGATGCCGAGCTGGCTTCCCGAGACCGGGCCATCGGGCGTGTGTATCGTGCCGCCTGTGATCACGAGGTCATAGGGCGCTGGCATTCTTGCCTCCTGAGCCCGTCAGGATCAGCGTCATAGTAGAAGACCCCCGGCGGCCCGCTGAGCAGGCTCAGGTGCCGGACGGCCACCTTGAGGTCGTCCTCGACGTGATCAGTCACGATGGCCTCGGCCGTGTGGACGTTACGCCGCACGAGCGCGTCATAGATCTGCCGGTGACTTTCCGGATACTCCGGCGCAGCGACGTGGCTGGCGATGAGGAACCTGATCCTGACCGTCTGGCTGCGAATCGGCTCCATCGCTGTCGCCAGCCATGAGCTGTGCGTGATGCGGTATACGGCGCTATGAAAGCCGCCGTTGGCGTGCGTCATCGACAGGTGATCCAGGGAGTCATGCGCGCGCTCGGAGGCGACCAGGAATTCCTCGAGCCCGGCTACCTCCGAGTCCGACGCTCTCTCGATGGTCAGCCGGACCGCCAGCACCTCAAGCTGCTGGCGCACGGCGAAGATGTCGCGGACGTCGCGCTCGGTAAGCCTCCTGGCCTGCCATAGGCCAGACGCAGTCCGCTCGACGAGGCGTTCTGACTCCAGCTGCAGTAGCGCCTCGCGCAGCGGTGTGCGGCTGACATCCAGGGCGCGCGAGAGCGAACGCTCAGACAGCCTGGCGCCAGGGGCGATAGTGCCCTGTACGATCCGGCGCTTCAGCTCAGCGGCCGCCGCGGCGCCGCGTGACTCGGCCATCAGCAGTCGTCCGGTAGGCAGCTCGTGACGGGCTGAGCCGACACTGCGGGAACCCGCGGCGTGCGCATGGCCTGATGCCGGAGCGTCATCGCACCTCGCCAACTGGTATGCCACCCGCGCACAATGGTATGCAGAAATTAACCGTATGAGGGAGATGTGTCAAGGATCGGCCCAGATCTCCTAATGACCTCGCTACCTGGCCTGTTGCAGCACGCTATGACAAGGTATTGACAGTGGATTCGGCTTTGCTAGGGTGTACCACAACCCTCAACTGGCATACCACGCGATTCGCTAGCTGAGGACCCTTGCCGTCGGCCTCCGCGACGGCAGTGACGGCCTGGGCCGGAGAAGGGGAGCTTCGATGAGGCAGCCGAGAAGCAGCAGAACGATACCGGAGTCTCGCACTCAGCGGATCGGCCGGTACGGCCTTCTCACCGGGACGGCCTTCGCGGCGTTCCTGGCCCTCGTGTCCTGCAGCAGCAGCCCAGCTGCTAGCTCCGGCAAGACGACCGGCGGCAAGCCGAGCGCGCCGGTGAACGTGAACCTCGTGCTTGACTGGACCTGGCAGCCCTACCACGTTCCGTTCATGTACGGCATCGCGCATGGCATTTACAAGGCTCACGGCATCAACCTGACACTCACCCAAGGGCAGGGCTCGTCCACCACGGCGACCCTGGTGGGGCAGGGCAAGTACCAGTTCGGCTTCGCCGACACGTCCACGGCGGTCCTCGCCCAGAGCAAGGGCGTTCCGATCAAGAACGTCATGGTCATCCAGCAGCGCGGCGCCTTCGCCACCGAGTGCTACAAGTCCGCGCACGTGACTTCGCCGGCCGCCCTGAAAGGGCACTCGGTCATCATGATCCCGTCTGAGTCGACGGCGCAGATCTGGCCCGCCTACCTGGCGGCCAACCATCTGAGCGCCAGCACCGTCCGGGTTGTCAACGCATCGGTCAGCGACAAGGTGACCCTGTTCGTGGCGCACAAGGCCGACTGCATGGCCGGCTTGCTCGGGGAGGACACCCTTCAGGCCAGCCTGGAGAACAAGGGCATCGGGGCGCCGATGCCATGGGCGGATAGCGGTATCAAGCTGTTCGGCTACAGCATCATCGCCTCGGACTCGGTCATCAGCAGTCAGCCCAGCGTTGTCAAGAACTTCGTGGCCGCGACTGTCCTGGCGTGGCGCCAGAGCTGCGCCAACCAGTCAGCTGCCATTGCCTTGTTCGAGAAGGACTATTCGCACCTCAGCAGCACGGCGGCGGAGAAGACCTACAACACCGATAACTTCCAGGCCGCCTGCTCCCAGCTGCAGCCCCCGGCCGGCGTGACGACGACACCGCTCGGAGCGTCAAGCCCGGCGCAGTGGCAGACGACTGTGGCGACGCTCGAGAAGTACGCGGGGCTGAGCAAGTCACAGCCGGCGAGCGCTTACTACACCAACAAGTTCGCCTCCTGACCCTCGATGAGCGCAGCCCGCGACTACGAGGTCCCGATCACCGGCTTCACCAGCTACACGACGACGCAGGGGCCTGGCACGCTGGTCTTCGTGTCCGGCATCACCTCACGCGGCGCGGGCGGCGAGATCCGGGCCCCCGGTGACGTGGGCGGCCAGGCCGAGCAGATCCTGCGGACGATGACCGGCCTGCTCGCCGAAGCCGGGGGCACCCTGAATGACGTCCGCCAGATACGCACCTACGTGCTCGACATCGACACCTGGCCGCATATCGAGCTCGTGTGGCGGCGGCACTGGCCTGACGGCTTCCCGGCATCGACCCTCGTCCAAGTCGGCCGGCTATTCGACGCCCGCCAGCTCATCGAGACCGACGCGATCGCGTTCATTTCGCCTGACGCCCCTAGCTCTGGCAACGCGGTCGCCTGAGCACGCCATCCCAGCCCAGCAAAAGGAGAGCCGACCGTGACACGTCAGGCACAGTTCGGAGTCCGCATTCCGGTGGCCGGAGTCCTCTCATCCCCGCAGGCCATCCGCAGCTCCGCGATCGAGGCGGACCGGACCGGCTTCGACACGCTCTGGGTGCACGACTACCTCATCTGGAACAAGACCCTCGACTCCGTCCACATCTCGTGCGGATCCCGCGAAGCTTTCGAAGCCGCCGGGACCGACTACCCGCCGATGTTCTACGAGTCGGTCACCGCACTGACCTACTGCGCCGCAGTCACCGAGCGGATCCGGCTCGGAATCGCGGTCCTCATCCTCCCCTACCGCGAGCCGCTCCTCACCGCCAAGCAACTGGCCTGCCTCGATGACCTGTCCGGCGGAAGACTCGACCTCGGCATCGGGCAAGGAGCAGCCAAGAGCACGCTGAACGTCGACTTCGAGGTGCTCGGCGTCAGCCGGGCCACCAAGGTCACCCACACCAGGGAGTGCCTGGAGGCGATGCTCGCGGTGTGGAATCAGGATTCGCCGTCGTTCAGCGGGCGCTTCGTCAACTTCTCAGACGCCACCATCTACCCCAAGCCGCGGCAGCTGCCGCACCCGCCGATCTGGATCGGCGGCTCGGCGGACAAGTCGCTGGACATGATCGCCGACTACGCCGACGCCTGGCTGTCCTGCTGGGTCACCCCCGACCAGTTCCCGGTGGCCATCGCTGACCTCGACAAGCGACTGGCCGCGCGTAACCGTCCGGCCGGCTCGCTGACGGTCGGCAGTGAGATCCAGATCCTGCTAGCCGACACCGACGAGGAGGCACGCCAGCAGGCAGCACGGACCATGGGCGCTTTCGAGACCGGGTACGCAGGCACGACCGGCGGTTTCGCCGAAGATAAGCAACAGGCCGACACGCTCAGCGAGATCTGGGCATCCTCGCTGATCGGCTCTCCCGAGCACGTGCGGGACCGCATCCACGAATATGTCGACGCCGGATGCACGTACTTCGAGCTGAAGTTCATCTACCACAACCTCGACCATCTCTTCGAGCAATGGCGGAGGTTCGCCTCCGTGGTGCTGCCTGACTTCCGGTGAAGCCGCCGCCCTTCGATTACGCCGCACCCGACACGCTGGACGAAGCGCTCGACCTGCTGGGACGCTGGGGCGACGACGCGAAGATCCTGGCCGGCGGGCAGAGCCTTATCCCGCTGCTCGCCTTCCGCCTGGCCAGGCCGGCGATGCTGATCGATATAAACCGGATCAAGGCGCTGGAAAGTGCGCGTGCCTCCGGCGCCACGGTTCGGCTCGGCGCGCTGGTCAGGCACCGGACGGCGGAGCGAGCTGCACCGGGCGAGCTTCCGGCCGCCGTCCGCCTGGCCGCCGCGCAGATCGGACACGTGGCGATCCGCAACAGGGGCACCGTGGGAGGCAGCCTTGCCCATGCCGATCCGAGTGCCGAGTGGGCGGCTATCGCGCTGGCCTACGACGGCGTGGTAACCAGCCGCAGCAGCCGCGCCGAACGCCGCCTGCCGGCCGACGAGTTTTTCGTCGGGTTCCTGGCGTCCGCGCTTCAGGCAGATGAGATGATCACCGGCCTGGACCTGCAGATCCCCGCCGGGCAGGCAGGCAGTGCGTTCGCCGAGCACGCTCGCCGTCACGGCGATTTCGCCATCGCCGGAGTCGCGGCCGTTCTCGGCCTCGGCCCAGGAGACGTCGTCATCCATGCCCGGATCGCCGTTATCGGCGCGGCGACCAAGCCCACCAGGTGCCGTGCCGCCGAGGCCGCCTTGACCGGTCAGACCTTCGGGTCATCGGCGGCCGACGCGGCCGCGCGGGAACTGACGGCCGACCTGTCGTTGGCCGGAACCGACGATGACGAACGCGAGTACCGGCTGCATGCTGCTCAGACACTCACGCGCCGCGTCCTCGCAGCCGCGGCGTCAGACGCGAGAAGCGAGGTGAGTTCCCCTTGACCGGCGAGCGCCAGGTAAGCCTTCGCGTGAACGGATCCGACCAGGCCTGCTCGGTCACGCCGCGGACGACCCTCGCCGATGTGCTCCGCGACGTTCTCGGCCTTACCGGAGTGCACCTGGGTTGCGAGCAAGGTGCCTGCGGCGCCTGCACGGTGCTGCTGGACGGACAGAGCGTGCGGTCCTGCCTCATGCTCGGCGTCCAGGCCGACGGCCGGTCGGTCGTCACGATCGAGGGCCTCGCCGGCGCG
Source organism: Streptosporangiaceae bacterium (assembly GCA_051004215.1). Taxonomy (GTDB): domain Bacteria; phylum Actinomycetota; class Actinomycetes; order Streptosporangiales; family Streptosporangiaceae; genus Chersky-822. The sequence continues at coordinate 4,990 of JBPCKO010000207.1, read as the reverse complement.
GACGGCGGCCTGCACCCGGTGCAGCGAGCGTTTAGCGCGGCGCACGGCTTGCAATGCGGGTTCTGCACGCCCGGAATGATCCTCAGCGCCGTCGAGATGCTGGCCGATTCGCCGTCGCCCACACCCAGCCAGGTGCGCGAGGCGCTGTCCGGCAACTTGTGCCGCTGCACCGGATACCAGAACATCATCTCCGCGGTGACAAGTGCCGCTGCTGCGATGGCCACTGAGTGCGGCGATGGCTAAATACATCGGAAAGGACCTGGCCCGGCTGGAAGACAAGCGCCTGATCACCGGCCAGGGCACATTCATCGGCGACATCCGGCTTCCCGGGCTGGCGGACATCTGCTTCGTCCGCAGCGTCTGGCCGCACGCGTCTATCAGCGCCATTGATACCGCGGCTGCCCGCCAGGTACCCGGAGTCATAGACGTGCTGACCGCGTCGGACCTGGCGGACATCACGCTCCCCCTGACCCGGCAGTTCTACAGCGCCATCGACCCGGTGCTGGCCCGGGAGTACGGGCTGACGATCCGCCCGTACCGGGCGCCGGTCCTGGCCGGCGATCGTGTCCTGCGGGTTGGCGAACCGGTCGCCATGGTCATCGCGGCTGACCGTTACATTGCCGAGGACGCGGCTGAATTCGTCAACATCGACGCCGAGCCGCTGCCGGCGCTCGTTGACCCGTTCGCGGCGATGCAGCCCGGTGCCGAGGTTCTGCACGCCGACGTGCCCGGCAACGTCCATGCCGAGTTCACCGTCGAGGTAGGCGGTCCGGACGAGGCAATGCGGGAAGCTGACCGGCGCATCAGCCGGCGGTTCCGTATCCGCCGGTCCATCGGCTGCCCAATCGAGACCCGCGGCGTCATCGCCCGCTTCGAAGCCGCCGTCGGCCAGCTCACCGTCTGGTCGAACACGCAGACTCCGCATGTACTGCGGAGCTACCTCAGCGAGATGCTCCGCTTGCGGGAAGACGCCATCCGGGTGATCAAACCGGACATGGGCGGCAGCTTCGGAGGCGGCGTCTACCCCGAAGAGGTGGCCGTCGCCGCGGCCGCGGTCCGGCTGCGCCGGCCCGTCCGGTGGCTGGAGGACCGCCAGGAGAACCTGGTCAACGCACGCCACTCCCGGGACCAGTGGTACGACATCGAAGCTGGCTACCTGCTCGACGGCACGATCACCGCTCTCGACGCCGACATCGTCGCGGACAGCGGCGCGTACAACCCCTTCAACGTGACTCTCACCTTTAATTCGGCGAGCCACCTGCGGAACCAGTTCGACATCAGGAACATGCGCGTGCACGCCCGGCACGTGCTGACCAATAAGCAGCCGCTTACCCCGGTCCGAGGAGCCGGGCGCACCGAGGCGACGTTCGTGATCGACCGCCTCGTCGACATGATCGCGGCGGACCTGAACCTCGACCCGGCCGAGATTCGCCAGCGCAACCTGATCCCGGCCGCGGCCATGCCCAAGGACATGGGCATGTACTACCGGAACGGCAAGCCACTGGTGTACGACAGCGGGGACTATCCAGCCCAGCTCCGCGTCGCGCTCGAGGCCGCCGGCTACGCAGACTTCCGGCGGGAACAAGCTGAGGCTCGACGAGCGGGACGGCTGCTGGGAATCGGGATCTCAAGCCACGTCGAGGGATCTGGCTACGGCCCGCATGAGGGTGCTGTCGTCCGCATCGACGGGTCCGGGCACGTGACTGTGCTGTGCGGGTCGAGCCCGCACGGCCAGGGCCACGAAACCGTGCTGGCCCAGATCTGCGCCGACGTGCTGGACGTGCCGCCAGAGCAGATCCTCGTCCGCACCGGAGATACGGCGCTGCTGCCTTACGGCGGCGGTACATTCGGCAGCCGAAGCGCCGTCACCGCCGGCAACGCGGTGCACCTGGCGGCCGAAAGCCTCCGCGGCCGGATACTCGAGGTTGCCAGCGAGCTACTCCGCGCCGGGCCGGACCATTTGGTTCTCCAGGACGGGCAGGTGACCGACACAGCTTCGCCCGGCACGTCGCTGACCTTCGCGGAGCTCGCCAAGGCCGCAGCTCCCGCGGCCGGTCAGACCGCTGCTCCCGGCCTGGAGGCCAGCGCCTATTTCGTACCGCCCACCGTGACGTTCGCCTCGGGAACCCACATCGCGATCGTTGACGTTGACCCGGACCTGGCTCAGGTGACGGTCCTGCGTTACACCGTGGTCGACGAATGCGGCACCGTCCTCAACCCCATGATCGTCGAAGGCCAGCAGCACGGCGGCGTCGCTCACGGCATCGGCAACGCGCTGCTCGAGGAAGCCTGCTACGACGAAAGCGGCCAGTTCACCACGGCCACCTTCCTGGACTACCTGCTGCCAGGAGCCACCGACGTGCCGGACATGCAAGTCCTGCACCAGAGCTTCCCGTCCCCGTTGAACCCGCTCGGCGTCAAAGGGACCGGCGAAGGCGGCGCAACCTCCTCGCCGGCTGCCGTCATCAACGCGGTCGCCGATGCCCTCCAGCCCCTGCACCCGGAACTCACCGAACTGCCGGTGAGCCCCACACGCCTGTTCGCTGCCCTGCGCGACGCCCGTGAGGCCGGACCAGGCCGCGGACACACCTGGATAGACAAGGAGCCCCGATGAAGTTCGCCTGGCTGTGCAGCCACGAGTCCTATCAGCCCGAACTCCTCGTCGAACAGGCCGTGCAAGCCGAAGCCGCAGGATTCGACATGGTGCTCCCATCCGACCACTTCCACCCGTGGGTGGACGACACCTCCGCCGCGGGCTTTGCCTGGTCATGGCTCGGCGCCGCCGCCGCACGGACCAGCCACGTCGAGCTCGGCACCTCCGTGACGTGCCCGCTGTTCCACTATCACCCTGCGCTCATAGCCCAAGCCGCCGCCACCGTGGACAGGCTCTCGGGCGGCCGCTTCACACTCGGGCTCGGCACCGGCGAAGCCATCAACGAAACCCCGCTCGGATGGAGCTTCCCCGGCTACTCCGAGCGCATGGCACGCATGCGTGAAGCACTCATCATCATCCGGCGCCTCCTCGACGGCGAGAAACTGGACTTCGACGGCGAGTACTACCGAACCGCGACGGCGCGCCTGTACAGCCCGCCCGTCCACAGGATTCCGGTGCTGGTCGCCGCCGGCGGGACGACGACGGCGCGATTCGCCGGCGAGACTGCCGACGGCCTCATCACCAGCGTCAAGGACCCGGGCGAAACCAACGCCAAGGTCATAGGTCCGTTCCAGGACGCGCGCGCGGACGGGAGCAGCGCGTCGGCCGGCACGATCCTGGCGACCCGGTGGACGGTTCTGGCCAAGAACGACGAGGAAGCCTGGACGCGCTGTCGTCCATGCGCGGCCTGCGTGCTCCCGGGCGACTTGAGGTAAGCGACCCCGCGATACTGCGCGAACGGGCCGACGCAATGGACCGCGACGAGATCCTCGGCAAATACACCATCGTGCACAACGCCGACGAACTCGTCGAGGCGTATGCGTCACTGCTTAATGACCTCGGAGCCGACTATGTATTCATCCAGGTCGCCTCAGCCGACCCGATCAACACGATCAAGCTGATCGGCGAAGAGGTCTTGCCGCCGTTGCGTGACGCTGCCTTGAGCGCGCGAAACTCCGGCAGCAACCCGTCGTCCGGGTGATCCCGACGCGGCATCGCAGAAGCTGAACTGCCCAGATGGCCGCGGCCATATGGGCTCCGCTCAGGCCAAGAACGTAGTAGCAAAGCCCTTGATCTAGCCGGATGGCACACGTCGCCTCTTTCGCGCCACCTGGTTTGGGTCGGTCGACCCGGACTTCGACTTTGGCGCGGTGGTCACGGCCGGCCGTTGACAGCTAGCCGCGTTGTCGTCTCGTAACTCGCGTAACGACCGCGTGCTAACTACCAGCGGCGCCCGGCCTCGCACCGACGGTGTCCCCCTAACGGAGACAGGGGGTGATGTCGAGTGAACAGCAGACCCGGAGCGCATTTTCGAGTTAGGCACTCCTGGCAGGAGCTCCTAACAGGACTCGGCGGACAACCTTTCAGAATCGAACACCCAGGAACCTGCCAACAGCTATTACATACAGCAGAGGTGCCCTGACATACAACGAATGTATGACTGCCACGCGCGCCGCAGTCGGCCGCAACGGCAAGATCTCAGTCCCGGCTGCCGTGCGCCACCGCTGGGGCACCAACGCCGTGCGCGTCTTCGACCACCGCGACTATGCCATCGTCCGGCCGATCCCCGGACGACCCCGTCACCACCTTGCAAGGACCCCGCGCCGGACCCGGCGTGACCAGCGAGCAAGCCCGCGGCCGAACGCGAGACAGAAGCCGATGTACTTCAGCCGGGCGTCCAGGGCGCGGATGTCGGCCAGGTGATCGCGGGCGATCTGGACCCGGATCCTGCTGACCTCGTCGCCCGGCTGGATCTGGGCCAGCAAAGCCTGCGCCTTGCCAGCGGACAGCTCGCGGCGCATCCCGCCCGGGGACGGCTCGGCGAGGAGGCGGTGCAGCCGACACACCGCGTGGGTGCGCTGCGCGCCGAGTTCCTCGCGCCACAGCAGCCGCAGGCTGACCAGATCACCGTCTGCGGTGACCGGGCGGATGCGGTGCCGTCCAGGGCAGCTAGCCCGACCGAGACCGCGTCGGCCTTGCGGCCATGGCCTCGCGAGCACACCCGGGCCCGCGCCGCTAGCTTGGCCAGCCCGTCCAGCACCGTCTCGCCGTCGGCGACCAGCCGCTGGGCCAGCGACCGGCCCGCGCCGAAGCAACCCTCCACCGCCCATCGCCGCTGCTCCAACCGGGTCGCGAACGCCGTCAGCGGGGGTCATAGCCGCCATCAGTGTTCGCGAACCTCACCTACTCGATCAGCATCTTCGTGACAGGTGGCAATCCCCTCGAACCGTAGAGACTTCCGTTGTGGTGATTTTGTGTTCCGTGCGGTGCGCGGGGCAGGCTCGGCCTGCCCGTGTTTCCTGTCCGAGGGGCCGCAGAGGTCTCCGGGATCAAGGC
>JBPCKO010000206.1:0-6618 GCA_051004215.1 Streptosporangiaceae bacterium | reverse complement strand
GGTCAGGCCGGGACCCCCGGGCACCCCGGCCCCCGGCGCGCCAGGGGCGGTACCGCCGGGCGGACCGCGGCCGGGAGCCGGGCCTGACGGCCAGTCCGGCCGGACCATCGGGCCGGTCTCGCCGTGGAGCCCGCTGGTCATCGGCACCGTCGTGATGGCCATCTCGATCGCGGTGATCGCGCCGATCATCGGCACCGGGATCGCGGTAGCGGTGCTGGTCGCCCTGCGCGCGGTCAGCATCACCGGGCGGCAGGTCGCCAGGCGCCGGGCGGCCGACGGCAGCCGGGCCGGAACCGGCTTCCTGGCCGTGGCCTTCTACCCGGTCGCGGCCGTCCGCGCAGCGCTCGGGCTGATCCTGACCGCGCCGCTGGCGCTGCTCGCCTTCTGCGTGGCCGCCGCGATCACGATCATCGCCGTGCCGGTGCACCCCCTGCCGCAGGCCGTCGCCCTCGGCGTCGGTGCGCTGGTCGCGGTGTTCGGATTCGGGCCCGGGTCCTCGACCGGCCGCAAGGCGCTGGCCAGCATCTACACCTCGGCGGTACGGAACAAAAGCCTGCTGGTGGTGGCCTACGCCGGCGTCCTGGCGGTCGCGGCGTGGATCGCCCTAAGCGCCTGGTACCAGGCTCCGGCCGCCGCGTTCTGGCCGGTCAACAGCCTGCACGCCCAGCTCGCGCAGGTGCCGACGTGGCACGCCCTGCTCGGCGACGTGCAGCACGGCCTGCTCAGCCGCCTGGCTCATCTGGTCGGCTTGTGACCTGGCCGGGGGGCCGGGCCCCGTTCGGCTCGGTCAGCAGCTCTGGCTTGGCCAGGCCGAGCAGGACCACCTCGTTGGCCAGCCGGACCCGGCGGTTGGTGCCCTCGGCGATCCGCAGCTTGGTATAGAGCCTCAGCAGGTGCTGTTTCACGGCGGCCTCGGTAACGACCAGGTCGGCGGCGATCTCGCGGGCGGTCGCCGGGGTGACGAAGGCGTCGTCGCACATCGCCGGGCGGCACAGCGATGCGATCACGTCGAGTTCCCGCCTGGTCAGCTCGGGGGTGGCCGGGCGGGGGAGTTCGGCGTCAAGGGCCTCGGAGGTGTCGAGGCCGATGATGCGGCAGCGGGCGGACCCGAAGGTGATGGCGTCCTGGTCGGCCAGGACCCGGCGGGCGACGAGGCGGCCGTTCACCCGCGTGCCGTTACGCGATAAACCCAGATCCATGACGTACACGTAAGGTCCGCGCCTGACCAGCTCGGCATGCAGCAGTGAGACGCTCGGGTCGGCCAGCCTGATGTCCGCGTGCTGGCCGCGGCCTACGGTGGTGACCTCGGGCCGAAGCGGGAACAGCGTCCCGGTGCTCGCGACCTGGATGTAGGGCCCCTCCATAACACCACCTTCCGCGCAAGGAGACAGGTGCTCCGCTGCACCATGACTACCCGGGCGGCACCGATCCAACCAGGGCAACCCGGGCACCGATCGCCGGGCGCGATCCCGGCGTCCGTCACGAGGTGCTCGCGATCGGGGTGTACAAAGTAACGGTGAGGCACGGGTCACCTGAGCATGGCCGGCATGGCGGCAGTGGCGCCAAGGGCCGCCGCCGGGCCGCCGCCGGGACTTCAGAAGTGGCGGGGCCGGCGCGCTTCGCCCAGTTGCCGTACGCCGCGGTGCTGGTCGGCGTGGCCATCGGGCTTGGCATCATCCGGCAGGGCGTGCACCTGGTGCCAAGCGGTACGTTGGTACTCGGTGGCATATTGCTCCTTGCCGCGCTGGCCAGGCTGACTCTGCCGGAACGGCGGGCCGGGCTGCTGTCGGTGCGGCGGCGAGCGCTCGATGTGGCGATTCTCGGGCTGCTCGGCATCGGATTGCTGGTGGCGGGATTCGTGGTGCCGGTGCCCCGCTAGCGTGTGCCCCCGCGCCGCCGGAATTACCTAGCTCAACACGATGAAGGGATCGTTGGCGTGTCCAAGATCAAGGTGGCCAGACCCGTCGTAGAACTCGACGGGGATGAGATGACCCGCATTATCTGGCAGTTCATTAAGGATGAGCTGATCCTGCCCTACCTGGAGATCGATCTCCGCTACTTCGACCTGTCCGTTCAGAACCGGGACGCCACCGACGACCAGGTCACCATCGAGGCGGCCAACGCGATCAAGGAGTTCGGGGTCGGGGTCAAGTGCGCGACCATCACGCCCGATGAGGCCAGGGTCACGGAGTTCGGGCTGAAGAAGATGTGGCGCTCGCCCAATGGCACGATCCGCAACATCCTCGGCGGCGTGGTGTTCCGCGAACCGATCGTGATCGAGAGCATCCCGCGGTTCGTCCCCGGCTGGACTAAGCCGATCGTGATCGGCCGGCACGCGCACGGCGACCAGTACCGGGCGACCGACTTCGTGGTGCCGGGCCCGGGCACGGTCACGATCTCCTACGCCCCGGCCGACGTCTCGGCCGGGCCGCCCATCTCGCTGGAGGTCGCCCAGTTCGGGGGCGGCGGCATCGCGATGGGGATGTACAACTTCGATGACTCGATCCGCGACTTCGCCAGGGCGACCATGCGCTACGCGCTGGACCGCGGCTTCCCGCTGTACCTGTCCACGAAGAACACGATCCTCAAGGCTTACGACGGCCGGTTCAAGGACATCTTCGCCGAGGTCTTCGAGTCCGAGTTCAAGGCCGATTACGACGAGGCCGGGCTGACCTACGAGCACCGGCTGATCGACGACATGGTCGCCCAGGTCATCAAGGGCGACGGCGGCATCGTCTGGGCGTGCAAGAACTACGACGGCGACGTCGAGTCCGACATCGTGGCCCAGGGCTTTGGCTCGCTCGGCCTGATGACCAGCGTGCTGATGACCCCGGACGGCTCGTGCATCGAAGCCGAGGCCGCGCACGGCACCGTGACCAGGCACTACCGCCAGCACCAGCAGGGCCGGGCGACCTCGACCAACCCGATCGCGTCGATCTTCGCCTGGACCAGGGGCCTGTCCTACCGCGGCAAGCTGGACGGCACCGATGACGTGACGGCGTTCGCGGAGACGCTCGAGCGGGTGTGCATCGAGACCGTCGAGAGCGGTGCCATGACCAAGGACCTGGCCCTGCTGATCGGCCGGGACGCGCCCTACCTGACCACCGAGGAGTTCCTCGGCGCGCTGCGCAAGAACCTGCAAGCCGCAATGGCCTGACCGGCCGCGGCGCGACCCGAGATCTGACTGCGAAGGAGAGAACGTCGATGGCCCGTTCAGGGAAGGTAACGGTGGTCGGGGCCGGCTTCTACGGCTCCACGACCGCGCAGCGGCTGGCCGAGTACGACATCTTCGACGAGGTCGTGCTGACCGACATCGTCAAGGGCAAGCCCGAGGGCCTGGCCCTCGACATCAGCCAGTCCCGGCCGATCGAGGGATTCGAGACCACCGTCACCGGACAGACCACCGGCCAGGGCGGCGAGGGTTACGAGGCGATCGCGGGCTCGGGGATCGTGGTGATCACGGCCGGCCTGCCGCGCAAGCCCGGCATGAGCCGGATGGACCTGATCGGCGTCAACGCGGGCATCGTCCGCGCCGTGACCGAGCAGGTCGTCAAGCACGCCCCCGAGGCCGTGCTGATCGTGGTCTCCAACCCGCTGGACGAGATGACCGCGCTGGCGGCCAAGGTCTCGCAGTTCCCCGCGCAGCGGGTGATCGGCCAGGCCGGCCTGCTCGACACGGCCAGGTTCAGCTACTTCGTGGCCGAGAAGCTGGGCGTGCCGGTCGGCTCGGTGCGGACGCTGACGCTCGGCTCGCACGGCGACACCATGGTCCCGGTCCCGTCGGCCTGCCAGGTGGACGGCCGGCCCCTGGCCGACCTGCTGGCCGCCGACGAGATCGGCGCGCTGGTCGAGCGGACCAGGAACGGCGGCGCCGAGATCGTCGGCCTGCTGAAGACCGGCTCGGCCTATTACGCCCCGTCGGCCGCGGCAGCCAGAATGGCCAGGGCCGTGGCGCTGGACACCGGCGAGGTCATGCCGGTGTGCACCTGGGTGGACGGGCAGTACGGGATCTCCGGGGTCTACCTGGGCGTCGAGGCGGAGATCGGCGCGGGCGGCATCCGCCGGGTGGCCGAGCGCGACCTGACCGAGGCCGAGCTGACCGGGCTGCGCGCGGCCGCCGACGCCGTCCGGGCCAAGCAGGCCGACGTCGCGAGCCTGTAACCGGGTCGCCGCTCAGAACTCCCGCCGCCTGCGCATGCCGCGCGGCCGCCCGTCCGGGTCGTACACGAGCCCGTACAGCGGCCGTGCGATGAGCCGCTGCCACCAGGTCAGCTCGGGCACGAGGTAATGCCGGAGCTGACCGGCCGGCCGGTGGCCCTGCCGCCCGTTCGCGTGCCAGGCGTCGAGCGCCGAGGCCGCCTGCCAGAACTCACGGAAGGTCGTCTCGGCATCGGTTTCCGGTCCGAACTCCACCCCGAGGTGCTCGCTGCACAGGCGCGACCGCAGCGCACGGGGGAAGTAAGCGCGGCCGGTCCCGGGCTGGCCTGCGGTGCCCGGGCTGGTGGTGTCCGGGCTGGTCGTGGCGGGGGCGGTCGTCAGCGCGCTGCCCTCGACGAACTCGGCCGTCCACCGCGGGTTGAGCTCAGCGGCGCTGTCGGCGCCCCGGCTCGTGGCCTCGCCGCCCGGCGCGGCCGGCGCGGCCGGGGGAGCGGCCCCGCCCAGGTCGAGCACGGCGCAGCTCAGCTCGGAGTCGTGCGTCCAGGACCGTCGGTTGAAGTTGTCGGAGCCGATGATCGACCAGGTGTCGTCGATCACGCAGACCTTGGCGTGCACGTAGACCGGGGTGCCGGCCTCGTTCTCCAGCCCGTAGACGGCGACCCGGTCGCCGCCGGCCTTGCGCAGCAGCCGGAGCGCGTCGATCCGGCCGATCAGGTTCGGCGGCATCGAGATCTTGCCGTCCATGTCCGGGTACCGGGGGATGATCGCGATCAGCCGCAGGCCCGGCCGTTCGGCCAGGGCGCGGGCGAGCGCGTCCACGACCTCGGCCGACCATAGGTACTGGTCCTCGAGGTAGATCAGCGACTGCGCCCTGGCCAGCACCTTGAGGTACCCGCGGGCGATGCTCCGCTCACCCCTCGGCGCGAAGCTGAACCCGGGCCGGCGGAACGGGAAGGTGCGCAGGATCTGCACCGCGTGCGGGCCCCGGGGAGCGGGGTCGGGCTCCTGGTCGGGCAGCCGGTTAGCGGTGTCGTCCTGCCGGTCCATCAGGTCATGCAGCCGGGACACCGGATTCAGCGTGATCGGGACCGGGTCGTTCCACCGCTCGCGGAAAACGGTCTCCACATCACCGACGGCCGGGCCGTGGATCATCGCCTGAATGTCGTGCCACGGCGGCCGCTCGCTATAGACCTCGGCCATGGTCTGGGGCTGGGGGTCACCGTGATGCGCCGCGTCATCCCGGCGGCTGTGGCACAGGTCGATGCCGCCAACGAAGGCCACGTCACGTTCTGGCCGGCCCGGGTGCCGCAGCACCACCATCTTCATGTGGTGCGATCCGCCGAGCCGCACCCGCATGTCGAGCAGGCACTGGCCGCCGGCCGCAACGATCTCCTCGCCGAGGTGCCGGTTCTCCTCGCCGCTGAACTGGAACCGGTCCCAGTGCGACCGCCAGACCAGGCCGCGGACGATCACGCCGCGGCTGGCCGCCTGCGCAAACAGGTGGCTGATGGCCGGGCCATCGGGGCCGAGGCGTTCGTCGGGGTCGCCGCGCCAGTCGGTGAACAGCAGCAGGTCACCGGCCTGCATCGGGCTGACCCGGTCGGCCAGTTCGGCGAAGTAGGTGGCACCGTGTACCAGCGGGCGCACCTCATTGCCAGTTGTCCAGGCGAGTCCGTCCCCGCGCCGGCTGTCCAGCGTGGTGGCCGGGTTACCCCGCTCGCTTGCCCGCAGAAACCAGTCGTCGATCCGCACGGCGGCGCAGCTACCCACGGTACGTGCGGTTTACGCCCGATGTTAGAAGCCGGCCGCACCGGGCAGCTGACATCCATGGCTGTTCTACGAGCTTTCGCAAGGCCGATGCTGGCATCCATCTTCATCGTGCAGGGTTACGAGACCCTGCGCCGGCCGGAGAAGGTAGTGAAGAAGGCGGACCCGGTCGTCCAGCCGATCGCCAAGCGCGTCTCCTTCGTGCCCGATGACACCGAGAAGGCGGTGCGCATCAACGGCGCCGTCCAGCTGGTCGGCGGAACGCTGCTGGCCGTCGGGTGGTTCCCCCGCTTGTCCGCGCTGGCGATCGCGTCGACACTGGTCCCCACCACGGCGGCGGGCCACCGGTTCTGGGAGGCGACCGACGACCAGGAGCGGGCCCAGCAGCGGATCCACTTCCTCAAGAACGCCGCCATGTTCGGCGGCCTGCTGATCGCGGCCGGTGACACGGTCGGCCGGCCCTCGCTGGCCTGGCGGAGCCGGCACGCGGTTAAGGCGGCCCGTCATGACGTGTCACGGACCGTCAAGATCGCGAAGCGGTCGGGCAAGGCCGCCGCTAAGGCCACTAAGGTCAAGGGTAAGCTGCCGGTCGGCTGAGGCCGGCTCGTGCGCGGTGGGGGGGGGAGGGAGGGGGGGGGGGGGGGGGGGGGGGAGAGGAGACGGCAGAAGGAACATAATAAGAAGGAGGGGGGC
>JBPCKO010000205.1:0-9332 GCA_051004215.1 Streptosporangiaceae bacterium | reverse complement strand
GCGTCAGATTGCGGAGCGCCCGGGCTGTTCGCGCTAGTACCGGGTCCTTGGAGCGGGTGGTTTGGTCACCTGTGACTCGGTCATCCTGTCCTCCGTGATGTGTTGGCTTCCGGTTCGCGAGCCGGGCCGGGAGCGTGGAAGGTCCTGCCTATCTGCGACGTCTGCCCGATGTCCGGAAATGAAACGCCGGCCAGCATGGATGAATGGCGTGTCCGCGAACAGCAGACTGGAGCCAGCTAACTACGCATCGCGTTCTTCTTGCGCTAAGCACCGGGGGCACAGATGACAGGAGCACGTGTTCGGATGATAGCGGGGGCGGCAACGGCGGCCGGGGCACTCGTCGCGGCCTATCCGCTGCTCATGCGTAGCCGCTGCCTGACCTGGGGCGCCACCCCGGACGAGGCGCGGCAGCGGCTGCCGGGCGACGAACTGCTGCCCGGCGCGCAGATGATCACCACCCGGGCGATCGGCATCGACGCGCCGGCCGAGGCCGTGTGGCCATGGCTGATCCAGATGGGCAGCGGCCGGGCCGGCGCGTACAGCTACGACTGGATCGAGAACCTGTTCGGGCTGGACATGCACAGCGCAAGCGTGATCCTGCCCCAGTTCCAGGACCTGAAGCTGGGCGACGAGCTGCCGATGGGCCGGGGCCGCCCGGCCATGCGGGTCGTGCGGCTCGACCCCGGTCACGTCTTCGCGCTCCAGGTCGCCGGCGGCAACTGGGTCTGGATCTTCGCGCTGCTGCCGCTGGACGGCGGCACCCGTCTGCTCAGCCGGAACCGGATCAGCCTGCCCAGCGCCTCGGCCCCGGCCCGGGCCGCGTGGTCGCTGCTGATGGAGCCGGGCAGCCTGATTATGGAACGCAAGATGCTGCTCGGCATCAAGGAACGGGCCGAGCGACTCGCCCGCGATCGCGCGGAACTGAACTGGCCCCGGCCAGCCAGTTAACCGCCGCCGCCGGGCCGCCCCAGTCGCCGACATGATTGGGTAGACCAGCCCGGTCCGCAGCCGGGTAACTCCATCCAGTGACTGCGCGAGGTTGATTTCGTGGCTGCGAACGACGGCGTCTGCCCGTTCACCATCGAGCGCCCGGTCATGCGCCAGCGCTGGGCCACCCTGACGTTCCTGCACTGGGCGTTCGACCCCGCCGACGTGCAGCGCCTGCTGCCGGCCGGACTCACCGCCGACCTGCATGACGGGGCGGCCTGGGTCGGACTGGTCCCGTTCTACATGCACGTGGCGACGCCGGGCGGCCGGCAGGCGCCATGGGTCTCGCGGTTCTGCGAGACCAACGTGCGCACCTATGTCAGGGACGACGCCGGCCGGTCCGGCATCTGGTTCCTGTCCCTGGACGCTGCGCGCCTGGGCGCGGTCGCCGTGGCCAGGTCCACCTACCGGCTGCCGTACTTCTGGTCGTCGATGGACGTCGGCTCCCCAGGCGACGGCACGATCCGTTACCGCAGCCGCCGCCGGCTCCCCGGTCCGTGCCCGGCGGTCAGCGAGGTCGCGGTCAGGCCAGGCCCGCGGTTCGCCGCTGATGCGCTCGGCGACCGCGACCACTTCCTGACCGCCCGCTGGATCCTGTTCAGCATCACCGGCGGGCGGCGCCGCCTGGCCAGGGCCTGCCACCAGCCGTGGCCGCTACACCACGCCGAGGTGCTCAGCCTTGACGACCACCTGATCGAGGCGGCCGGCCTGCCGGCCCCGTCGGGCTCGCCCCTCGTGCACTACTCCCCCGGCGTCGACGTCGCCATCGGCCGCCCAGAACTGGCCTGACCCGCCAGCGGCGGCCTCACCAAGCAAACCCCAGCAACAGCGATGTCACCACGTTGTCGCTCTAGCAGCAGCAACTCCACCATGTTGTCCTCACGGCCGTTGACCCAGCAGCGATGGCTGCGGTGGACATGGCTCCGGCGACAGCCATGGCCCGGCGAGGTTACGGGGCGGGTAGCCGCGAGCCGGCGGCGTGGGACAAAATGGCAGGCGAGCTGGCGGCGCGGCCACCACGACGGGCGGGCCGTCCACGGCGCTGACCAGGCCCCGGCGGGTGAACGGCCAGGCGAGGGAGATGCTGTCAGCATGCGGCATGTCGAGGCGCGGCCGGGAGCGTACGCCGACTCGGTGACGCTCATGCAGGTCACCGCGACGGCGCAGGCGGTTCCCGGGGTACGGGCGGCGCTGGTCGCGATGGCGACCGAACTGAACCTAGGCTTGCTCGCCGGCCTTGGTCTTCCCGCACCGGACAGCGCCGGCCAGAACGACATGCTCGTCGCGGTCGAGGCGGCCGGCGAAGAGGCGCTCGCGTCCGCCCTCGCCGCCATCGACCAGGCCCTGTGCGCACGGCCGGCCGAGCACGCGGACGGGCCGGCCGCGCAGCCGCCGCGTACCACGCTGAGCGCGGCCCGCCGGACCGGGCCCGCGCTGGCGCTGATCTCGGTGCCCGGGCCCGCCGCGTTCGCCGAGGCCGCCGATGCGCTCGAGGCCGGTTGCGACGTGATGATCTTTTCCGACAACATGCCGGTCGAGCAGGAGATCTGGCTCAAGGACCGGGCCGAACAGCGCGGTCTGCTGGTGATGGGACCGGATTGCGGCACCGCGGTCATCGGCGGCGTCGGGCTCGGGTTCTCGCACGCGGTCCCGGCCGGCCCGATCGGAGTGGTGGCGGCGTCGGGCACCGGTGCTCAGCAGCTGATCTGCCTGCTCGACGCGGCCGGAGCTGGCGTCAGCGCGGTGCTCGGGCTCGGCGGCCGCGACCTGTCGGCCGCGGTCGGCGGGCGGTCGGCGCGGGCCGCCGTGACCGCGCTCGATCAGGACCAGGACACGGAGCTGATCGTGCTGTTGTCCAAGCCGCCCGACCCGCAGGTGGCCAGCGACCTGCGGGCCTATGCCGAGACGCTGGCCACACCAGTGGAGTTCGCGCTGATCGGGCTGGGCCAGCCGGACCTGACCGCCGCCGCCGAGGCAGCCTTGCGCCGGCTCGGGCACGCCATCCCGCGCTGGCCGAGCCGGGCACCCAGCCCCGACCCGCCCCGCGCTGTCGAGCCCGAGCCCCCCGGCGCCATCCGGCCTGAGGCGTCCGGCGCTGTCCAGCCGAACCCGGCCGGCGCCGTCCAGCCGCCCTCTGCTGTCGGGCCCGAGCCACCCGGCGCTGTCCAGCCCGAGCCGGGCTCGCCCGGGGCGCCCGGGGCGCTGCGCGCGCTGTTCTCGGGCGGAACGCTGTGCGACGAGGCGATGGTCATCGCGGCCGGGCGACTCGGGCCGGTGTACTCGAATATCCCCCTCCGGCCGGACTGGCGCACCGACCCGGCCGCCCGCATCGACCAAGCTGACCGTACGGACCTAGCGGCCAGCCGCTGGGCAGGCGGCGGGCGGCACATCATGATCGACTTCGGCGACGACGCGCTGACTGCTGGCCGGCCGCACCCGATGATCGACCTGCGCCTGCGGCTAGACCGGCTGACCGCCGAGGCAGCCGATCCCGCGACCCGCGTAATCCTGCTGGACGTCGTGCTCGGGTACGGGGCCCATCCCGACCCCGCCGCCGAGTTCGGGCCGGCCATCCGGGCCGCCAGGTCGGCGGCGGCCGGGCGCGATCTCGCGGTCGTCGTCTCGCTGATCGGAGCCCGGTCCGACCCGCAGGACCCCGGCCGCCAGGCGGCCCTGCTCGCCGCCGCCGGCGCGCACGTTTTCGCGTCGAACGCGGCGGCGGCCCGGTTCGCCTGCGACCTCGCCGCCGGGCCGGGCAGCGCCGCGACCGCGGGGATTGGCGGCGAGTCGTGACCGACCTGCTGCGCCGCGACCCGCACGTCATCGCGGTCGGGATCAGCCTGCTCGCCGATGCGGTGGCCCGGCAGGGCGCGGCCGTCACCACCGTGGACTGGGCACCGCCGATGCCCGGCACCGACGCCGATCTCGCGGTCGTGCTCGCCGACCCGCGCCGGAGCGCAGCCAACGAACGCGCCGTTCAGAAAATGCTGGCCGTCCGCGCGCACCTGACCGACGTGGTTCAGGCCGGCCAGGTGCTCGGCATCGGCCGGGGCGAGTTCCTGCACGCCGGACCGCCGATCACCTGGGACCGCGCCTCGGGCCCGCTGCGGGGCGCTCTCACCGGGGCGGCGATCTTCGAGGGCCTGATCGAGGACGCCAGCGCCGCGGACGACCAGGCCGCGGACGGCCAGGCGGCCCTGCGCCGCGCCGCCCTCGAGCCCTGCCATCACCGGGCGGCCGTAGGCCCGATGGCCGGCGTCGTCTCGCCCGGCATGTGGATGTTCGTGCTGGAAGACCCGGCCGACGGGCGCCGGGCCTACTGCTCGCTGAACGAGGGCCTCGGCAAGGTGCTGCGCTACGGCGCCTACTCGCCCGACGTGATCGAGCGGCTGCGCTGGATGTCGGCCGTGCTCGGCCCGCTGCTGCAGGCCGCGGTACGCAGCAACGGCCCGGTCGACGTGACCGCCATCCTCACCCAGATGGTCCAGATGGGCGACGAGGCGCACAACCGGAACCGGGCCGGAACGCTCATGCTGCTGCGCGACCTGCTCCCGGCGATGGCCGAGTCCGGCTTCCCGGCCGCCGACGTCGCCGCCGCGGCCAGGTTCATCGGCGGGAACGATCATTTCTTCCTGAACCTCGCGATGCCCGCCTGCAAGCTCGCGCTCGACGCGGCTCGCGACATTCCGGGCGCCACCATGGTGGTCGCGATGGCCCGCAACGGAACCGACTTCGGCATCCAGGTGTCCGGCACCGGTGACGAGTGGTTCACCGCGCCCGCGCTCACTCCAGAGGGCCTGTTCCTGGCCGGCTACGGCCCCCAGGACGCGAACCCGGATATCGGCGACTCGGCCATCACCGAGACCGCTGGCCTGGGCGGGTTCGCGATGGCGGCCGCCCCGGCGATCGTGCGGCTGGTCGGCGGAACCGCCGGGCTGGCCCTGGCGACAACGCGGCGGATGTATGAGATCACGCTGGCCGAGCACCCGCTGTTCGCGGTGCCCGCGCTGGAGTTCCGCGGCACGCCGGCCGGCATCGACGCGACGCTGGTCGCCAGGACTCAGATCCTGCCCCAGATCAACACCGGAATGGCCGGCAAGGTCGCCGGCACCGGGCAGGTCGGCGCGGGCCTGGTCACCCCGCCGGCCGAGGTCTTCCGGCTGGCCCTACGCGGACTGGCCGCCCGTGCGGCCGGCCAGGGTTAGGAGATTTCCAGCACGGCCGCGCCGGTGATCCGGTCGGCGGCCAGGTCGGCCAGGGCACGGTCGGCTTCGGCCAGGGGATAGGGCGTCACGCTGACCCTGAGCTTCAGTTGCTGTGCTAGACGCAGGAACTCCTCGCCGTCCCCTCTCGTGTTGGACGTGACGCTACGCAGCGTGCGCTCGCCGAACACCTCGCGGGAATAGCTGAGCGCCGGGATGTCGGTCAGGTAGATGCCGGCGATGGCCAGCGTGCCGCCGCGGTCCAGGTTGCGCAGCGCGGGCGGCACGACCTCACCGGCCGGCGCGAAGATGATCGCCGAGTCCAGCGGCTCGGGCGATGGGTCGAACGAGTCCTGGGCCGACGCCGCACCCAGTTCTCTGGCCAGGTCACGGGCCGCGGCCGCCCTGGTGAACACGTGCACGGTCGCGCCGGCCGCCATCGCGACCTGGGCGGCCAGGTGCGCGGAGCCGCCGAATCCGTAGATGCCGACCCGGCCGCCGGGCGGGACCTCGGCGAGCTTGAGCGCCCGGTAGCCGATGATCCCGGCGCACAGCAGCGGCGCCAGCTCGGTGTCGCTGAAACCGGACGGCAGCGGGTACACGAAGGCGTCGGCCGCGACCACGTACTCGGCGTAACCGCCGTCACGGTCCCAGCCGGTGTAGGCCGACGCCGGGCAGAGGTTCTCGAGGCCCCGGCGGCAGTACCGGCACGACCCGTCGGTCCCGGCCAGCCAGGCCACGCCGACCCGGTCACCCGGGCCGAACCTGGTCGCCGCCGGGCCGGCCCTGACCACCTGGCCGACGACCTCGTGCCCGGGCGTGACGCCCGGGCGGCGCGGCGGCAGGTCGCCCTCGGCCAGGTGCAGGTCGGTCCGGCAGACCCCGCACCGGATGACCTTGATCAGCAGCTCGCCGGGGCCGGGCTCGGGTTCGGGCCGGCTGACCAGCCGGAGCGGCCGCTGCGTGGCTATCGGACCCGGCTCGTGCACCACCCATGCCCGCATGAGGTCAGGATAGGTCCGGGCTAGCGGCCGGACCTGAGCGCCGTGCGCACCCGGCCGAACCCCTTGAGCATCCGGTCGGCCGCGCGGAACAGGCGCGGGCTGCGCCGGATCGTCCTGGCCGCCCAGCGCGGCGGCGCCGCCGCCGTGCGGTGCAGGCCGGCCAGGACCGACGCCCGGACCACGGTGCCCTCGGCCACGGTCAGGTCGTAGCTCTTCAGCTCGTCTTTGTACCGCATGTCGCCCTTGCCGAGGTCGATCAGCCGGACTCCGGCCGACCCGGTCTCCTGGGCCATCCGCACGAGCTGGATCAGGCCGGGCGAGTACCGGGCGAACTCCTGGTCGTAGGCGGGGAACCACTCGGCGAGCACGCCACCGTAGGCGATGCCGAAATGCCCGGCGACCGGCATGCCGCCCGTGGACAGGACCGACAGCAGGCCGCGGAACGGCCCGTCGCGGTAGGCCATCAGGTTCCGCACGACCTCGACGATCCAGGGCCGGGCGAACCGGTCGGTCCGCCCGGTCCGCTGGTACTGGGCCGACTTCCAGTCCATCAGGGCGCGCAGGTCCTGCTCGCTGGCCGAGTCCGCGACCAGTTTCAGGCCGCCGTGCTCACGCTCGATCTTGCGCGTCTTGCGGCTAAGGTCTCGCCAGAACCGCGGCGACCTCGCCTCCGACTGCGCGGCGAACGCGCCGAAGCCGTCCGACAGGTCCATGACCGGGGACGCCGCGGTGGCGTCCTGATAGCCGGCGAACGGGCGCTGCCCCGCCACCAGGTGGTCGAAATGCCAGGCGTCGATGCCGCAGGCCTTGAGCAGCTCGGCAGCGTCCCACTCCGCGCCCGGCGCGTGCACCAGGCCCTGGCAATCGCTCAGCCCGGCCCCGATCGCGGTCGCCGCGCCGAGCCGGCCGCGCTCGAACGGGAAGAACCCGACCGGCCCTGATGGCTCGGTCAGCACCGCCACCCGGGCCCCCGGCCTCGACCGGCCGATCACGACCGCGAACTCCGGGCACAGGAACGGGTTCGCCATGCGGGCATCGGCGTCCTGCATGGCGTGCCACGTGCTGATCTCGGCCTGGCCGAGCTCACCGGGCCGGATCACGCTCACCTGCATGAACGGCCCCTCTCCTGGTTCTGCTGGCGGCGGTCGGCCAGCCGGCCGCCGATCCGGGCCGCCACCGCCCGGGCCGCCATCCGCAGCGCGTGCGGAATCATGACCAGGAACGGCAGCGGGTCATCGGCGGCCAGCCAGGCGAACTCGGTTGCCGCGCCGGCATAGCCGGGCATGTCCGTCCGCTCCCGGTCCACCTGGCCGCTGGCCCGGACCCGCCGGTCGTGCCGCCAGTACGCGAGCCGCGCGGGAAGGTCGATGTGCTCGACCACGATCCGCTTGCCTTCCCGCTCCCCGGCCAGCGGCACCTCGCGCCCGGTCAGGTCGAGGTGCAGGGCGCGCACCACGTCCACTCCGGCCATGTTCTCGAACAGCCGGAACTGGTTGCCGGGCCTGGGATTGAAGTCGACCAGCTTGTACTGCCCGTCCCGCAGGTCATGCCGCCAGTCAAGATCGCCGATCCCGCTGTAGCCGATCTCTTTGCAGAACCGTTCGGCCAGCGCGGCGATTTCGGGGTTGTACACCGCGTAGGCCGCCGCGGTCAGGCCCGCGTGCGGCGGCCAGGAGCGTACCTTGCGCGCCGTCAGCACCATCAGGGACTGCGATTGCGCGTCGCAGTACAGGTGCGAGATCCAGTCCTGCGCCTGGTCCCCTGGCAGGTACTCCTGCACGACCAGGTTCAGCGGATCGCCGGCTTGGGCCGCAAGCTCGATCAGCGCGGCCGCGCTGTTGACCACCGTCGTGCCCGGCACGACCGGATGACGCCGCCGCTGCCACGGGTCGGCGTTCTTCACCACCACCGGGAACCGGACGCCCGCGGCGAAGCTCGCCAGGTCCTCCAGGCTGGCCGGCGTGGCCGTAGCCGGGGTCGGTACGTGATGCTCGCGGCAGAGCTCGAACAGCCCGGTCTTGCTGGCTAGCCTGGCCGGCAGCCCGGGCGCGACGTCCGGGAGAAGGAAGTGCTCGGACAGCTGCTCACGGTAGTGTGCGGTCAGGACGGCCGACTCGTCGTCGAGCGGAACGACGACGGCCCGCCGTCCGATCCGCTGGCCGGCCTCCAGCAAGCCGGGAATCAGGTCGGCCGGCTGCTCGCGCCCGGTCGCCCGGGACACGAACCGGGTGTCGCAGTACCGCGACACCGCCGCGGGCGGCAGGCCGGGTTCGGTGACCGCGTACATCGGCACGCCGCACCGGCCAAGCGAGCGGAGCACGCCGACGCCGCCCGAGTGCACCGGGTACTGGCCGATCTTCAGCACCAGCGCGGGCACCGACCGGTCCAGCGGCACCTGGCACCGGTCGGCCCTCGCCCGGGCCCGTGCTGCCTGCGCCCGTGCTGCCCCTGACCGCGGCTTGGTCATGAGATCACCCTGAATCGTTCGACGACGGCGACGAGCAGGAGCACGATCGCCGGGACGGCGGCCAGCGCCAGCGGGCGCATCAGCCACCGCCGGGCCGGCCCGCACTCCCTGATCAGCTCCCTGGCCAGCAACGTCAGCACGGCCAGGCCGAACATCACCAGGCCGATCGGGCTCCAGATCGTGGACCCGGTCGTCGCGACGTCTTTGTGCAGGCCGGTCCTGGTTCGCGGCGCGCTGGCGGGCAGCCGGGCCTGGTACACGGCCGCGTCCCGGCCGTTGAAAACCAGCCGCAACCTGGGCGACGCGGACAGCGACTCCCTCAACCTGCGTTCCCAGTCGGGCACGAAGCTGGCCGTCTGGCGCAAGTAGGTCGCCTCGGTATTGGTGACGACGAGGAACGCGCCCCGGCCGAGGCCGCGCAGGTGCGCGATCACGCCGGCCGTGTCGGACGGGTTGCGCGGCGAGGTCTGCGACGTGAACAAGATGCTGCCGACGTCGCGGAACTGCCAGGGCATCTGCGGGGTGGCGTTGACGCCGGCTGGCCTGCTCAGCCAGAAGATCGTCCCGCCGCCGCGGGCGTGGTCGTAGATGTAGTTCATCGCGGCCAGCTCGCTCGTCGGGATCTGCTCGAAGCCCTCGTTGCCGTACCTGGTCAGCAGGAACATCCCGGCC
>JBPCKO010000204.1:0-8547 GCA_051004215.1 Streptosporangiaceae bacterium | reverse complement strand
GGGGCGATTTGTTGATGTCGAATGAGAAGGCCCTCAGGTTTCTTGCCACCGGCACCGTACTCCTCCCGGTCGTGGCCGCGCCCACGCCGATTGCGCTGCTCGCCGCGAACGCCGCGCCTGCGGCGATGATCGCCGCCCGTCGTGCTGGCCTGTGCATCCTGACCTCCTGTGTGGCCGCCGGATCCGGGCCCGGGTTCGGGCCGGTCCGGCCTGCTGTCCACCTGACCACGAAGCATCACCCCGGCAGATCGGGGACAGCCCTGATTTGCCCTCGGGGACTGCCCTCGGGGACTGCCCCTCGGACCAGGACCAGGACCAGGACCAGGCCGCCACCGCGACCTCCGCGGGCCGGGCTGACGGGGAGGGCGGGGATTAATCAGTGGAGTCCGGCGGCGGCGGGATCTACGGTGGCGGGGCGAGCCTGCTCGGGGCCAGCCGGCCCCGGCCGGGCCGCGGGCGGTGCGGGGTGCGCCGCCGGGACTCCGAGCGAGGGGTGACCGCCGTCATGGTCATGTTCTTCCGTGCCCGGGCGGTCGCGATCGCGGCCGTGGGCGCCGCCGAACCCGCCGCCGAACCCGCCGCCCAATCCGCCGGCCAATCCGCCGGGGGCCCACTTCCTTACCGACCGGGCGCTGATCGCCGAGCTCGTCAGGGCTAGCGGCGCGAGCCAGGCCACGCTCGTGTTCGACCTCGGCGCCGGGTACGGGGCGCTCACGGGGCCGCTGGCCAGGACCGGTGCGCACGTGATCGCGGTCGAGCGCGATCCGTCCCTAGCCCGCCAGCTGCGCCGCCGGTTCAGCGACGATCCGCGGGTCGGCGTGGTCGAAGACGACCTGCGCCGGCTGCCGTGGCCGCGACGGCCGTTCCAGGTGGTCGCGAGCCCGCCCTTCGCGCTGACCACGCTGTTGTGCCGGCGGCTGCTCGGCGACGACGCGGTCCCGCTGGCCGGAGCGGACCTGATCCTGGCCTGGGGCGCCGCGAAATGGCTGTCCGGCGCGCCACGGGACCGCCAGACCGAGCGCTGGGCGGCCAGGTACGAGATCAGGCTGGTGCGGCGGGTCGCGGCGGCGAGTTTCTCGCCCCCGCCCGGCACCGACGTCGCCTACGTGCGGATCAGGCCGCGGCCGGGTCGGCCGGGCGGCCCGCGCGGGCCAAGGCGCCGGCGGGGATAGCGCCAGGGCGGCGCACGCCAGCCCGGGTTGGGCCGGGGCGGGTCGCGGTCGGCCGGCGGCCGGCCGGGCTACAGGCCGATGGATTCCAGGGCCGCGCCGAAGGCGCTCTGCCAGGCTCCCTCGGAACGGGTCGCCCCGTGCGGCGGAGGCTTCGCGCTGTCCAGGGCGGCCAGCGTGGCGCGGACGACGTCGGCGGCCCGGCCCGACGACACGGCGGCATCGCCGAGCTCGAGCTCGTGCTGCAGGTTGTCCCGGCCATGGCCCTGGACGACGTCCAGCAGCAGCAGCGGCCGGCCGACGGTGCGGGCCTCGGTGCAGGTGTCGCCCGAGCTGGTAACCACCAGGTCGCTGGCCGCCATCAGCAGCGGGATCGCGGTCGTGAACCCGATCGGGCGTACTCGCGGCTGGCGGCTGGCGACCGCGCGGAGCCGGCGTTCCAGCCCGGCGTTGCGGCCGGCCACAGCCAGCACGTGCACGCCGGCGTCGCCGAGCGCCTGCGCGGCCTGAGCGACCGGGCCGATTCCCCAGGCGCCGCTCATCAGCATGACGCAGCGTTCGTGCTCGGGGATCTCCAGCTGCTGCCGGGCTTCGGCCTGCGAGGGCGGGTGGTAGAACCCGGACCGCAGCGGCGCGGGCACCACCAGGACCCGCGCGCCGGGCTCGAACCTGCGCACGGCCCGCTCCGCGACGTCGGAAGTGACCAGGTACAGGTCGACGTTTGGTTGCACCCACAGCCGGTGCGGCGTGACGTCGGTGCAGAACACCACGTGGCGCATCGACGGGTACCGGGTGGTGAGCTGGCTGACCGCCGAGGCGCCGGTCGCGAAGACCGACAGCACCAGCTCGGTCGGCTCGGCGTCGAGCAGCTCCCGCAGCCGCGGCAGGATCTGGCGGCGGGCACCCGCATCGGCGAGCCCGGCGAGCCGGTTCCCGGTCCGCAGGGCGGCGAAGTGGAACGCGTCGTAGAGGCCAGGCACCGCCAGCATGGCGCGGAGCACGGTGGCCCCGACCGGGTCGCCGCGCCGGCCAAGCAGCCGCATCAGATCCAGGGTCCTGGTCGACCAGCCGGACGACTGGAGCAGGCCCGTGCACGCCTCGGCCAGGGTGTCGTGCCCCATGCCGATCGACCCGGACAGCAGCAGCGCGCTCGGCGCCGGGTGGCGGGACGAGGTCACGGCCGTCCGCCGGTGCTCTCGAGCCAGGCCAGGTAGCGGCGGATGCCCTCGGCGAACGAGGTGGTGGGGGACCAGTTGAGCAGTTCCTTGGCCAGCCGGTTGGAGATGGCGACGCTGTCGTAGTCGGCGGCCCGGCCCGGTACATGGCGGACCGGCACCGGGCCGACCAGGTGCTGGACCGTCTCGGCGATCTCGTTGACCGAGACCGGGGTGTCGCCCTCCAGGGCCAGCGTCTGGTTGGCCGCGGCCGGCCCCAGCGCCAGCACGTGCGCCTCGGCCAGATCCTCCACGTAGACGAAGTTGCGCTGCTGGTCGCCGCTGCCCGCGATCGTGATCGGCTCGCCCCGCTGGGCGGCCTGCACGAACCTGGCGACCACCAGGGCCTCGCGCATCCGCGGCCCGTAGGGAATTCCGTATCGAAGTATCGAGAACTCCTGCCCGTACATCTCCCGGTAGCTGTGCACCACCATCTCGGCGGCCAGCTTGGTGGAGACGTACAGGTGGCCGGAGCGGGCCAGGTCGACCGGGGCGTCCTCGGTTCGCTCGCCGCGGCCCGCCGTCGCGCCGTAGACCCACACGGTGCTGGCCAGCACGACCCGGCGGCAGCCCTGTCGGCGGGCGGTGTCCAGGACCCGGCCGACGCCCTCGACGTTCAGCCGGATCGCGTGCACCGGGTCGGCGGTGACCTGATTGACGTCGGCCATCCCGGCCAGGTGAAAGGCCGCGTCCCGGCCGGCCAGCGCCTGCTCCAGCGCGCCGTCGGAGAAAACGTCGGTGATCAGGTACTCGGCGGCCGGGTTGGTCCACTGCCGGTGCTTGTCCAGCACGAGCACCTCGTGACCGGCCGCGACCAGGTGGTCCACGACATGCGAGCCGATAAAGCCGCAGCCGCCGGTTACCGCGACGCGCATGCGTCCCCCCGCGGGGCCGGCGCATCGGCCGCCACCTTGACCACGGCATCGAGGACCTGGTCGACCTCGTCGTCGCGCATATCGGAGTGCACGGGCAGGCAGACATGGCGCTGGCAGGCGTCCTCGGCGGCGGCCAGCCGCAGGCCGGGCGCGTACGAGGCGAGCACGGGCTGGCGGTGCAGCGGGAGGTCGTAGACCTCGCCGGCCAGCCGGATGTCGTGCCGGGAGGCCATCCGTTCCTTGAACCAGTTGCGGTCGACTCCTGGCGGCAGGAAGGCGATGTATTTGTAGAAGTTGCTCGCGCTGCCCGGCGGTTCGGCCAGGGGTTGCAGGAAGCCGTGCTGAGCCAGGCCCGCGTCATAGCGGGCCGCGACCTCGCGGCGGCGTTCAATGAACTGGCGCATTCGCCGCAGGTGCACGGTGCCCGCGGCCGCGCTCAGTTCGCTCATGCGCCAGGCGTACCCGTGCCTGACGTGGTGATTCGCGCCAAACGATCTTTTGCCCTGATCGCGGTAGATACGTGCCTCGTCGGCGATGGCGGGATCGCGGGTCACGATCATGCCGCCTTCGCCGCTGGTCACGACCTTGGTCGGGTAAAACGAGAACGCCGCCGCCGCTCCGAAGGCACCCGCGTAACGGCCCTGGAAGGTGGATCCGTGCGCGTGCGCGGCGTCCTCGATCAGCACGATGCCGCGGTCGTCGCAGATCCGGCGCAGGATGTCCGCCTGCGGTGAGATCAGCCCGGCGATGTGGACGAGCACGACCGCCACCGTGTCCGGGGTCAGTGCCGCCTCCAGCGCCTGCGGGCTGAGCGCGAACGTGGCCGGGTCGATGTCGGCGAATACCGGCCGCGCCCCCGCGCTGATCGCGGCCGCGGCCGTCGCATAGAACGTGTTCGCCGGGATCAGGACGTCCCGGCCGCCGACGCTGGCGATGCGGAGCAGTATCTCCAGGGCGGCGGTCCCGCTCGAGACGGCGACGGCATGCGGCGGACCCGATGGCCCGCCGTCCGGCGGGCCGGCGTGCGCGGCGGAGAAGGTGTCCTCGAACCGCTGGGTATGCCGACCCAGGGTCAGCGCGCCGGCCGCCAGGATCTCGGTGATGGCAGTCGCGATTTCCGCCCGATCAGATTCGGGAAAAACAACGCGCGCTGCTTGAACTCCCACAGATACCCCCGTGTATCGGACAAGGCAGTTCTTCGTCCATCTGGCCTGGTAGCCGCGCTGCCCCCCTCGGCAGAGCCTGGACATGCCATGATTGCAGGAATGGCGCCGGCGTTACTTGCCGACTTCCGCTCGCGTCCTAATAGGACGCTCCTTGGGCTACGTTGTGATCGCTGTCCGCTTAAGTACGGGAAAGATCGTGACTGAGACCAAAAACAGGGTCGCGATTGCCCGGGCAAAGCCCGGCGATCGCCCTCATATGCCGCCGCAGCGGCCGCAGCCGCCGCGGTGTGCCCACTGGGCGCGCGGCGGCCTGATCGCCGGAGCCGCGGCCGGGCTCGCGGTCGCGCACGCCGGACCGGGCATCACTGCATTGCGGACCGTCCGGCTGGCTCTGTTCCCCGGGCTGGCTGGCCTGGGGGACGACGGTCATGTGGCCCTGACGTTCGACGACGGACCGGACCCGGCAGCGACGCCGTTGTTTCTCGACGTTCTCCGCGACCGCGGGGTGCGGGCGACGTTCTTCCTGCTCGGCTCCCAGATCTCCCGCTCGCCCCGGCTCGCGGCCGACATCGCCGATGCCGGCCATGAGATCGGCGTGCACGGCTGGCGGCACCGCTACCTGCCGCTTCGCGGGCCGGTGGCCACTCACGCGGACCTTTCCAGCACGCAGGAGATCATCGTGGCGACGGCGGGTATCCGCCCGACGCTGTTCCGGCCGCCGTACGGGGTGCTGAGCACGGCCGCGCTGGTCGCGGCCCGCCGGCTGGACCTGACCCCGGTGCTGTGGAGCGCCTGGGGCAAGGAGTGGACGCCGGGGTCGACCCCGGCGTCGGTGTTCGCCACCCTGGCGGGCGATCTCGGCGGCGGGGCGACCGTGCTGCTGCACGACTCGGACAACACCTCGCCGGATGGTTCGTGGCGGGCCGGGCTGGGCGCCCTGACGCGGCTGCTCGACGAGTGCGATCGCCGCGGCCTGCGGGTCGGCCCCCTCGGCGAGCACGGCCCGCGCTGGCACCGGCCGCCCTCCTAGCCTTGGCCCGATCCACCGCCAGTCCGCCAGCCGCCGACCGCCGGCCGCCCTCCTGGCCTTGGCCCGATCCAGCGCCAGCCGCCCGGTCCGGCCGTGCGGGCGGGTCGGCCGGTGTATGAAACCCGGGTTTGATCACCAAAATTGTGTATGGAACCGGGATTTCATACACCGGCGGCCGGGTGGCGGGAGCGGGTTCTGGCGCTGGCGGGCAATGCGATATATCGTGCCTGTGTGAACACCCAGTCGCTCAGCCCGGACGAGGTCCGCGCCGCTGCCGAGACGCACCGCGAACTCGGGCCTGACTATCAGTCGGCCGTTATCGAGTCCTTTCTCGACAAGGTCGGCCGCGAGATTGACGCCCGGGTTGATGCCCGGGTCGCCGAGCAGCGAGGCCGCCGGGCGCCGCGGGAGCGGTCGGCGTTCGCCGTGGTCATCGCGTCGCTGATCTTCGGCATCCCGCTGAGCGCGATCGCCGTCGCCGCCGGATCGCATCCGGCCGGGCTAGCCGGGCTCGTGGTGATCTGGACCGCGATCGCGGTCATCAACATTGCCTACGCGGCGCACGTCAAGCCGCCGGTGTGGCGACAGTAGCTGCGAACCCCGGTCAGTGCCGGGACCGGGAGTCAGTCCTCGGAGTCTGAGTCGCGCCGGGTGCCGAACCGGTTCATCAGCCTCTCCCCGGCCCCTACCGCCGAGCCGGCCACGCCGCGGACCGCGCCGATCAGCGGATCGGCGGACCGGTTCCACGAGTCCTGGTACGACTTCGCCGCAGCCCTGAACTCATCGCCTGCCGAAGCGTCGCCGTCGGAGTCCCGGCGCGGGTAGTTGCCCGCGAGGATGTCGCGGTACTCGCCCTCGGCGGCCCAGCGGTCCAGCTCCGCGAAGCGGACCACCGCGAACGGATGCGTCGTGCCCTGCAGCTGCAGCAGCTTGATCAGGCCCTCGCGGACGTCCGGGACCGCGTCGTACTCGCGGGCCTGCTCGAGGAACGCGTCCGAACTCAGCTCGGCGAGCTGAGCGCCGCCGGCCAGCTTCATCAGCGCGCGGCGGCCGGCGGGCACGTCCTGGCCGGCCAGCAGCCCGGCCCGGTCACAGGACAGCTCGGACTTGCGGTGCCACTCCTCCAGGCCCCAGATCACGGCCTTCAGCCCGACCCAGGCCAGCGGGACCAGGGCCAGCCGCGCGGCCAGCGCCATCAGGTAATAGAGCATGGTCCGGTACACGGTGTGACCGGACAGCACGTGCCCGAGCTCGTGCCCGATGACGAAGCGGATCTCCTCGGGGTCCATCAGGTCGACCAGGCCGGTCGTGATCACGATGAACGGCTTGTCGGTGCCGATCGCCATCGCGTTGACCAACGGGTCCTGGGTGATGTAGAGCTCGGGGACCCTGGGCAGGTCGAGCACGTAGGCGCCGTCCTGCAGCATCTGATACAGCTGCGGGAACTGCTGCTCGGAGGCCCGGACCGAGCTGGCCAGGAACAGCAGCCGCAGGCTCCGGTCGCTGAACAGCCCGGCCAGGTTCCGCAGGATCACGTCGAACCCAGTCAGCTTCCGCAGCGCGACCAGCGCCGACCGGTCCGCAGGATGCTCGTAGGCGCGAGAGCTGATGTCAGGCAGACGAACGCGGGAGCGATCGGGCACAGTGTTCATGGCGTCATGTTATGCGTCATCAGGAAGGCTGGCAGCGTATGGCCGGGACGAGTTTTGACAACGAATCGGCGCCGCCGATGTTCGAGCCCCATGCCGAGTCGATGTCGGCCGACGAACGAACGTCCGTCCAGGCAGAACGCCTGCGCGGGCTGATCGGCCGGCTGGTCGAGGCCGGCGGCTTGCAGGGACGCCGGCTCACCGGGGCTGGGGTGACCAGCGGGGCCGACGTGAGCCTCGACGACCTGGCCCGGTTGCCTGCGACGACCAAGCAGGACCTATGGGAGAACTACCCGTTCGGCCTGCTCGCCGTCCCGCGGGACCAGGTCGTCGCGGTGCACGGCTCGAGCGGCACCGGCGGGCGGCCGACCCTGGTCGGCTACACCAAGGGCGACCTCGCGCTGTGGTCGCGGATGTGCGCCCGCGCGCTCGCCGCGGCCGGGGCCGGGCCGGGCACGATCGTGCACAACGCCTACGGGTACGGGCTGTTTACCGGCGGGCTGGGCATCCACCAGGGCGCGATCGAGCTGGGCGCGCTCGTGGTCCCGGTCTCGGGCGGGATGACGGCCCGTCAGGTGACGCTGATCAGGGACCTGCGGCCCGAGATCCTCACCTGCACGCCCTCGTACGCGATCCGGCTCGGCGAGGGCCTGGCGCAGGCGGGGCTAACGCCGGAGACCGGGCTGTCGCTGCGGGCGGGCGTCTTCGGCGCCGAGCCGTGGACCCAGGAGATGCGGGTCAGGATCAGCGGCCTGCTCGGGTTGCGGGCGCTGGACATCTACGGGCTGTCCGAGGTGATCGGCCCGGGCGTGGCGGCGGAGTGCGTCGTCGCCGCGGACGGCCTGCACGTGAACGAGGATCACTTCCTGGTCGAGACGCTGGACCCGCTGACCGGCGAGCCGGCCGCTGAGGGGATGCCGGGCGAGCTCACGTTCACGACCCTGACCAAGGAGGCACTGCCCCTGCTGCGGTACCGGACCGGCGACATCGCGGCCCTGCGCCGCGGCACCTGCGCGTGCGGCCGCACGCTGATCAAGATGTCCAAGGTGACCGGCCGCCAGGACGACATGCTCGTGATCAGGGGCGTCAACGTCTACCCCAGCGAGATCGAGCGGGTCTTGCTGGCCGAGTCCGCGGTGGCACCGGACTACGTGCTGGTCCTCGACGAGCGGGACGGCGGCCGGGACCTGATCGCCTGCTGCGAGCGGGCCGCCGGTTCCGCGCCGGATGCGGCCGCGGAAGACGACCTGAAGAACGGGCTCGAACTCCACCTCCGCGAGACTCTCGGCCTGCGCGTGAACGTCGCGATCGTGCCGCCCGGCTCGGTTCCGCGGACTGACGTCGGCAAGGCGGTCAGGGTCCGGCGCTGGTCGGCGGGCGACCCGCCGGTGGCCGGCCTGGGCGGCTGAGGGCGCGGGTGCTGGCGGCCGGCCCGGGTCAGGAC